>WTGC01000166.1 GCA_011523705.1 Chloroflexota bacterium | reverse complement strand
ACTTCGTTGCGCTGACTGACCACTGCACCGAAGACCATGGCTTTGATATCAGCGATACGCGTGAGTTCCGCAGCGACGAGTTCACCCCGCTGATCGGCGCCGAGCTGCATCCGGGTCAGATCGAATCGGGCGGTCCCTGGCATTTGCTCGCGGTCGGATTGCCGCTGGATTTTGAGACGCAGCGCGAGGGCGACACCGGCGCGAGCGTCGCCCGACGCGCAATTGAAGCGGGCGCATTCGTGGCTGTGCCCCATCCCAACTGGTTCGCGCTGACGGTGGCCGACGTCGAGACACTGGACGCGGTGCACGCAGTCGAGTGCTACAATGGCGTTTCCGATTACGACAGCGACCGCGGCCTCAGTTGGCATTTCATCGACATGCTGCTGCATCGCGGGCATCGCGTCGGCGCAATCGCGACCGATGACACCCATGCGCGCCCACGCGTGAATGATTTCATGCGCGGCTGGGTATACGTCAAATCCGATGCGCTAACGCCCGAGTCGTTGCTCGGGGCGCTCAAGGCGGGGCATTATTATTCGAGCACGGGCGCGAAGCTCCACAATGTCGAGTTTCTTGGGCGCGAGAAGCTGGTGGTCGAGTGCTCGCCGGCGTCATACATCTATGTCACCGGCGAGAGCGCGGGCGCTTTGCGGATCAGTGGCGCCTGGCTGACCGAAGCCGAGTTCGATTTAAGCGAGGTGGAATCGCGCTGGCTGCGGGTGACGGTGCGGGATGAGGCGGGCGGGCGCGCCTGGACGAATCCGCTTTGGCTGGGGTGACGGTGGCTATGGCTTGCCTGAAGCGCTGCGCAAGGGAGAAAATCAACTCGCCCGCAACTTGCGCGCCAGCAAGCCGCTACCAGCCGATGTCAGTACAATAATTGGTGTAAACCTTGTTTGCAGCAGAAAGGCTAAACCACCTTGACACCCTCCACCCTACCCTTCACCCAGCCGGGACGCTTCTACCGCGGCAACCTGCACGGGCACTCCACCAACTCGGACGGCCGTTGGACGCCGGCCGAGTACATCCGTCAATATCGCCAGAACGGCTACGACTTCGTTGCGCTGACTGACCACTGCACCGAAGACCATGGCTTTGATATCAGCGACACGCGCGAATTCCGCAGCAACGAGTTCACCACGCTGCTCGGCGCTGAGCTGCATCCGGGGCAGATCGAGTCCGGCTCGGCTTGGCACCTGCTGGCAGTCGGCTTGCCGCTGGATTTCGAGACGCTGCGCGAGGGCGATACCGGCGCCAGCGTCGCCCGGCGCGCGATGGAAGCGGGCGCATTCGTAGCGGCGACCCACCCCAACTGGTATGCCTTTACCGTGGCCGACTTTGAAACGCTGGACGCCGCCGACGCGGTCGAGTGTTATAACGGCGGCTGTGACGCGGAGAGCGACCGCGGTTACAGCTGGCACTTTATTGATATGCTGCTGCATCGGGGGCATCGGGTGGGCGCAATCGCCGTTGATGATGTGCATGCGGCCCCGGGATCGAACGACTTCATGCGCGGCTGGGTTCAGGTCAAGGCGGAAGCGCTGACGCCCGACGCGCTTTTGCGGGCGCTCAAAGCCGGGCATTATTACGCGAGCACGGGACCCCAACTGCACTGTGTTGAGTTTCGGGGGCGCGATAGGCTCTTGGTCGAGTGCTCGCCGGCGCGGCAGATCCTGGTCAGCGGTGAGAGCGCGGGCGCGCTGATCCTCAGCGGCGCGGGGCTGCGGAGCGCCGAGTTTGATTTGAGCAAGGTGGAATCGCGCTGGCTGCGCGTGACAGTGCGGGATGAGGTGGGCGGTCGCGCCTGGACGAATCCCGTTTGGCTGGAGTGAAAGGACTACCGCCCCCTTGAATCGCCACTCGCGCACGAGTCAACTCTCCCTTAGCTGACGCGCCAGCAGCCCGCTGACCAATCGAATCAGCGCGTAGGGCAACAGCAGCGGCAGCGCCAGCTCAATCGCGATTGTCATGCCCATTGCCAGCGCCAGCCGCATATTCGCCGCCTGCGCAGCCAGTTCGGACGCGTCGCGCGCCCCATCCAGCGCCGCCGTCAGATACTGCAAGTTCAACTGCTGCAGCATGTTGATCAGCAGAAAGTAAAAAAGCACCCAAGCCACCGATGAAGTCATAGCGATGGCGCGGAAAGGCACGAAGGCGCCAATGCCGACGCCGACCATGCCGAACATCAACGGCTCCAGCACGAGGCGAATGAGCGCGGTAAAGGACATGGTGATGATCAGGATATAGGTGACTGGACCCGATTCGCGCAGGGGGAACAAGCCGGCGTAGTGCATGATGATCAGGGGCGGACCAAAGATGGCCGCGCCCTGCACAATCAGGATGAGATCGTCCATCTTGCGCCAGATGGCGGAAGCCACTTTGCCCAGAAAAATCTGCTCCAGCGACATCGGCGTCGACATCAGCAACTGCATGGTATTGTTGCGGATTTCGTCAGCCATGGCGGCCGCCGAGTTGGCGGCGATGGAGCAGAGCGCGCGTACGTAAAAGATCATGCCGACCGGGACCACCAGCACCGAGACGACGATGACGGTGGTGGCGAGATCGGTGACGAAGGGGAAGACGATGCCGGCGAGCAGCGCCAGCGTCCAGAAGCCGCAGACATAGAAGATCGGTTCGAATTCCGGCGGCAGCGTGCGCCAGTACAAGCCCAGATGACGCCGCACGATCGGGTTGGTGGCGCGCGCCCAATAGGGCAGCACATCCATCGGCGAACGGTCGTCAACCTCAATCAGGTTCTGCGGTTTCGCTTCGGCGGCCATCAATGCCTTGCTGCCAGATTTGGCGATTAGTCTTCGGAGAAAACGATGCCGCGGTACACCTCGGACAGCGGCAAGTGGCAGCCGATCATGTCAAGCGGGATGACATCGTCGATGGAGCTGTAGGCTTGATGCAGCCAACTGCCATTTGCGCGAGTATAAGCGTCGACCTGGACGCCGTATTGGTCAACAATGAGGCAGCCGCGCAGGCTGGGCAGCGATTGATAATACCTAAGCTTGGTGCTGCGGTCGTAATTTGCTGTGGTCGGTGAGAGCACTTCCACCGCCAGAATCGGATTGAGCAGGACCCGCCTGCCGTCTTCGTATTGCCCTTTTCCGCACACGGCGCAAAAGTCCGGGTAGACATAGACGCCTTGGCGGATCTTTAGGCGCATATCCCCGGTGCGCAGGGAGCAATTGGTATCACGAATCTGCATTCCTATAGCGACAATCATATTGACCGCGATTTCACTGTGATTGCTGGTTCCGCCGGTCATGTCGTAGATGACTCCATCAATGAATTCATGTTTGAACTCGCTCTCGTTTTCAAAGGCGAGATACTCCTCAACGGTGAAGAGATGCGGCATGGGATAGCCCGGCACATAATCGGGGTGGACGGGATCGTTCGGATCGGGATCGCCCCAATCGTAAATCACGCCATCGATATATTCGTGCTTAAACTCGCTTCTTTCCTCAAAAGCGAAATACTCCTCAACGGTAAATTTGTGCGGACGGGGGAAGCTGTCAACGCGTTCGATCGCCATTTTCGTCCCTCGGCGTCAATTTGCCTGCCGCCATTATAACACGCGGGGATGTTGACCCAAGCGGGCTCAGCGCCTGGCCACTCAGAACCGAGCGCCGCCAGCTTATCCTGCATCATTGGGCGATGTGCCAGCGAGCGGCAAATATGTTAAAAATATGTTGATTTGGTCTCTGGGAGCGCAAAATGCGGGTCGCGATTATCAGCGAGACCTTCCTGCCCAAGGTGGACGGCATTGTCAAGGTGGCTTGCCTCCTGCTGGATCACCTGTCGCAGCGCGGGATTGAGGCGCTGGTGATCGCCCCGCGTTATGGCGAAGGCGCCAGCTACAATGATGTGCCAGTCCTCAGCCTGCCGAGCCTGTCATTCCCCTTGTATCCGGAGGCGCGCCTCGGCTTCGCCACCTTTTCGCTTTATCGCGATCTGGCCGCCTTCCAGCCGGATGTCGCGCATCTCTTTCATCCGGTGATGACGGGCATCCCGACGATGATGATGCTGAAGTGGATGGATGTGCCGACGGTCAGCTCCTTCCATCTGGATTACGCGCGGCTGGCGCCACAATTCCGCCTCGGCGCCGTCGATTTGGGCTTCACGCGCCCGCTGATCGACGAGTTGACCAAGAGCGTCTTCAACTGGGCCGATTACAGCCTGGCGCCGTCTAGGCTGGTGCAGCGGCAGATGCGGCGCCTGGGCATCGCCAATGTCGGCTTGTGGCGGCGTGGCGTCGATGCCGAGGCTTTCCATCCCCGCTTTCGCTCGACGGCGATGCGCGAGGTGATGACCGAAGGCAATCCGGAATCGACGCTGCTGCTCTACGTCGGTCGGCTATCGGACGAGAAGCAGATCGAGCATATTCGGCCCACGCTGGAGGCGCTGCCGAATACGCGGCTGGCGCTGGTTGGCGATGGTCCGGCGCGCGCCCAACTGCAGCGCTATTACGCCGACTTGCCGGTGAAGTTCATGGGCTATTTGCGCGGCGAGCGGCTGTCACAGGCTTATGCCAGCGCCGATATCTTCGTTTTCCCTTCGCGGCTGGAGACCTTTGGGCTGGTTGTGATCGAGGCGATGGCGGCGGGCTTGCCGGTCGCCGCGGCGCGGGTGGGCGGCGTCGCTGATATGGTCCAAGAGGGCGAGAACGGCTACAGCTTCGAGAGCGGCGATAGGGCGATGCTGCTGGAGGGTGTGCGGAAAATCGCGAGCAATCAGGAGAACAGGCGCTGGATGGGGCAGCAAGCGCGCGCTTACGCCGAGGGGCAGTCCTGGGAGGCGATCATGGATGAGCTGATCGAGGTCTATGCCGGGCTGATCGCGGCGCGGCGGCGGCAGCGGGTTGTGGTGTGAGCGGTCGGGGCTGCTTAGTACTCTTACTTTTTGTGCGGACTTACATTCGCTTCGGTCAGCGGTATGATTCTCACGCGTCCCGATTTCAGACCATCGACGCAGCGCGCTTTAAGAGCATTAAACCACTCTAAGGCGTCTCCCTCTAGATTTTTGAGATAGACTGACGAAGTCTCTTCATAGCTCAGCTCAAATCCTTCAAATCGCCGAATCAATTCGTACGACACGGCGTCCCAGACGCTGATACCGCCAAATTGGCCAACTGCCGCAAACTGGCTACTGTCCGGGCGCCACGCCAGCGAATCGCGGAAGGGATTCACCATTCCATCCTGTGTCACGATGATCCCTCCTGAGATTTCCGCCAGCAATTGACCTGTGCGTACGTCGGTCAAACGGATGAGGCAACCCTCCGCGATTGTTGCCAATGTACGCCCATCCGGAGAATACTCCAAGTCATGGACATCGTAGGGACCCCAAGATGCAGGCGCGTCGCGAAAGACTTCAGAAAGCGCTTGCCAAATAGTGCCTGGCCTGGTCGTGTCGCAACTCTCGATATAGGCGGACTCTCCGCAGCGTTCGATCATTCTCTTCATGTAGTAGCAACTTGTGCCACCCAATGGGGATTCGGGCTGCAATGCGTGGAGCGTTAAGCCTTCTTCGACATCTACGACGTAAGTTTCCCACTGCGTTACGATGACAAGGACGCTTTCCGCAAGCCAGCAAACCCACAACGTTGAATTCCACGTCCAGCCAGCTTTCCCGGCACTTTCCTCAAATTCAAATATCGCCTCACCAGTCAGGGCATCCCAAATGAAGGCTTTACGCGAGTAGCCACCTGCAGCAATAAGGTTTCTTGTTGGATGCCAAACGACTTCGCTCCACAGCCGCTCTCCCCAATCCCCGACGTTGATTCTTGTAATGACCTCGCGTTTGCTTACTTCAATTATCTGGATATCACCGCCGTCATCGCCTACCACGGGAAAGCCGACGGCAAGCAAGTCGCCGTCAGGATTCCAGCGCAACGAAATAGGCCAAGTCCACTTTTGGTCATTGATTCGCAGATCAAGGTAGCCAATCTCATTAAAATCCGTATCGAAAAACCAGATTCCAGTTTTGCTGCCAACCGCAATCATTTCACCATCGGGGCTCCACGCGACTGAAAATGCGATGCCCCGTTCCTGCGCGGCGGCGCTGCCACACACCGACATCAACAGTGCCAGGCTGACTGTAGCAAACAACACGCGCATTTGGATCTTCCTTGAAGCCATATTGAAGGCATTTTCTCGATTGTGCTGGAGAATGGGCTAGACTCAACCTACGCACGTCCTACGACTGCGGGCGAGGCTACTCCGCCATCACGCGCCCCACCGCCTCGACCACACGCTGATGATGCGCGCCGTTGCTGATGATCATGCCGGGATTAGGCAGGGTCTCGCCTTGGGAGAAATCGAGGGGGCTGCCGTCGAGGTCGGTCACTGTGCCGCCGGCCGCTTGCACCAAGGCGACGCCGGCAGCATGATCCCAAATCTTATGAGCATAGCGGCTGCCTTCGCGCGGCAGGCGCATATACAGATCGGCATCTCCGCAAGCGACCAGCGCGTATTTCTCCATGCTGTCCAATTCGAGGAGGCGGGCGCCGCCCAGCCCGGCGAGTTCACGGGTACGCGACATGCGTGATTTGCTGGCGTGGGCGCGCTCGTAGCTCTGCGCGGCGATGATTTCTTCGGGCTTGGAGCGCGACGAGACGGTCACGCGCGTGCCGGCGCCGGCGGCTAATGGCGCTCTGAATGTCGCGCCGTTCCGGGTGTAGAACATGGCGCCTGCGCCATCGTCATAGCCGGGCGCGGCGACGATGCCTTCCGCCACCTGCCCTTCCAACAGCAGACCGCAAGCGATGGCATAGTGGCGGCGGGCGAGGAAACCCTTGGTGCCGTCGATGGGGTCGATCACCCAGGTGCGGGCGGCTGCGCGGCCGGCGCCGAAATCGAGCCAAGTCAGCAGATCGGCTTCGCTGAGGTCTTGGCGCATGACCTGCGACAAGAGCGCGAGGATTTGGGCGCGCTGCTCGGCCGAGACCAATTGCGTGAATTGCGCGCTCGATTCTTCGGCGACCACGGCATCGTCCGGGTACTGCTGTTGCAGGGCGCGGCAGATGATCGCCTGCGAGCCGTAGTCGGCGATGGTGACCGGTTCGGAATGATCGCCGGCGGTTTTGGTTTCGGCGCTGAGATAGCGCTCTTGCACCAGGCGGCAGAGTTTCGCCGCGTCGCGCAGGGCAGCGAGCAAGGCTTCCATGCTATGTCCTCTGCGATTCGTTTACCGGGCGCATGATAATCGGTCCCGCGCCAATTTGATATGCGCTGTTTTACGCGCAAAGCAAAAGGACGAGCCGAAGCCCGTCCGCCGTATCGATGTCACTTTCGAATTGGCTCAACAGCGGGAGCGCCGCTAAGTCTCGAGCCGGAAATTGTTCTTCTCTTCTCCAGGCGGCTTGAAGCGACCGGGCGCGAAAGACCTGACAGTGACAAAGAATATACCGGCCATCGTCAAGACGAGCATCATGACGATACACATTTCGGCGAAACCAGGACCAAAGGATGCCATGCCAATTCCCCCTTTCACTATCACCCTAAGTCTATACAATCTATACAGTTGATGTAAAGGATTCTTCATGCGGATTGCACAAAGACAGACATAATGCCCGGATTTTTCAGGTTTGTTGGCTCAAGTGTTCGATGCCGGTGGCCAACTCCATCCCCGAAGATCTATGTCTGCGCGACCCGGCGGAAAGGGATTTAGGCCGGGAAGAATTCTTAGTTTTCTGTAGTCTTTCGTAAGAATTTACGCTCGTCTGTGTATGGTATCAGTATTGCTCTAATTTGCTAAACGTAGGAATGAAGTTTGCGAACAAGACCGATAATTCAGCTCTTCATCACATCGCCGGATCGGGACCCGCTTCCTGGTCGGGGCGCCAAGAAAGGATCAAGAGGACATATTCCGTCAGAAAGCGCGATACCACCCTTGCGTTTCGCGGGCAAGTCATGTACATTCCTCTCCCCTTGAACTAATGTTCCATGTACAGCCGGTTACAGGAGAGAACATTGAACCAAAAGAGCGAGTTTTCCGTTGAAGGCTTGCGGGATTACAACCGCAGCGGACCCGTGCGCTGGATCATATCGCATTGTTTTGAACACAAGCTCTATTTCTTCGTCGGCTTGTTCGCCTTCGCCCTGACCTACGTCGCCTTTTCGGGGGCGCGCGTGATGTTTGGCCGCGGCGCGGATGTCATCCTTGAGGGCGGGGACGCGCAAGCGGTGATTGCGGTCAGTCTCGCCGTCCTGATCTTGTCCGTATCGGACGGTCTGTTTTCGCTCTTGGGCTCGATGGCGATGGTGATTCTGTCGACACGGGTCGAGCGCGATTCGCGGCATGAACTCTACGCCAGCCTGCTGGGTAAGAGCCAGACTTTCCATGATCAGCAGCGGGTGGGCGATATCATGGCGCGCGCCACCGACGACGTGCGGCAGCTCAATTTTGTGATTCACCCGGGCATCATGTTCATTTTTGATATGTTTCTCGGTTTCGCGGTGCCGATGTTCTATATCGCCGCCATCAATCTGGAATTGCTGCTGGTGCCCGTCATATTTGTCATCTGCTATGTCATCGTCGTGCGCCGTTACATGCGCCGGCTGGAACCGGTGATGATGCAGCAGCGCATGCAATATGGCACGCTGAGCGCACGGTTGGAGGAGACGATCAGCGGCATCGAGATCGTAAAGGTGGCGGCGCAGGAGATTGAAGAGCGCAAGAAGTTCAAACGCAACGCCTGGAAATTCCGTGACTTCTTCGTGCAGCAAGGCAAGATCGAAGCGGCTTATCTGCCCCTGCTCATGTTCGGCATCGCCTTCGGATTCTTCTTCCTGCACTGTCTGCATATGTACAGCCGCGGCATCCTCAGCATTGGCGATATCGTCGCCGTCGCCAGCTTGATGCAGGTGCTCTCGTTCCCGGTCTTTATCTCGCTGTTTTCGATCAGCATGATTCAACTGGGCATCGCCGGTGCGCGCCGCATCCTCGAGTTGATTGAGCAGCGCTCGGATATCGATGAGAATCTGGCGGGGCACGGCGCAGAGGTGGTCGGCGCGATCGAGTTCGACCACGTGACCTTCAAGTTCCACGGCAGCACGGTCTTGGAGGACGTATCTTTCAAAGTCGAGCCGGGGCAAACGGTCGCCATCGTCGGGCAGACCGGCTCGGGCAAGTCCACGCTGACGCAACTGGTCAGCCGCACCTACGATGTCGATGAGGGGCGCGTTTTGATTGACGGCGTCGATGTGCGCGATTGGAATTTGGATCGGCTGCGTTCGCAGATGGGCAAGATCGAGCAGGATATCTTTCTATTCTCGCGCTCCATCGCTGACAACATCGCGTTTGGCGTGCAGAAGGCCAGGCCGAAAGCGATCGAAAACGCGGCGAAAGAAGCCCAGGCGCACGACTTCATCATGTCCTTCAACTACGGCTATGAGAGCGAAATCGGCGAGCGCGGGGTGACCCTGTCCGGCGGGCAGCGGCAGCGGCTGGCATTGGCGCGCGCCTTCTTGCGGCAGCCGCGGATTCTCATCCTCGATGACTCGACCAGCGCAATCGACAGCGCGACCGAAGACGAGATACAAAAGGCGATGCGGCGGGCGCAGGAGGGGCGAACGACGATATTGATCACCCATCGGCTCTCGCAGATCCGCTGGGCGGACCGCATCATCGTCTTGGAAAACGGTCGAGCCATCGCGAATGGCTCGCACGAAGAACTGCTGCTCAGCTCGGAACATTATCGGCGGATATTCGCGCGTTATGGCGCGGTGGAGTCGCCGATTAGGCAATTGGCGGCGGGAGGAGGTTCGTAATGGGCTTCATCATGGACGGCTTGCACGCCGAAGAATACGATCGACAATATTCCGACTGGCAACTGGTCAAGCGCATCCTCGGATACTTTAAGCCGCATCTATGGAAGATGCTTGTGGTCGGCGGCGTGGTGTTTCTGAGTTCGCTGATGGATCTCATTTTGCCGGTGGTGGTCTCGCAAGCGCTGGACCAATTGCAATTCAATCCCGAGGCATTCGACCCGATCGCGACGTCGATCATCCTGGGCGTCGCGGCGAGCGCCGGCTGGGTGGCGAACATGATCCGCCAGTGGCTGTCGGCCGAGGCGGTGGGCGATGTCACATTGGACTTGCGCGAGGACGCCTTCAACGCCGTGACCGAGCGCGACATGTCCTTCTACGATCAATACCCGACCGGCAAGGTGGTCAGCCGCGTGCTCTCCGATACGCAGGCTTTCTCCGAGACTGTGCGCCTCACTATCAACCTGATGAGCCGACTGCTGCTGGTCGTGCTGCTGATTATCTACCTGTTCACCGTCAACGTGAATATGACCTGGGTGCTGATGGCGATCATCCCCTTCATCGTCTACACCGCGCTGAAGTTCCGTACTGTGGCGCGGCGCACGGTGACGAATTCGCGCCGCCAGCTGGCGACGGTCAACGCGCATATTCAGGAGTCGATCAGCGGCATCGGCGTGGCCAAAGCCTTTCGCCGCGAGAAAATGATCTACGACGAGTTCAAGACGGTCAATCACGAGTCGTATGAGGTTGAGAAGATCAACGGCTTCGTCTTCGGCAGCATCTTCCCCATCCTGGTGACGATTGCCGGCGTGGGCGTGGCGGCGGTGGTCTGGTTCGGCATCAATATGGCGCAGCAGGGCATCTTGACGGCGGGCGAGTGGTTTCTATTCATTCAGGGCATGGGCATGATCTGGTTCCCGCTGACGAGCATCTCGTCCTTTTGGAGCCAGTTTCAGCTCGGTCTGGCTGCTGGCGAGCGCGTCTTCGCCTTGATTGACGCCGAAGCCCTGGTCAAGCAGAAAGCCGATGAACCGGTGGATCAACTCGAGGGCGAGATTGAATTCGTCAACATGGATTTCCATTACAACGAAGGCGAACAGGTGCTGAAGGATTTCAGCCTGCGCATTCATCCGGGCGAGACGCTGGCGCTGGTTGGGCATACCGGCTCGGGCAAATCGAGCATCGCCAAGCTGATCAGCCGCTTCTATGAGTATCAGGGAGGCGATCTGCTGATTGACGGCACCGACATCCGCTACTTTAACCTGTCGAGTTACCGCGCGCAGTTGGGCGTGGTGACGCAGACGCCTTTTCTGTTCGATGGCACCGTGATGGACAATATCCGCTATGGCAAGCCGGAGGCTACGGACGAAGAAGTCATCAAAGTGGCGCATCAAGTGGGGCGCGGCGATTGGCTGGTCAGCCTGCAAGAAGGGCTGGAGACGCAGGTCGGCGAGCGCGGCAACAATCTCTCGATGGGTCAGCGGCAGTTGGTGGCGATTGCGCGCGTGCTGCTGCAAGATCCGGCGATTTTCATCCTGGACGAGGCGACGGCGAGCGTCGATCCGCTGACGGAGACCTTGATACAAGAGGGGCTGGATACGCTGCTGGGCGACCGCACGTCAATTGTGATCGCGCATCGTCTGTCGACGATTCAAAACGCCGATCGCATCATCGTGCTCGAGCTGGGCGAGATCATCGAGTCGGGCACGCACGATTCGCTGATGGCTGATGGCGGGCATTACGCCACGCTCTACGATTCCTATTTCCGGCATCAGAGTTTGGAATACATCGAGCGGATGGCGGGCTGAGTCTAATAACCGTGAATTGCTTCTAGGCCGCCAGTAAGTTATATTGGAGACAACCGATTTGCATTCGATTGTCGAAATGCCATCATATCTTCGGCAGGCGCAGCGGCTGCGTCTCACCGAGGACGAACTAGATGAGATTAAGGCAATCTTTGCCCGACAGCCCTCTGCTGGCGTCATAATACCCGGATCAGGTGGCGCCAGAAAGGTGCGTATTCGCGCGAAAGGGAGAGGTAAGAGCGGCAGCTATCGCGTCATCACATTCTTTAGTGGGGTAGCACTGCCTGTGTTTCTGTTGGATATCTACTCCAAGAGCGACAAAGCCAGCATGACGCGCGGCGAAGTCAACCAACTGCGGACGATCATTAATGCGATTTCACGGGAGTATATGGAGTAGTTGTCATGACCGAGTATGGTGAAAGACTCATTGAAAGCGCAAAGCAGGCACTTGAAATTGCCCAGGGCAAAGCCAAGCCCGGCACCTATCGCATCACCCAGTATGACGATGACGGCAATCCGACGGTCACCGCCGATTTCAGCGAAGAGTTTCTGGCGCAGATTGAGGCCGAGATCGCCGCTGAGCGGGAAGCAGAAGAGAAACAACGAGACCAGGAACAGCGCGCCGAAGCAAAGTCCGTGTAGTGGCGCGTGGCGCGCTGTCATGCAGCGCAGGCAAGCCTACTCATTGGGGCGCTTGGTTTTTGAGACCTGTGGGGAGCTAAAAATTGGATGAGATCATGACACCGGGCATCACAAGAAAGCCGGGAGTCCGCGGAGGACGCCCCTGCATTAGAGGGACGGGCATTCGGGTTACCGACATCGTAACCGCGATCCAGCTCGATTGCAGACGGGATGAAATCGCTGATGATTTTGACTTAAGCCATGAGCAGATCAACGCTGCCCTCAAGTATTATGAGCGCAATAAAGCGGCGATAGACGAAGACATGAAACGTCAAGACGAGAACTTCGCAAAGCACTTTAAGATGGGCTATGGAAGACCGAAGACTCCGATTTTACCTCGATGAATTGATGCCCGTTGCTATTGCCGAGCAACTTAACCGAAGAGGAATCGACACTATCACTGTGCAAGGCTTGCGACTAAAGGGTCGTTCTGACCGCCACCACTTTCGACTGGCCGACGAAATGGGACGAGTTCTTTGCACCTTGGACGATGACTATTTTGACTTGATTAAGGAAGTTGCCTTTCATTCCGGTATAGTCTTTGGGTCCCGAAAAGACCGGCGTTCAATCGGGACATGGGTGCGGTTCCTTATATGGATGCACCAGACATACTCGCCTGAGGATATGAAAAACCACGTCGAATATCTCAGACTCGTTTAGGCAGACTCGTATCAGGCTGTCCCAGCAGAGACGCGAGCAGCCGAAGCATTGAAGAAAGCCAAATATGCCAATTCAATCTCTCACTGACAGCAACTTCAAATCTTACATCGGCGACGCGGCGGCGCTGGTTCTGATCTCCGATGGCGGCGACAAGCTGCGGGGAGACTTCAAGACGGCTTTTGACAAAGCCGCTGACGAAGAAGACGGCATTGTCTTCGGGCTGGTGGATCCGACCGTCTATGGCAAGTTGAGCGAGCGTTTCGATTATCAGAAGCGCGCGCTGCTCATTGGGCTGTATCGCGGTGAAGTACAGTTTCGGCGGTCTCGCCCCTGGGCGAGCGACCTGCCCGATTACATCAGCCAACTCAATGGCGCCATCGCCGCCGATCTGCCACCCGAGGCGCGCGAGGCGGCAATCGAAGACGAGAAAGCGGCGCACCCCATCCTCGACAAGCCGCTGGATATCAGCGACGCCACCTTCGAGCAGGAGGCGATTCTGGTCTCGCATGAGCTGCCAGTGCTCGTCGATTTCTGGGCGGAATGGTGCGGTCCCTGCCGCCAGGTGAGCCCAATTCTGGAGAAGCTGGCGGGCGAATACGCCGGGCAGATCCGCGTGGTCAAGGTCGATACGGATGCCAACCCCGGCTTGAGCCAGGCGTTTCAGATTCGCAGCATCCCCACGATAGCCGTCTTCAAGCAGGGCAAGCTCATCTTCATGCAGCCGGGCGCGCTGCCGGAGCCATCGTTCCGCGAGTTGATCAAGCAGGCTATTGAGCTGGAGATTCCCGCGGACGAGGCGGCCGCGAGCGCTTGAGCGACTAATTTACGCACTATCATTCACTTCTTTAGCATCCTGCTCCGGCTTTATACTCCTGCCATCCCAAAGGTGGAGCGAAGCATTTGCGGGTCTTGGTGTCCACTATGAACCACCGCAGCCGATCTGCATTTGGGCCTACGTGGTCTTTTACGCGCAAGATAATTTTCTTTCCGTCTAGATGAAACGCGTGTTGACTTACCCAAAAGTTATTCACATTCCATCCATGTTCAAAGTCTCTATGCAACGCAGCGGACCAAAACCAATCCGGACCTACAGCGCGTTTTGGCGCCTTGTCTGTCGCTTCAACAATCTCAAACGTTTCCAGATCGTAGGCCGTCAGAGTAAACTCGAGATCGTCCAACGAACCTGGCTTGTTCTCGGCGGAATACACGTGAAGCTGGGTCTTTGACGTATTCAGATGCATTCGATTGTCGTTTACGGCGGCTGCATCGGACGCCAAATATATCTTGTAGGGGTGGCTTAATATGTTGATGCTTTCGCCATATGACGGCGATTCCAAGTCCACATCCCATACGCTGATATTCAATGTACATTCGTAATCCAGGCAAAGAAACGGTATGTAAGTTTCTAAAGATCCCTCTTGTTTGACTACCTGAATATCGCCAACAATTAGACTTTTATGTCGCACGTCATAATGCACCGCATGTAGTTCCGGGCCTTCGAGGTCAATGTCCAACAGTTTAGTGCCAAATTGTTCAGAATTGCGATCCAAGTCCCAGACTTCAATCTTGTCGAGGATCCGAATCGCCAGCACGTCATGCTCATTTGGCCAGGCGAACACATGTGACTCCTTGAAGACGTCTCGACTCCACAATACGCGCCCAAAAGTGGCGGAGTTTAGGTCCATGTCATAAAGTTTTACAGAGTCAGGACAGTCGGCACAGTACCCATATGCGCTCGGTGGCAGCAAAAACTCTGTGTTTGTATCATTCCAGTATCCGTCGGTAGCTCGCTCGGTTTCTCCGAGATTTACTGTTGCCATGCTCTCACCGACGGAAACCGAGTCCGCACTAATGTCGATGAAGGTCATTCTGTTTTCGTACCAGCTTGCAGCAAGCTCGTTTGGCTGCACAACCTGATGCTGACGTCTGAAGTATCGTCTTCCTTCGACTCGATAGGATGCCCAGTACTCCCTTCCAGTACGTACGTACGACCCCACGAATAAAGCATAGACTAGCTTTCCGTTGACGGCCTTCCAGACCAGCTTGAAATAGTCCCGTAATTTATCATGTAATACGACATACGTGATAATATATTGTCTGTCATCCGACCAGTAGTGGCTGAGAATTGCAAAGCTCTCCGAGATGTCCAGAGATTCTCCGTTTGGCAGTTCAAATGTGACGCCACTGATGTCAAGCTCAAGCGCCAGCGAGCCATCATGATCGTGCCAAATCCGCACCAGCGGACTCTCGCCCCAGGTGGCGATGAATTTCCCGTCCGGGCTCCAGCGCGCGCCTGTCATGCCTTCATGATCGGGCCAGTAGATTTCATCTTGCCCCAGCGAAACTGCGACAGTGAGCGAAATCACGACAATAGTTAGCAGGTGTCGCATTATCATCCTGCCCTATCCAATCGCCGCGCCGGTCAAAAGCGCCAGGCTCTGCGAATCGTGCGGGGGACTGAACATATTGGGCGGATGACGGTCGCGGCCGTCGAGCGCGCCAATATAGGTTTGCGTCGTGCCCAAGCTGGTATGGCCGAGGTTCTGGCGGATGCGCTCGAGGTCCATGCCGAAGTCGTAGGCGTTGCGGGCGTAGGTGCGGCGCAGGTCGTGCGGCTTGACCAGGCGCAGCGCCCCATCGACGCTGATGGGATAGGCATTCATGATGTCGTTGACGGTCCAGGCGCCAATGCCGTTGGTGCGCACCGATTTGCCGCCGCGCCGAATCCCGCGGAAGACATGCCCGGCTTGGATCTGCGCCTCGCGCAGCCAGGCGTCGACATACATCAGGCACCAATCGAGCGGACCGTAGGGGATGAGCCGCTGTTTGCCGCCCTTCCCTTCCCGCACGCGTAAGGCCAATTCGCCGCCGAGATGCTGCCGCAAGTCGTCGACACGCAGCTCCGCCGCCTCGGCCGCGCGGATGCCGCTGCAGACCATCAGGGTCATCAGCGCCGTATCGCGCAGTCCGCGCAGAGTGGAGATGCCGGGCGCCTGCACCAGAGCGCTGACCTGATAGGGCTTGAGGCGCAGGTGCTCGCTATCGGCGCTGTCTTGCGCTTCAATGATCTTGACCGGCGCCGCGGCTGGATGCAGATCGTTCATCATGCGAATGAAGAATTCATCGACCAGCGCGCGCTGCTCGGCTTCGGAGTCTTCCGGATTCGCCAATTCGTAAAGCAGATCGCGCACTTCGTTGCTGCGCGTCAGTTGGTTATAGCGGCCGCGGATGGTCGCCAGATGCGCCAGGACGGTCGGCGGCGACAGTACCGCGGGCACGCTGTTTCCCAGTCTGTCGCGGCGCGCGCGCTCATGCAGCAGGTAATCGCGGTAGGCGCCCAGGTCCGGCTGATACCAGGCCAAGCCCTTTTCGGAGAGCCAGTCGATGTAGAAGCCAAGGCGCGACTTCTGGTCTTTGTTGGGCGCGTCGGGCATCAGAACGGCGTAGTTTTCGCGCCGGAACTTTGACTGCTTGTGGCGGTCCGCGTTTGTATTGCCGTGCGTATTGGTCTCCATAAGGCTGATTATAGTATGGCTACCAGATTCGTGTTTTGCGGGGAGACTACGCCGGGCGCGCCGCGTCGGTTAAACTTCCGACTGGTACGTCTCTAATACACGTTAATGGAAGCAGCCGCCATGTCCCGGCGCAAGCGCAACATCATCATCATCGTGGCCTTCCTGCTGCTGATCGCGCTCACGCTTTGCGCGGCGCAGATCCGCCTGCGCGCGCAGATTATCGAAATCGAAAGAGAAGTCAGCGAAATCCGCGGGTTGGAGCGCCTGCGCGAAACGACCCTGACCTTCCGCAGTCGTGATCAGATCGTCGCCGAGAGCGCCGAAGAAACGACCTCGCCCGATGAAGACATGGAGCGTCTGCACGCCTTCTACCGCGCGCTCGAGTTAATTCCGCCAGACCTGGATTTGGCGCAAACCTTTCGGGAGTATTTCAGCGGGAATATCGCCGGTTATTTCGAGTTTGAAGCGGAAGCAATAACTATCTTGCGCAAGCCCGGGACGCAGTACGCGACCCTGGCAATCTTCGAGCGCCTGCTCTACGCCCATGAGTTCATGCATGTTATACAGGACCAGCATTATGACTTGACGCAAATCTGGGAGCGCGTCGGGGAAAGCGACAATTACGATCTGGCGCTGGCGACAGAAGCGCTCATTGAAGGGGATGCCGATGCGGTCGAGTGGGCGCTGGCCGATCGGCTGCTGACGCGCATGAGCGATCGCCAGCTCAGCTACCAAATACGGCAGGCAGAACAAATGATGACTGTTTCGGGCCGGTCTGAGCCGGCGCCGGCGGTGATTGAGGCGGTGTTCAACTTCCCCTATGAACAGGGCAGAGCATTTGTCGAGAGCCTGGTCGAGCATGGCGGTTGGGAGCACGTCCATCTAGCCTTCACCAGCGACCCGCCCCAGAGCAGCGAGCAGATTTATCATCCGCAGCGTTATCTGGCGGGGGAGGCGCCCATCGTCGTCAGTTTGCCCGACCTCGTGGCAATCATCGGCGAGGGCAAACACCAAGTGTTTGATGGCGTGGTCGGCGAATTCTACTTGCGCCAGCACCTGATGACAATTCTGAGCCCGTCACGCGCCACTGCAGCAGCGAGCGGCTGGGGTGGCGACCGGCTGCAGATCTATAAGGACAGCGCGGCCGACGACTTGATGTGGGTCTGGCATCTCGTTTGGGATGGCGCCGAGGACGCATTCGAATTCGCTTGGGCATATCGCCGCTTCCTTGATCTGCGCTATGACCGAGCGAATTCTGACGGGCGCTGTTGGCGCCGAGAGACGACGCATTGTTTCGCCCGGATTAGCGCTAGCGAGACGCGAATCAGCATGGCGGCCGATCAAGCGACGGCGCTGGCACTGCTGGACTGGCACGACTGAGACTACCAGTATTGGAATCGATGAATGACCCGATCGCCGCAAAGTCGCATATCACGCCGCCCCTTCTTTTCGGTTTATAATGACAGGCACGATCACATCAGCGCGACAAGGCGGCTTTAGATGAGCGAAGCGGTATCGGCAGACATCGGCTTGGAGCAATTCGGCCAGATCGCCCGAGACATCGAGGCGGAAGTGGGCAAGGTCATCGTCGGGCAAAGCGATGTCGTGCGCAGCGTCGTCATCTGCGTGCTGGCGGGCGGCCATGCTCTGCTGGAAGGCGTGCCCGGCTTGGGAAAGACCATGCTGATTCGTACGCTGGGCGATGTGTTGGATCTCAAGTTCTCCCGCATCCAATTCACACCGGATTTGATGCCGGCGGATATCGTCGGCACCGATATTCTGGAAGAGACAGAAGACGGCCGGCGCGAGTTCCGCTTTCAGGCTGGTCCCATCTTCGCCAATTTGGTGCTCGCCGATGAGATCAATCGAGCGACGCCCAAGACGCAATCGGCGATGCTGGAAGCGATGCAAGAGAAGACGGTCACGGTCGCCGGGCGGCGCTATGACCTGGACGCGCCCTTTTTCGTATTAGCGACGCAGAACCCGCTGGAGATGGAAGGCACCTATCCCTTGCCCGAGGCGCAGTTGGATCGCTTCTTGTTCAAGGTCAACATCCCTTTCCCGGAGGTGGGGGATTTGGTCACCATTCTGGAGCGGACGACCGGCGTTGAGCAGCCGCAAGCGGGTAAGGTGGCTGATGGCGCGCAGGTGATCGGCATGGGTCGGCTGGCGCTGAGCACGCCGATTCCCACGCACGTCAGCGAATATGTGGCGCGCATCATCGTCGCCACCCACCCGGACAGCGACGACGCCGCGCCTTTGATCAAGCAGTACGCCCGTTATGGCGCCAGCCCCCGGGGCGCGCAAGCCTTGATCATCGGCGCGAAGATCAACGCGCTGCTGGAAGAGCGCAGCAACGTCTCCTACGAAGATGTCGCCGCGGTGGCGCCGGCGTCCCTGCGTCACCGGATCCTGCTCAACTTCGAAGGGCAGGCTGAGGGGCTGAACACCGATGACTTGATCGCCGATACGCTTAATGCCATGCCCAAAGTGGCGAGCTGAAGCATGACCAAGATTGCGATTCGCGAGGCGCTGCTACCGGGGGAGACCGTGGAGGCGCGGCTGGCGCTGGCGCGCGAGCTGGGTTTCGCCGGCGTGGAGTTCGCGGCCGACCAGTTGGAGGAGCGAATCGACGCAATCGACGAGGCGCTGCGGGCGCATGACTTGGCCGCCAGCGGGCTCAATATGGGCGAAAAAGATGGCTGGGTCTCGGCTGACCGGGCGCGGCGGGAAAGCGCAAACGACCGGCTGCGGGAAGCGCTAGCTTGCGCGCTCGATCTCGAAGCGGACTATGTGACCTTCGCGCCGCAGATTGGCGCCAGCGACATGCCCGATTTGACGCCCTTCGCCTCGCCGATGGATCTGCAGAAAGAACTGCTGATTTGGCTGCTGCGCGGCTTTTCTGATCTGGCCGATGCGATGGATGCCAGTCTGGCGCTGCTGCCGCTCAACAGCGGGAAGACGGCCTTCCTGACGCGCTTGGAGCAAGCGGAGTTGTTTTGCCGCGCCGTCGACCATCATCCCACGATTACCATCGCCGCGAGCGTGAGCGATATGACGCTGGAAGAAGCGGATCTGCTCGGCAGTTTGGAATCCCATTTGGAGCGGATCAGCGTGCTTTATCTGGCAGATCGCGGCATGCGCTTGCCGGGGAGAGGCGGCCTGCCTTTCCCCGAAATTATTCAAGCGCTGCGGAAGCGGGATTACCGGGGCTGGCTTGTGGTCGATGGACAAGCCGCCGGCGCCAAGCGCGAAGACGCCGCCGAACTCGCGGGCTGTTTGGATTATCTGCGCGATTGCGGTCTCGCTTGACCGCGGTCCGTGTTCGCTCACACGTTACGCCATTGGCAACACAAATTAACATATCTGATCAATATCGAATTCTGTAGACATACGCGCGCGACTCTGCCACCGCCCACGCAAAATACCTCGTGGCTCGCAGAGTCTGGCTCCCCCTCCCTGATGCTTCGGGGAGGGGGCCGCGGGGAGGGGTTGGCTGCCGGCAACGTAAACAGGGGCGACCAACCTGGTCGTCCGACTCAGTTAATGAATGCGTTTGCGGGCGACGCGACAAGTCGCCCCTACAAGGCTCGTGACGCCAGGCAAAAGAACAGCCTGCCGATTTATGTCCAGCAGGCTGAAAGGGAGTCTTCAGTTGTTAGCGGGATTGGAATCGCTTGTCATCCCGAAAGCTTAAGAACGGAATTAGTTCACGGAGTTTGACAAGCCGGCGCCCGGCTTGAACTTGACGACATTCTTGGCAGCGATCTGAATCTCCTCACCGGTGCGAGGATTCCGGCCCGTGCGCGCGTCGCGTTTATCAACGGAAAACGAGCCGAAACCAACCAGCGAAACGCGATCGCCGCTCTTCAGCGCAGCCTCCACAGAATCGGTAAATGCTTCCAGCGCTCTGCCGGCATCCGCTCTGCTCAGCCCAGACTTGTCTGCGATTGAACCGATTAAATCTGCTTTGTTCATGTCAACTGCTCCTTTTTCGACAATGTTCGCGAAGTAGTATATCACTTTTTCTGGATTGCACAGGTTGAAATTGCAAACTTTCGCGACCGATACCACATCTTAACGAGGGGCAGATCTTGGCGCAGCGCATCATCCCGAATTTCCGCAATCAAGCCAGTTATGATTTTGCCGCCGCCAAGAATTGATCGACTTCCGCGCGGGTGGGCAAGGCATTGCGCCCGCCCACGGCGCGGCAGTTCATCGAACCGACGGCGGAAGCGAAACGCGCCATTCGCGGCAGCTCCCAACCTTGCAGCAGGGCGTAGAGGAAAGCGCCGTGATAGGCGTCGCCGGCGCCAGTGGTATCGACCACGTCTACGGGATAGGCGGGGAAAGTCTCCGTGCCCGCTTCCCAGGCGACAACGGCGCCCCGCTCGCCCAGTGTGACGACCGCGATTTCAGCGCCTTCGTCGAGGAGTCGCTCGGCGACGGCTGCCGGCGCCTCATTTGGCATGAGGGCGCGCGCCCAGTATTCGGGCACAATCGGCACATCGACATAGCGCAGCAGCGGCTTAATCTCGGCATAAGGCAGCGCCGGATCGAGCAAGACCTTCGTGCCCGCGTCTTGCGCCCAACGCGCCGCCTGCAATGTGGCGTCGTTCAGCGTATCGATGAAGAGCACGCGGGCGGAAGTGATATCGGCGCGATCGATTTCACCAGGTGAGACTGGCCTGCCCGTCGGCGGGCGGCTGACGATGCTGCGATCGCCGGAGGCTTCGTGCACCAGGATCACCGAAACCTGAGACTCGCCGCCCGGCTCCACCAGCAGCTGAGATACGTCGACGCCTTCTTCCTGCAGGACTTGGCGAATATAGATTCCGCTGTCGTCATCACCGATGCGGGCGATGATTTTGGCGCGCGCGCCGAGCCGAGCCGCGGCCATCAAGGCGATGGCGGCTAAACCGCCGGGCTGACGATCATAGCTGATCGCCGTCATGTTTTCGTTCCGATTGGGCAGGCGCGGCACGGTCACCAGATGGTCGACGGTGCAAACGCCGATGCCGACGATGTCGGGGCTGGGTGGCATGGAGAGACCCTTCGCAAATTGCCTGACGCAGGCGAACTGTTTGCCCCTGTTTTACCACCGAGGACACCGAGGACACAGAGGCGTTTTTCAGACAAGGCTGGCTACATTGCAGAAGCTGTAGGGGCGAGCCATTGGTGCGCCCCGGATTACGTTGCGAGCGGCAGACCCCTCACCCCCCAGCCCCCTCTCCCACAAGGGGAGAGGGGGAGCTATG
The DNA here is from genome assembly GCA_011523705.1 of Chloroflexota bacterium. Taxonomy (GTDB): domain Bacteria; phylum Chloroflexota; class Anaerolineae; order Aggregatilineales; family Phototrophicaceae; genus UBA6055. Next base: position 6,851 of record WTGC01000166.1, on the reverse strand, counting down.
CGCAGCGCAAGTATCTGCAATAAACGAAATTGCATAGACCTTCGACAATTGGATTGGCAGGCAAGCCGAATTACAATGCGGAAATCAATTCATTCGATGTCAAGGAGACAAGATTACCATGGAAACCAGAGCCGAGGCGATAGACGCGATTCGCCAACTGCCAGCCCAGCTGCGAGAACTCGTAGACGGCTTGAGCGTCGAGCAGTTGACCACCGCTTACAACGCGCCCGAATGGACGATCGCCCAGAACATTCACCATTTGGCCGATACGCACATGGTCTGCATCCGCCGCTTCAAGTTGATTTTGACAAGCCCGCGCTTTCAGTTCACCGCATACGATGTGAACGCCATCGCCGAGTATCCGGACGCGAAGGAGGCCGACATCGAGCATTCCCTGAAGCTGCTGGAAGGCTTGCAGGCGCGCTGGGCGATCTTGCTGGAAAACCTCAGCGAAGAGGAATGGGGCAAAGTCGGCATCGGCTCCAGCCCGGACCGAGCCGATATGAGCCTTGAGCAGCTGGCTTTCGTCTATTCGCAGCATGGCATCAACCACTTGCAGCAGATTCAGGACGTGCTGGATAAGATGCCGGCGTGAGCGAAACCGGCTTCGTCATCCCGGCAGCGCCACAATTTGATTTCGAGCGAACCGTGCTCAGCCATGGCTGGCGGATGCTGCCACCCTTTTCTTGGGAAAGCAGCAGCGGGACACTTACATACGTCATTCAGAGCGCGGCGGGCGCTGTGCTGCGTCTGCGGATGCGGGCAGTTGAGGGCGGCGCTCAGGTCAACAGTCCCGACTGCCCCGCTCCAGCGCCGCAAGAGGCGGATGAGATGCAGCGCGCGGTCAAGACCATGCTCAATGTCGATTGGGACTTGCGCCAATTCTACGCGGCGATGAGGGCGCATGAGGACTATAAGTGGCTGGAAGCGGAGCGCCGGGGGCGCATATTGATCGCGCCGAGCCTCTGGGAAGACCTGGCGAAGGTGCTGCTGACGACCAATTGCAGCTGGGCGCAAACGGTGAATATGTGCCGGCAACTTGTCAAGCTGGGCGCGCCCCACCCCACGGTCGCAGGCTGTTACGCCTTCCCAAGCGCGGAGCGCATCGCGAGCCTGGACTTCAATGAATTCGCCGCGAAAGTGCGCGCCGGCTACCGCAGCGCCTACCTGTACGAGCTGGCGCGCAAAGTCGCCGCTGGGGAGGTCGACCTGGAGGCTTGGCTCGCGCTGGAAGCGGACGATTTCTACCGAGCCGTCAAATCGCTGAAAGGATTTGGCGATTACGCCGCTGGCACGGTCGCGCGCATGGTTGGGCATTTCGACAAAATCGCCATCGACACAGCCGCCCATGCCATGTTCGCCGAGCGGCACAATGGCGGCGTCAAGGGCAGCGCGGCCGAGATCAAGGCGCGCTACGAGCGATTTGGGCGCTGGCGCGGGCTGGTCTTGTGGATGGACATCATGCGGCATTATGAGTCATAACAGGCATCCTCACCAAATAGAGCGGATAGTCACAAACTTATGGCGCGGAAAAATGTCCAGTGGCGGAGCAGGCGTCATGCCGCTTTAAGCTAGGATATGCCACTGCATATAGTCTATAATAGTAGGTAAGAATTGCAGCACGACGGAGTTGAAGGCAGATGCGTCAAGACTGGACACTGATATGTATAGAAGTCAATTATCAACAGTATGGTACTATTGGATTGGGCAACGTATTCACTCGCTTAAGGATCTCTGAACCGAGTCGCCCGCCTGTTCACGGTGAATCGGTTCCTCTTGATCCACCGATTCTGCTGGTATCGCATTGGACTGCCGAATTCAAGAGCGACAGGCAGGTACATCCCGCAATTGTTCAGCTTCTGGCGCCAGATGGCGATATGGTAATTTGGTAGGACAAGCTAGAATTCGATGTTCGCGAGTCGTCATCATTTCGAATGATTTATGCGATGCCGAGTCTAAAGTTTCTGGGCAGAGGCATTTATGAGTTTCAAGTGTTTCTCGATGTGCTCGGACCGATTGGAGAGTGGGGAAGAGCTTGCCTCACAGTAGAGTGAAAGAAACCAAGGAGATATTCAGTCATGTCAAAATCAGCCTTTCAAATTACTGATGACACCAAGAATGTCCTCTTCCTACCCACGTCAAAGAGAGTGCATGCCGACGACAAGAACGCGCCGCCTCTGAAGAGACGCACTCCGAAGTTGCCCAAAGCAAGGCTAAAGCGCGTTAAGATCAGCGATAAGATGCAAAGCTAAACACCTGGCTTGCGACTTATTCTGACTGATTCGGTTGGCTTTCAAGAGCGGATGAAAGCGCTCGCGTCGGCTTTGAGCTTTTCCAGCGATGGCTCGTGCACGTACATCATGTGGCCCGCTTCGTATTCGGTGATGGTGATATTGTCGCGCAGGCTGGCGTCCAATCCCATGTGCGCCAGCGAGTAGTAGGCGGCTTGAAAGGGCGTGGCCAGGTCATAATAGCCCTGCGCCACCAGCACGCGCATGAAGGGATTCTTGGCAAAGGCGGCGCGCAGCCCTTCGCTGGTATCGGGAAAGCGACCGCCTTCGTATTTCCAGTTTTCGTTGACTTTGTAGCTGAGGATTTCGTAATTGAGGTCCGTCTCATACTCCAGCTGCTCGCGAACGTATTGGTTGAAAACCGCGTTATAGGGCGGCGTGATGGCGTGCATCGAGGGATCGAAATCGAAGGTGGCGCCTTCAGCTGAAGCCATGATGCCGACGAAGCGGGAATCGAGACGGCCCACAGCGCGCTTGTCATCGCGCAGCAGTTCCTTACAGAAGCTCATGATATTGATGCGCAGATCGGCGCCCAGGATGAAGCGCTGCGACAAGCCGGTGTAGCGCGAGAGCCGCTTGGCGACCTCGGCGCGTTCTTCACCGCTCATGCGATCGCCTTTGGCCAGGGCGACGGTGTAATCGGCTTCCGCCCAATCAGCCACTTCTCGCAGCAGGTCGCGCAAGTCGCGCTTCTGCAGAGCGTCTTCCAGCATCCCGTGATAATGAGCGGCGGCACAGAAGCTGGGCAGATAGAGGGTATAGGGCAGGTCATTGGCTTTGGTGAAGCGCAGGGTTTGGAAGTTCATCACCGTTGAAATGAGCACGATGCCATTGAAGGCGATGCCGCGATCGATGAGGTGACCAGCGAGCCCGGCGGCGCGCGTGGTGCCATAGCTTTCGCCAGCGAGATACAGGGGCGAGGTCCAGCGCTTCTCCCGCGAGAGATAGAGACGGATGAACTCGCCCACGGCTTCCAGGTCTTCTTCCAGCCCCCAGTATTTCTCATTATCGGCCGGGTCGGCGGCCCGCGAGTAACCGGTGCCGACCGGGTCAATGAAGACCAGATCGCCCAGGTCTAGCCAGGTGTGGGCGTTGTCGACGAGCTTGTAGGGCGGCGGCGGCATGAAGCCTTCATCGCCCATGTCGACGCGTTTCGGTCCCAGCGCGCCCATGTGCAGCCAGATCGACGCCGAGCCGGGACCGCCGTTGAAGACGAAGATCAGCGGCCGTTCGGCGCGGTCGCCCTCCGCCTCCAGGGTGTAGGCGGTGTAGAAGATCTGGGCGGCGATTTTATCCTTCTCGTCCTTGAGCGGCATCTTGCCCACGGTCGCCTTGTAGCTGAGCGTCGTGTCATCTAGCGCCAGTTGGTGGGATGTGATGATGGGCGCTTCTTCGGTGATTTCGCTCTTGTCATTCGCGCATTTCTTCTCGGATTCACTCATCTTGCGCTCCATACTTGGACTCAATCAGACGATTCAATTCGGTGATGAGCGGCGGCAGCCTATTGGTGATGACATCCCACAGCACGTCAAGGTTGATATTGGTATAGTCATGGATGAGTCTGTTGCGCATGCCGATGATTTTTCCCCAGTCAATCTCCGGCGCTAACGCCCTCGTTGCTTCGCTGACATGATTGGCGGCTTCGCCGATGACTTCGACTTCTCTCACCAATGCCGATTTCAGCATCCTGTCATTCTCGATATCGGCGCGCGCGCGCCCGGTGGCGAATTGAATAGCGTCTTCAGCCGCGTCCCGCATATCCAGCAGGCGCAGGCGGTCTCTGTCCGGCTTCTTTGGCATAGGCTTGCTCCTGCCTGGTTCAATGCCATTCACATCGTATATCAGCTCGGCGCTTTCGATGACCTCTTGGCGAATATAGGGCTTGAGTGAGTGCGGCTCGCCCAGGTCCACCGGCCGCCCAATTATCTCGCTGAAATCCTCTTGCTGTCGAAAGATTTCATAGGCATCCAAGTCTGCTTCCGGCGCGTATTCCACCAGCAAATCGATGTCGCTATCCTGTGTGAAATCTTCGCGCAGAGCCGAGCCAAACAGCAACAGCCGCTTAATCGGGCGCTGCCTGCAATAAGCGCGGATTGCTTCCAGCGGCAGTCGGAATTCAACTGTCTCGCTCATCGTAATTGCCGTCCCCTAGCTTGCGCACGGTCACACAGTATATCATAATCGCGCCATGCTATGAATACAGTGCCATGCCCCCACGCCAGTTCCGCACCCAAGCCATCATCCTGAGCCGCCGCGATTTCGGTGAAGCGGACCGGCTGCTGACCCTGTTCACGCCAGTCCGCGGCAAGATCCGCGCCATCGCCAAGGGCGCGCGCAAACCAAGCGCCAAGGTCAGCGGGCATGTTGAGTTATTCGCCCGCAGCGATTGCCTCATCCATCGCGGACGCAACCTCGACATCCTGACGCAAGCTGAGTTGATCGAGCCCTATCTCGGTCTGCGCGAGGATTTGGCGCGGGGCGCCTACGCCAATTATGCAGCCGAGCTGCTTGATCGCTTCACCGCTGATGAGGAGGAGGCGGGCGGGGAGCTCTTCACCCTGCTGCATCAGACGCTGGAGCGCATCGCCGAGGCGGCCGATCCCCGTTTGGCGGCGCGCTTTTTTGAGTTGCGGCTGCTCGATCTGGTCGGCTTTCGACCGGAACTGAGCGAGTGCGTCATCAGCCGGGCGGCGCTCAAACCGGAGTCGCAATACTTCAGCCATGAGGAAGGCGGCGTGGTGAGCCGCGAGGCGGCGCAACAGGTCCCTTCACGGCTGGTTGAGATCGACATGGTCACGCTGAAGCTGCTGCGTCATTTGCAGCGCAGCGCCAATGCCTGGGAGCGGGTGAGCAGCCTGCGCGTCACCGCCGGGGAGCACAGTCGCACCGAGCGAATCATGCTGGGTTATATCGCCCATCTGCTGGAGCGCAAACTGGAGAGCGTCGATTTCATACGGCGGTTGCGTCAGTTTTCGCCGGGGACTTGAGCGGGAAGCGGTTATGTCGAAGAGAAAATGGGCGGCGCTAGTCGCTGTCTTCAGGCTCAGGCGCGAAGCCCATGCCACGTGACGACGCAAGTATTTCCCTGATGGCGACTAATTCTTCCAATACGCGGGTCATCAGATTCTCAAGGTTTTCGATGCGCTTGGAATGATCAAGTAGAAGTCTAGAATGCTCTTGCAGAATCTTCGTATGCTCTAGCAGAATCTTCGTATGCTCTTGCAAAGTCAATCCTTGTTCGTCGAGGCGTTCAACGACTGCATCAAGACGCTTGGATTGCTCTTGCAGAATTCGAAGCGTTTCTGTCTGATTTTTTGACGTAACCATCGCCAAGTCTTCGAGTCTATTAATGCGAATTTCCTGCGTTTCCGCAACTGATTGCCTTTGCACGGTCCCCGCGCTCCCAAATGAGTTCCGTCCACAGTGTAACCACAATTGTATCACGGCCGTATCATGCATTCAATATTTCTGCATATACAGCGACCGTTGCCTCAGCGATCCGCTCGTGGGTGAAATGCGCCAGGAAACGCGCCCTGCCCTTCTCTATCAGTTCGGCGCGCAGCGCGGGTTGATCACGCAATTCGCGCAAGGCAGCCGCCAGCCCTTCGACATCGCCTTCGGGCACGATGAGACCCCCGTCGCCGATGACGCCGGGGATGGCGCCGCTGTCGCTGCCGAGCACCGGCAGGCCGCTCGCCATCGCCTCCACCAGCACGCGGCCGAACTGCTCTTTCCAGTTGGGGCGGGTCAGCGATGGCAAAACGAGCGCATCAAGTTCGTGGTACTCGGCCGGCAAATCTGTCGAGGGCAGCTGTCCGATAAAGGCCGTCTGTTCGGAGATGCCCAAGGAGCGAACGAGCGCTTCCATTTCGTCGCGCGCCGATCCGCCGCCGACCAGCCGTAAGCGCCAGTCACCGTCCAGATTAGCGGCCGCGCGGAGTAGGATCCGAAGCCCTTTCTCGGGAACGATTCGCCCGATATAGCCGATGGTGAATTGGCGCTCTGGGCGGCTCGCGGCTGGCTGGAATAAGTCGGGCGCTGTGCCAAATTGCGGAATCACGGCCAGCGGACCGCCGTAGCCCTTGGCGCGCAGAACATCGGCGGCGGCAGTCGTGCCGGCCAGCGCATAGTCGGCATTGCGCAAGGTATAGCGCTCGCCCCAATTGAAAGGCGGCGGATAAGCGCGCTGGATATTCTGCCAACTGAAGAAGAGCGATTTAGCGCCCAGGCGGCGAGCATGTCGAAGCGCCTGCCAGGTCGCCAAGTTATAGGGTTCTTCGTCAATATGTACGATTTGCGGCTGGAACTGGCAAATTTCACGCGCCAAAGTCGGGTAGTGGTGCAGATGGAAATTGCCATTGAAGCGGATGGGAATTTCGCGCAGTTGATATCCCTCGGTGTGGGCGCGCTCGAGATGCTGCACGCCGCGCTCGTCCGCCCAAGATGGCGGCGCCAGCACGGTCAAATCGACTCCCAAGCCGGCGATCGCCTCCAGCTTCGGCTGGTAGATGCCCACAATACAGGCTTTCGAGAGCATCAGGACGCGCAGAAGCCCAACCC
>WTGC01000200.1 GCA_011523705.1 Chloroflexota bacterium | reverse complement strand
GGGGGCCGGGGGGTGGGGTTGGGCCGCCTGCACTGTAGAGGCGACCCTTGGGTCGCCCGCCGACATATGACACAATTCGGAAAGTAAAAAAAGAGGCAAGCCTCTCGACTTGCCTCTTTTCAAATTGAACTGACTTCTTGTCTAGTGACCGCAGCCGTAGCCGTCGAATTTGGCCACCGACATCGGCGCCGGCGCAGTCACATCAATATCGACATTCAGCGTGCCGTTGGAGCCGCCTTCAGCGTGGCTGATCACCAGCGTATACTGTCCGCTCTCGGCCACCTCGTAGTCGCTGATGACGGAATCATACTCGCTGCGCGAAATGTCATCGTCGCCGATCAGCGCTTGCCCCTCGGGACCGATCAATATGATCAGCGGATCGACAAAGCCCGGCTCAACCGTGTCCACCGCGATATCCAGCCTCTGACCGCGCTTCGCGTCAAAGGGAACGCTGTAAACCCAGCCTTCGCGCATCGGCAATTCGAAATTGCTGTCGCCTTCCAGTTCAGCGTGGAAGAGCGTCCGATTCCGATTCATCATCGCATAGCGATAGTAATCGGCCGCGCTGACTTCGGGCTGTCCCATCTCTTCATAGGTGATGCCCCGCGAGAGATAGGGCAGCGAGTAGCTTTCGTCCAGCTGCATCGCCGTGCTGATGTGGCTGATTGATGCGTCATATTCGCCCATATAGCGGTAGGTGACGCCCATCCAGTTCATCGCTTCGGCATCATGGCGATTGAGGTTCAGGGCGCGGCGGAAATTCTCCAGCGCCACCGTGTAATCGCCTGACATCAAGGCGCGATAGGCATCGGCTTTGAAGCGAGCGCCGTCATTGCCCAGCGTGAACATGCCCGAGACATCGAAGGACACTTCCACGCGGCCCTCAGTGCTGCCGCCGGCATGGGTCATGACCACGGCGTATTCGCCACTTACCGGCGCGCGGAACTCTACATGGCTGTCCCACCATTCGCCCGTGTCGTCATTCGCCGTCAGCGGCAAGCCATCCGGATCCAGAATCAGGACCAATGGGTCGGCATCCAGGTCGCGCTGGCTGCTGATGGCGCTGACCACGATCTCTTGGTCGGCGCTGGCGGTGAAGGGGAAGATGTATACGATGCCTTCCGACATCGGCACTTCGAGGCTGCCCTCCCATGCCAGATTGTCATTGCGAATGACATTCGTCTTGATGCGCTTGATCCATTCGACATAATCCCGCATCGCGGCGCCCATATCGCCCATTTGCTCATAGACGATGCCACGATTCAGATAGGGATAGTCGGCCTCCGGCGCAAGCGACATCAACTTGTTGCAGTCAGCCAGCGCCAGGTCGTATTGGCCAATCTCGCTATAGGCCCAGCAGCGGTTGTTCAAGGGCGCCAGATTATCCGGCTCCTGCTGCAGCACAGTCGTGTAATCCTGTGCCGCCAACGCATGCTCGTCGATCATGCTGTAGGCGTAACCGCGCGCGAAGATCGTTTGCAAGTCCCCTTCGCCCTCCGCGATCAGCGCATCGTAAAGCGCAATCGCCGAACGGTACTCTTCGTTGGACAGGCTCGACCAAGCCATGTTCTTGGCGGCGCTGGCGCTCAAGAAGGCCTTCGGCACAGCGGCCGCCTCCGCCGCTTGCGCGATGGCTTCCGCCGCTTCTTGCAAGGCCGCCTCTTGCGCCGCGATGATGGCCTCCAACTCGGCTACCACATCGCTCTTGTCTTCCACCGGCGTCGCCGGCGTCAGAAACCCGATGGTGACCACGACGGCAACCAGCACCAACAAACCCTCGATGATCAGAGCGCTTGGGCGCTGGCTGAGAACGCGGTCTTTGATTGAACGCTTGGGAATGTCATATTCCGGGTACGGCTTCTTCATAATTTACCCCCCGCTCTTTCAGCTACCGACCATTGAACAAAACTACTTGACACTTAGTATAACACATCTGACGTTGCCCTCGTCAAGCGGCATCGCCAGCCCGCTGCCACTACGAACCAACCGCTAACCCTACGCCTGCGCCACGCGCGCCGCCTCCGAGCAACTCGCGATACTGCTCGTAACTCGCCCGCGCCGCCGCGTGATCACCTAGTCTATCGTATATCGCGCCAATTTCCAAATACATCTTCGGATACGACGATCCAATCCGCAATGCCTCGTGGAAATGCGGCAAAGCCTTATCCACTTTCCCCTGCGCCACATACACGCGGCCCATGTTGAAGTGGGCCAGCGCATGCGCCTCTGGATACTCGGGCGCATACTCCAGCGCAAAGCGGCAATACTGCGCCGCTTGCTTAAAATCGCCCATCTCCACCAGCAGCCAGCACCAATTCTCGATCGCTCTCGCGTAATTCGCCCGGCTGCCGGCTCTTCTTAATGCCTGCTGACAATGCGCGCGCGCCTCGGCGAAGTCCTTGGTTTCGCCATAAGCCCAGCACAAGGCATTGTGTCCATCAAAGTCGGCCGGCCGCAATTCAAGCAGTTTGCGGTAATCCGCCTGCGCGCCAATGTAATCGCCCGCCTGCATCTTGACATAGCCACGCCAGGAATAACTCTCGGCCTCTTCCGGCGCCACAGCGATCGCCCAGGCGAACATCGCCTCGGCCGCGGCAAAGCGCCCTTCGCGAACAAAGTCCTTGCCGCGCTGCTTGATGAACGCTAGCGGATCACCGGCGCGCAATTCCTCCGCAACTTCGACCGCCGCCGCTGTCGTCTGTTCACCATCCAGGGGATCAAAAAAGTCAAAGGCCGCGCCCGCCGCTATCGTGATGACAATCGTCATGACAATCTCAAGCGCAATCGCGCTCCAACGCTGAGAAAAGAAGCGCTGGATCAAATTGTTCTGCGGCACGTCATGCTCTGGAAATTGATCGTACATAATCGCCTTTACGGAACACTCTTTATAGTGTAACCCATTACTTCGCTTCGTCGCCAATATCTAAACTACGCTTGCCTGACGCTATTTGCTCAATTCAGATCGGATTGGTCAAAGCCTATCGCAAAATCCTTAGCGCTTCATTAATGCATTCGCCAAGTTATTGCCTTCCCGGGTTGTCGCTTTTCACCAACTGTCAAGTGCTCCAGCAGGGGCGGCGCGTAGCAGAGCTATTGCGGCGGCCAAGCTCGTCATTGCAACTAAAGCAACGCTCAGTTTATCTTGCGACGTTTTGCCGCTTTGCGAGCCGCTTTCTCCTCCCGTCGACGCGCGGCACGGGAAACGGCCGCAGCGGTTGCAGTTTCGTTATGGCTGGTTCCGCTATAATGGCTTACTCCGCGATGTTCTTTTGAAGTCTTGCCAACCATGTCCGTATATACGTGAAATTTCCCATCTTCGCCTTCCATTTCGATCAGTGGTAGCCACAAGCTAGCACCGTTTTCGAGATCTAGCGAAAGTGCGTAGGGTTCGCAAGGTTCTTCCGTCCAATTTTGCAATTCAGCCTCGCATGGCAACTGCAATTCTGTGATGTGTTTGCCTCGGATCTCGGCAATGAGTTCCATTGCATGGGACATGTCGCGACAAGCAAAGTCGCTGTGATTGGTCAATAAATCGACGGCGATGATTGCATAGCCGCCGTCTTTCAGTCCCGGTCCCGATTCGAAAACGTCGGACAAAACCTCCTTTGCATTCTGTAGTTCGTTTTTCACTTGGCTTTCTCCGCTTGTTTAGCATCTGTTATATTCTACCATAAGGCACAGTTGCAAAAGACATGGTGATCTTACAGAGGGTTCAGATTCGCGATTTCGAGGCGTTTGGGCGGTATCAGGCGCAAACTGCCCGACGTCCGCGATTGCCGACCAACCGAAGGCTACGCGCTACTCTGCGCCGCTTAGAACGGGAGCGCCACCATTTGCCAAAGGATCTTGTCTTGTGAACGTGATGACTTCGGCATACATGATTACTTCGCTATGCAAACAAGAGAACACTGTGCTCTCGGTGTCCTCGGTGTCCTCGGTGGTAAAAACCTTTGGCGCTGTCTGCCGCGAGGAACAGATCGACGCCTTGTTACAATCCCAATGCTTACAAGTCAGTCTTGCGAAACACAGCCTTGCAAGAAAAACTCCCCTTCCGCCGGTCAGTGTCTACGCGACCTTAGCTCGCTGGGAATTCCGCCTCCCGTTGAGCGGGGGGACTGAGGGGGGAACTATGCCGGGGGATGGGG
>WTGC01000036.1 GCA_011523705.1 Chloroflexota bacterium | reverse complement strand
GCGCCGACCGCATCGCAGCCAATGGCGACTTCGCCAACAAAATCGGCACCTACCAACTGGCGATCATGGCGCAGGCTCACGGCATCCCCTTTTACACGGTGGCGCCAACCTCAACCATTGATCTCAGCCTCAGCGCTGGCAATCAGATTCCGATCGAGCAGCGCGATCCAGCTGAAGTGACAACGCCCTACGGCAGCAAAATTGTGCCGGCGCATTTCAGGGCGCGTAATCCAGCATTTGATGTCACGCCACATCGCTACCTCAGTGGTATCGTCACCGAGAACGGCATCGCGCGGCCACCCTACGTCGAGAGCCTTAGGCGGGCGGTCGCTGGCGAATCACTGTAGCGTTGTCTTCGGCCGGACAGGCAGCCTCAGCTTGATTAGCCCATCTCGCTGAGATCAACCCGCTCCAGGTCGGGATTGTCGCCGGGCTGCCGTCCCACCTTCGGCATGTCGACCCATTGGCCAGCGACTTTCACCCGAACGATGTCCATCGTAAAATCGACATTGCTGCGGCGATCATTGCTCAGGAAGGCCGAGCCGATGCCATAACTATCGACCGGCGCGCCCTCACGCTCAAAGCGGGCCACCCGCTCCAAATTGAAGCCGCCAGAAACAACGATCTGGGCGCCGCGGCAGAACTCGCGCGCGACCGACTCCAAATCGCGCGGGACGCCCCAACTCTCCCAGGCATTGTTCAGCGCTTCACGCACCATGAATACCAACTGCGGACTGACGCCTTTCTCCGCCTCTGTGGGCAGCGAGCGGTCGCGCAAGTTCGCGCTGGTATCCAGCCGGACGCCGTTCAGCCGCCAGCGCGCCATGCCATCGCTATCGGACGCTTGATAAGCGGCGGCGAAATGGGGCCAGAAGGCGGTCAGCGCCGCCCGGCTATCGGCGACCACGTCATTGTTGAAGTCAGCCAGCAAGATGCGTGGCGTGTCCAGCGGAATCTGGCGCGCGAACTGCACCATCGTCTCAACGCTATCGGCCAGGAAACAGGCGATCATCGCATGCGGTATCGTGCCAACGCCGGCGCCTCGCCAAAGAGACGCCTGGGCATCCGTACTCGCTAAAGGACTCAACTCTATCCCGGTATCGCGATGAAAGCGCCGCAGCGCCAGCCAATAGGCGTAGCCGTCCATCGCTTGCGCTTCGGGCAAATCGAAACGCGCCGGGAAAAACAGCACCGATTTGCCGGCCGCCGCCTGCAAGACCTCGTATACATTGGTGGCGATTCTGCTGGCTCGTGACAGCAGGCCCAGGATTGACGTCTCGAGCACGGCAAAATCGCGATATGAGCCGCGGATTTCAATGACGGTCGATACCTGCTGCGGGTCACCATCGTAATAGGTCAGAACACCATCTTGCACGGCGTCGACTTCCAGGTCGCGCCAGGTCTCCACCCAGTTCTCGTGTTCATCAAAGTAGCCGGTCGCGCAGCGCAATTGCGCCAGCACATGATCCACCCCGGCAATCAGCGCCAATGGCGATCGGCGATTGAAAATCTGCGCTTCCACCTCGATATCGCCAACGTATAGTTTATCGGCTCCGGCGATGCCGCGCGGGTTCTCCCCGCGGTAGCGGTAGCCTTCACTGGCCAGCGCCGATAGCATCAGTCGGCTGTTGGCGAAGTAGCGGTCGGCGTAATAGCCGCGGCGCAATGCCCCCACCGGCAGGTTAAAATCCTGCGCTTTCAGGCGCTTACCATCAAATAGAGACACGAATTGCGCCACCTACCCCGCGGAATGCGGACATTCCAATTGTCAAATCACCGAAAGTATATCACCAGCAGAGCAGCTCATCACCCAAGCGCAAGACATCGCCCGGCCAGCTGTCGAAGCACGGAATCTTCCGTACCCCACCGCCATCAATTGCGCTATACTGCGCCCTTGTGCCATGAACCTGACAGTGGACCTCAGCGATGGAAATCCTAGTAACCGGCTCGATCGCCTACGATTATTTGATGCGCTTCCCCGGCAGCTTTCAGCAGCACTTCATTCCCGACGAGCTGCATAATATGAGCCTCAGTTTCCTGGTGGACGACATGACCAAACACTGGGGTGGAGTCGCCGCCAATATCGCCTTCACATTGGCGAAATTCGGCCTGCGCCCCAAACTAATGGGGACGGTCGGCCGCGATTTCGGCGATTATCGGCGCTGGCTGGAGGGCAGCGGCGTCGATTGCAGCACTGTGATTCAGATTGACGAAGTTTTCACCGCGTCATTCTTTGCCAACACCGACGACGACAATAATCAACTGGCCTTCTTTTATGGCGGCGCGATGAACCTGGCGCGACATTATCGCATCGCTGATATTCTCGCTCGACATCCCGATCTGGTGGTCATCTCGCCCAATGATCCGGTCGCCATGGTCAAGCTTTGCGACGAATGCCGGAGCAGCGGCGCCCGCTTCATCTATGACCCGGGGCAGCAGGTCGCGCGCTTAAATGGCGACGAACTTAGGCGTGGCATCAACGGCGCCTTCATGGTCGTGGTCAATATCTATGAAGCGAGCGTCATTTATGAGAAGACCGGCCTTTCGCTCGCGGACCTGCGTGATCAGGCTGAGATCGTCGTCATCACCGAAAGTGAAAAGGGATCCAAGATTTATCAGGCCGACGATACAATTGCAGTCGAAGCTTTTCCGCCGACGCAAATCGCCGACCCGACGGGCGCGGGCGACGCCTATCGCGCCGGCTTCATTCTCGGCTTGAGCAAATGCCTGCCCTTCAAACTCTGCGCCCAGATCGGCGCTTTGAGCGCCACCTACGCCCTGGAAGTCGTGGGCACACAGAATCACAAATTCACCACAGCCGAATTCGTCGAGCGCTTCCGCAGCCTGGTCGATGACCACGGACAACTGGATTGTCTGCTCGGCGCGAGTTGATCATCCCGCATACACACTTGCCAAACGACAGAATACAAGCCTTATGCTAAAATGCGCACGTTTTGGCACGAGCGCCTCGGCACGGGAGAAACCCAGGAGAGAAAATGACGATTGCAAATGACATCAAGGACATTGAACTGGCGACCGGCGGCCGCTACCGCATCGAGTGGGCTGGGCAGGAAATGCCAGTACTCAAACAGATTCGCGAACGCTTCGCCCGCGAAAAGCCGCTCGCAGGACTGCGCGTTTCCGCCTGCCTCCACGTTACAACGGAAACAGCCAATCTCATGCAGACGCTGCAAGCCGGTGGCGCCGATGTCGTGCTCACCGCGTCCAATCCGCTGTCGACCCAGGACGACGTAGCCGCTTCACTGGTGGCCAACGACGAGATTCCGGTTTACGCCATCAAAGGCGAAGACAACGCGACCTATTATCAGCATATCCATGCGGCGCTTGATCACAAGCCACATATCACCATGGACGACGGCGCCGACCTCGTCGGCACCATACACAAGGACCGGCGCGAGGTGCTGGACGAGATCGTCGGCGGCACGGAAGAAACCACCACCGGCGTCATTCGCTTGCGCGCGATGGCGCAAGATGGCGCCCTGCAATTTCCGGTGATCGCCGTCAATGACAGCGCCACCAAACACCTCTTTGACAATCGCTATGGCACGGGCCAGAGCACAATCGATGGCATCATCCGCGCGACCAATATACTCCTGGCCGGGCGGGTAGTCGTGGTGGCCGGTTATGGCTGGTGCAGCCGCGGCATCGCCATGCGCGCCGCCGGCTTGGGCGCCAATGTCATCGTCACCGAAGTCAATGCGCTGCGCGCGCTCGAAGCGGTCATGGATGGCTACCGCGTGATGCCCATGCTCGAAGCGGCGAAACTTGGAGATATCTTTGTCACCGCCACTGGCGACGTCAGCGTCATTGACCGGCAGCACTTTGCCCTTATGAAAGACGGCGCGATTCTATGCAACAGCGGACACTTCAATGTCGAGATTAATCTGGATGCCCTCGCAGAAATGTCCGACGGTCCGGCGACCCTGGTCCGCCCCCTGGTGGAAGAATACCGGCTGGGCGATCGCGCAATCTACGTATTGGGCGAAGGGCGTCTGATAAACCTGGCTGCCGCCGAGGGACACCCCGCTTCCGTGATGGACATGAGCTTCGCCAATCAAGCGCTCGGCGCCGAGTATTTGATGCGCAACGTGGAAAATCTGGCGGCGCAAGTTTATACTATACCTGCTGATGTTGATCAGGAAATCGCGCGCCTCAAGCTGCAGGCGATGGGCGTGAGGATTGATGAGTTGACCGAGCAGCAGGTAGCTTACCTGAATCAATGGCAGGAAGGCACCTGATTGACAGGCCGAAGCCAGGCGCACTACGATAATAACTCCGTCCCTCTTGCGCTGATACGATTTAACGATTAGCCTAATCTCGAGGATCGGGGTTAATACCCATGAATTACAGAAAACGATTGGCAGCGCTGCTTGCGATTATCGTAAGCGCAGCGTTTTGGATTGGCAGCATTGAAGCCCAGACAGCCGCGCGCGCCCGAATCATCCACGTCGCCACCAATCTGCCGGGGATTGATGTATACCTGAATGGCGAGCTGGCCGCCGGCGGTCTGGCATACGGCGAACACTCCGCCTATTTCAGCCTGCCCGCTGGCGTCGCCGAGCTAAAGGCCTACATTGCCGGAACGACGACGCCGCTGGTTGAGCAATCCCTCACGCTGGAATTCGAGGCCTCCGCCATTGTCCTCTCGTCCAGCGCCGATGCGCCGGCAAGCGTCATCGCCGATGATCTGAGTCCGCTTGAATTCGGCATGAGTCGCCTATTGATCGTCAATGCGCTTGGTGACGGTTCCGATATCGATATTGTCTCGTCCAGCGACGAGCGTTTGAACGCCAGCAGACTTCCGTTGGGCGCAGCACTGGGCTCATTCAAGATTCCTGCCGGTCCAGTCGAGTTCAGCCTGCTTTCATCGAGCGCGAACGCGGATGCGGCGCGTCACCACTTCGATGCATTGCTGTCGGCCGGAATAAGCAATTTCGTGCTGATCCATGGCGATTCAGGTGATCCACAGTTGATGCTCGCGACGGCGGTGGCCGATGCCGACGATCGCAGCGGCCTGGTCCGTTTCGTCCACGCCGTGCAAGGCGCCGCCCCCATCGATCTCAAGGTCAATGATCAGATGATTGTTCCGTCTCTGGCTTTCGCCAATCCGTCTGAGCACATTGCGCTGCCAAGAGGATCGCTTGAACTCACCTTGAGCTTGGGCGGCGCCGTCATTTCATCCCTGAGCCTGGACGTCAGCGCCGGACAAATGCAAACGGTAGCAATCATGGGTGCGCCCGCCTCGCTGCGAGTGTTCACATATCCGGACTCGCTGCGAGATCTAACGGCGACGTCAACGGTCGTCAATCTGATAAACGCCGTGCCGAACGGTTCAGTCAGTCGTCTGAGGCTGGATAGCGGCGCCATTGTCGCAGCTGATGTCGTCTTTGGCGAGCACGGCGGAGCAGTGCAGATCGTGCCTGGGGCGCAATCCATGTCGATGACTCTTGAAATCGGTGACGACCGAGGCACAGTCGAAGTACCGCCCGTCCATTTTTATCCCGGTTCCTATTACAGCCTGATCGCATTGCCAGGCAGCGCCTTTACCGCGCCCCGCCTGCTAATTGCAGAGACCAGCCTCATGCGCCGGCTGCCCGCCACAGCGCCCGGCCGCCGTGTATCATCCGAAGACGAGGCTGAAATCAGCGCAGAGGAATCCGAAGGCGACATGGACCAGGATGACGCGCTGGCGCCATCCGAGGAAGCGCCTGAATCCCTCGCCGCCCCGGAGAAGCAGGCCGAATTAGAGCCGGAATCACCCGCTGAAACCGAGCCCGCCACGCAAGACGATAGCGCTGGCGAGCCCGAGACGCCTGTTGAAACCGGCCCATCACTCGTGAGCGGTCCCTACGCCACGGTCGCTTTGGACCCGGGCGCCAGATTGCAGCTGCGGCAATATCCTTCCAGCGACGCGATGTCCCTTGGCTTGCTGCCTGGCGGAACCGAACTCACTGTGCTGGGCCGCCGCGGACTGACAGTTTACTATGCCGGCGAAACGCCCGACCTGCCGGTCGATCTCAGCGACTACAATACCGATCCGGCCGCGGCGCTTTATCCCGCGCAAGATCTGCACCCGGCCGACACCTGGCTCTTCGTCATCCATCAGACGGAGGATGGTGGCGCGGTCGTGGGCTGGGTGAACGCCCTTTATCTGCAAGTCTTTGACGCGAACGGTGAAACGCAGCGCTTGGCCAGCCTGCCAATGGTGCGGCAGAATCGCGCGGGCAGCAGCTTTAATACAGAAATGCGCCCGCCAGATCTCTCTGACCATGTAACCGCCCGCGTTTACCAAATCAATCC
Source organism: Chloroflexota bacterium (assembly GCA_011523705.1). GTDB lineage: Bacteria > Chloroflexota > Anaerolineae > Aggregatilineales > Phototrophicaceae > UBA6055. Next base: position 24,026 of record WTGC01000036.1, on the reverse strand, counting down.
AGGCGCCCTGCTTAACCTCCGCATGGCCAACAATGCCGATAGCGAGGTATTGGCCCAGTTGCCGCTAAACGCCGAGTTAAGCCTTTTAGGACTGGATGCTTCGGACGCCTGGGCTTATGTCGATTACGAAGCGGCCGATGGAAAAATCTATCGAGGCTGGGTGAGCGCTGCTTACGTTCAACTGCTGCTGAACGGTGAACCGGTATTGGTTGGCACGCTGCGCGCTCTTGATGAAACCGTCGCTCCACCCATCAGCGACCAGATGCGCGGCAGCATACGCAGCGGCGAATACAGCGGACCGACGCCGATTCCTCCGACTGACGACATGATGGAAGGCATCGTCGGGGAGGTAGCTCTCGATCCCGGCGCCATGCTTCATTTGCGGCGGCATCCAAGCATTGACGCCGAGTCGCTCGCCATGATTCCCGCCGGGACGAAGGTCGCCATCAGCGGAATTACCGAGAATACGGAGTGGCTCAAGGCCAGCTATCGCGAGAAAGACGGCTGGATTGCCGCCCACTATGTCGCGCTGCTGCTTCGCGGTCGGCTGTACCATCGAAGCTATGTCGAGAGCTTGCTGGCCATGCATGACAATCGGGGTAATCTAACCGGCTAAAGCCAGAGCCGCATTGTTCATCATGCCCGCAGCGCCGCCGTTGGCTTCGGACTGGATGACGAACTCCATTGGATTATAATGTCGCTGGCACGACCCCATGTTGCAGCTAGGCAGCAAGTATAATGGCAAACTCAGAAATTGTCCCCTTCGTTGAAACCGTGCCATGGATGTCCGCCGCGACAGAGGACCGACCGTGCGCGTCCTAATCACCGGCGCCGGCGGCTTTGTCGGACACCATCTATCGGCTCACCTCGGCCGTGTCCAAGCAAAAGCGCGCCTGATCGGGACGACCTTATTCCCCAGCGAAACTGTCCACCAGACCGTGCATGAACATCACCGCATTGACTTGAAAGCGTACGAGCAAGTTCGCAATCTGCTCGAAGATTGCATTCCCGACGCAATCTACCACCTGGCGGCGCAGGCTTTTGTGCCGCGCTCCTTTGAAGATCCCTGGGAGACGTTGGAAAATAATATCCTCGCCCAGCTAAATATCATTCGCGCCTGCTTGGAGCTCGATATTCAGCCTCGCATTCTGATCGTCAGCTCCGCCGAAATCTATGGCGCGGTCGCGCCTGATCGGTTGCCGCTGAAAGAAGACGCGGCGATTCGCCCCACCAATCCCTACAGCGTCAGCAAGGTCGCCCAGGACATGCTGGCTCTACAATATTACTTGAGCCATGACTTGCCAATTATGCGCGCGAGACCCTTCAATCACATCGGTCCCGGTCAGAACGACCGCTTCGTCGCCCCGGCCTTCGCCAAGCAGATCGCGGCTATTGAGGAAGGGGCGGGCGACGCGGTTATATATGTCGGCAACCTGGAGGCGAAGCGGGACTTCACCGATGTCCGCGATATCGTCCGCGCTTATCACATGATCGTGGAAGGGGGCACACCGGGCGAAGCCTATAATATCGCGTCGGGCTTGGCGCATAGCATTCGCAATCTTCTCGATACGCTGCTTCAACTATCCGATATTGAAATCGAGGTTCGCGTCGATCCCGCAAGACTGCGCCCGGTAGATGTGCCGGAAATTCGAGGCGACTCCAGCAAGCTCCGTCGTGATACCGGCTGGCAGCCCAAACTCAGCTTTGAAGACACGCTGCGCGACGTCTTGACAGATTGCCGTGGACGCCTGAAGGAAAGCTGAGGAAATCAATCAATGACCAGGAAAGCCTTGATTACCGGCATCACGGGCCAAGATGGCTCTTATCTCGCCGAGTTCCTGCTGGCCAAAGGTTATGATGTCTATGGCATGGTGCGGCGGACCAGCACAGTGCGCTACGAACGCATCCAGCATATCCAAAACCAGCTCCAGCTCGTCCAGGGCGATATGGGCGACTTAAGTAGCCTGATCACCGCCATCAGTGCTGTCGAGCCCGATGAAGTCTACAATCTCGCCGCGCAAAGCTTCGTGCCCACATCCTGGAACCAGCCCGTCTTCACCGGCGACATCACCGGCTTGGGCGTGACGCGCATGCTCGAGGCGTTGCGCACGGTTAATCCGGCGATCCGCTTCTATCAAGCCTCGAGCAGCGAGATGTTCGGCAAAGTGCGCGAAGTGCCGCAGAAAGAGACGACGCCCTTCTACCCGCGCAGCCCTTATGGCGTCGCCAAAGTCTACGGACACTGGATCACCGTCAACTACCGCGAAAGTTACGATCTGTACACCTGCAGCGGCATTCTGTTCAATCATGAGTCGCCGCGCCGGGGCTTGGAATTCGTTACGCGCAAAGTGACATACCACGCCGCCAAGATCAAACTTGAGCTGGCGAACGAGATCCGCATCGGCAATCTCGATTCCAAGCGTGACTGGGGCTTCGCCGGCGATTATGTGCGCGCAATGTGGCTGATGCTGCAGCAGGATGAACCCGACGACTATGTCATCGCCACTGGCGCAACCCATTCCGTCGAACGGCTGCTCGAAGTCGCCTTCGCCCATGTCGGCTTGAACTGGCGCGATTATGCCGTTCAGGATCAGCGCTTTATGCGCCCGGCCGAGGTCGACCTGCTGGTCGGCGATCCCACCAAGGCACAGCAGGCGCTCGGCTGGACGCCCCGGGTCAGCTTCGAAGAACTCATCGGCATGATGGTCGAAGCGGATCTGAAGAAGCTGCGGGACAACCCGAACCTGGTCATCTAATGGAGTTGGTCGATAGCCACTGCCACCTCAATTTTCATCAGTACGATCATGATCGGACGGAGGTATTGCGGCGGGCATTCAATGCCGGCGTCAAGCGCATCATCATTCCGGCGATCGATTTGGAAACCTGCGGGCAAGGGCTCAAGCTCTGCGCGGCGGAATCCGGAATCTACGTGGCGGTCGGCATCCATCCCAATAGCAGCAGCAACTTCGACGTGTCCGACATCGACGAGTTGCGCCGGCTGGCGAACAACGCCAAGGTCGTGGCCATCGGCGAAATTGGTCTCGATTACCATTGGGACACGAGCCCGAAGTCCCAGCAGTGGCGCGCCTTCGAAGCACAGCTTGCGCTTGCCTCCCAACTGGAATTGCCTGTGATCATCCACAACCGTGACCGGCGAGTAGACACAGCCCCGTCGGCAAGCAGCGATGTGATCGCAATACTGGAAAACTGGGCGCCCGCTGTCCCGGCCAAGCTGCGCGGTCGCTTGGGCGTGCTCCATTCCTTCTCCGCCTCTTTCGAAATTGCCCAGCGCGCGCTTGAACTCGGCTTCTACCTGGGCTTCACCGGACCGATCACTTTCAAGAAGGCGGATGCGCTGAGGGACGTCGCGCGAAGCGTCCCCATTGACCGCCTGTTAATCGAAACCGATGGACCCTTTCTCGCGCCCCAGCAGCGGCGGGGGAAACGCAATGAACCGGCTAATGTCCGCTTCATCAACGCCAAGCTGGCTGAATTGCATGGTCTTCCGCCAAAGGAGATGGCGCGGCAAACCACAAGCAATGCCGAGCAACTATTCGCCCTGCCCCCGGCCTAATTGATTCCACCGCCAAGCGCTCGTCAGAATCAACAAATCACTGTTAAACTGCGGGATGAACAACAGCTCGAGGGATCGCGATTTGGTCGACCTTTCCGTCATCATCGTCAGTTGGAATGTCCGCGATCTGCTTGACAAATGTCTGGAGAGTTTGCAGCTGGCACAGCGCAGGAATGCGCAGTCCTGTCAAAGCATGTACAGCATAGAAGTCATCGTTGTGGATTCCGGCAGCGCCGACGGCAGCGTGGAATTGCTGCGCGAAAAACACCCGGACGTGGCGCTATTGGCGCAAAGTGAAAACGTCGGCTTCACGCGCGGCAACAATATCGGTTTGAAGCGCGCGCAAGGCGCATTCTTGCTCCTGCTCAATCCAGATACGGAAGTCAGCCCCAGCGCCCTCGGCCTGATGATCGACTTTATGAGCGAGCATCCACGCGTCGGCATCCTGGGACCGCATACGCTCAACAGCGACGGCAGCCATCAATCGACCCGCCGCCGCTTCCCAACGCTATCGACCGGCATCTTCGAAAGCACCTGGCTCGCCGCCTGGGCGCCCGCTGTAATCGAGCGTCAATATCGCATGCTCGATACCAATGACGATGACATCCTGGAGGCGGATTGGGTGCAAGGCTCGGCGCTGATGCTGCGGCGGGCGGTATATGACGCAATCGGCGGGCTGGACGAGGGCTTTACGATGTATTCGGAAGAGCTCGACTACTGCCGGCGCGCCAAGGCAGCCGGCTGGCAGGTCTTCTATCACGGCGGCGCCCTTATCACGCATCATGGCGGCAAAAGCAGCGAACAGGCGGCCGCCTTCAAGCAGATTCACTTCCAGACCAGCAAACTCCGCTACTTCCGCAAGCATCACGGCATGGCGCAGTACCTGATCCTGCGCGCGATCCTGCTGCTGCAGTTCGGCTGGCAGCTCTGCCTGGAGAGCCTCAAGGGCGCGCTGGGCCACAAACGTGATCTCAGAGCCCAGCGCGTTCGCGTCTATTGGCAAGTGCTGCGCACGGGCTTAAGGGTCCGGCAATGAAGATCGGCTTGATCAGCGGCGAGTTTCCGCCGATGCCCGGCGGCGTTGGCGACTTCACCAGAGGCCTGGCTGAAAGCCTTTGCCATCACGGGCATGAGGTCCACATCCTGAGCCGTTCGGGATCGACAAGCCCGGCATTGAACATCAGCGCCGTCCGCGGCTGGGGACCCGGAAGTCTGCCGCCGATTCGCGCCTGGGCGCGCCAGCTTTGCCTCGACATCGTCAATCTGCAATATCAGACTGCCGCCTACGACATGTCTCCCTATATTCACTTCTTGCCGGCGGCGCTTGATAAACCACTGGTCACAACGTTTCACGATCTGCGCCATCCTTATCTCTTCCCCAAAGCCGGTCAGCTCCGCGACTGGATCGTGCAGCGCCTGGCGCATTCATCGGCCGGCGTCATCACAACAAACCACGAAGACGAGATCCTCTTGTCCGGCTTGCCGAACCGCCGCCTTATCCCAATCGGCAGCAGCATCTCGAGCGCAGATTGCAGGGACCGCGCGGAGGGAGCCGCGCGCTGGCTTGAGCCCGCGGATGCAGACAGCTTCGTCCTCGGTCATTTCGGATTCGTCAAGGCGGTCAAGGGAATCGACTACTTGGTCGAGGCGCTGGCGGCCCTGAGAAGCGCCGGGCATGATCTGCGGCTCGTTTTCATAGGCGCAAGGCGCAACAAAGTCGATTCAAATGAGGACGCTGATTATCTGCGCGCCTTGGAAGACCGCATTGAGCGACTTGGTCTCACCGACGCCGTTCACTGGACTGGCTACCTGACCGACCACCAGGTAGCGGCTTGTTTCCAGGCAATTGACTTGATGGCGCTGCCATTCACCGACGGCGCCTCTTATCGGCGCAGCAGCCTGATCGCGGCGGTCCACAGCGGCTGCGCCATCTTAACAACCGAACCGTCCATCCCGATTGCGCCCTTTGTACACGGTGCGAATTTGTGGCTGGTCCCGCGCTGTTCCGCCGCCGCGATAGAAGAGGCGATTCTCCAGCTGATGAGCGACCACGAGAAATTGAAATGCCTGCAAGCGGGCGCTGCAAAACTGAAGGAACAGTTCGACTGGGATCTGATCGCTCGTGAGACCATCGCCTTTTATCAGACCTTCATTTGACGGCTGCCGCTGATGACGCGACTTCATTCGCTGGCCAGAAACAAGGATCTCCTCGCCATTGCCGCGCTCGTCTCGCTCTGGCTGCTCTTCTTTTGGCGCCTTTTCACGCCGATAGCCTCCGATCAAGCATCGCTGAAGCAAGGCGATTTCTCCGGCCAATTCGTCGCTTTCGGCGCTTATCAGTATGAACGTTTGACGCGCGGTGAGATCCCGCTCTGGAACCCCTACAACAACGGCGGATTGCCCTTCATCGCTGATACGCAGGCGGCCGTCTTTTACCCGCCGCGCTGGGCCACCATCGCTCTAAGCGCCTTGACGGGCGGCTGGACCTACAACTCGCTTCAAATGGAGATGACCGCCCACGTCTTGCTCTATACCTTGCTCATGTATGCTTTCCTGCGGCGGCTGACTCTGGGCAATGAACTGAGCCATGTATCGGCGCTGGCCGCTTCGGTGATTGTCGGCTACGGCGGCTACACCACCGGCTATCCACCGCTGCAGCTGGCCGTCCTGGAGGCGGCGACCTGGCTGCCCTTGACGCTAATCGGGGTGCTCGAAGCGACGCGGCGGCGCGCGCTGGATCTTCGCTTCATTGCGTTGGCCGGCTTTGCGCTGGGCTTGTCCTGGATGGCCGGTCATCCGCAAACGAGTTGGTTCATAACCTACCTGGCAGCGGCCTACTTGGCCTACTGTTGCTATCATCGGCGCATTAGCTGGAGAAAGTTCATAAGCGCCTTCATGTTCTTGGGGCTGGTTACCATTGGCGTTTGCGCGGTGACGCTATTCCCCGGCATCGAGTATCTGCTGCATACGTCCCGTGAGGGGCTGGGATTCGCCGCCAAGGGCAATGGATTTCCCTATCGTGATATCGTTCAATTAGTCTATCCGGGCTCGGTAAGCCAATGGTCGCCGCTAAGCGTTGGCTTGCCCGCGCTATTCTTCGCGGCGGTCGCCATCTTTTGCCGCGCGCGCGAGAGCCGCTTCTGGCTGCTCGTCGCCGCCCTCGCCATCCTGCACAGCCTGGGCGAAAACAGCGCCTTCTACCACGCCAGCTATAATCTGATACCCGGTTTACGCTTCTTCCGCGGGCAGGAACGCGCCGCCCTGCTGGTCGCCAACAGCCTGGCCGTCCTGGCCGGTCTCGGCATCGCGGCGGTCGCCGAATGGTCCAATCAAGCCCATCGAAAGCGCGCACTAAGTTATTGGTTGCGCTTCACTGCCCTACTGGTCATCATCGCCTTGGGGCTTTTCTTCGCCTGGAGTGATGACGCCGCCCGCTGGGGCGAGCTATTCGACATCGCCGCCGGCAGCGCGATTGTCGCCGCAGCGTCTTATATCGTGTTGCGCCATTTTCTGCGCGCGCCCGGCCGATTGTCCCGGCAATTCGCCTTGGTCGCGCTAATTGCCTTCGAGTTGATCTCGGTGAACATCAATCAACCCGCCAATTACGATTCCGCTCCACACAGCGAACAGCTTCCCATGTTGGCGCCGCCATTAATCCAGACCGTATTGGCCGACGCGGATTCGGGACCTTTTCGCGTCGACGGCTTCCGCGGCTTGCGCGACAATTATGGAAGCCTTTACGCAGTCATGGATATGCGCGGCATCAGCCCGCTCTTTCTCAAAGGTCCGCAGGCCATCATCTACCGCGACTATGTCAATAACCCGCTCGCCTGGGAATTGTTCGCGGTGAAGTACATCTTCAGCGGCTCTGATACGCTCTCCCTGCCGACCGTTATCATCGACCGCGGCCGTGATCAAGACGGCGCGGTATATCTGCACCGGCTTGAGGACCCGCGCCCCTTCGCCCTCATGTACTATGAGGCAGACATTGTCGACAGCGATGCATGGGCGCTGGAGCTCATGGCCGACCCGCGCTATGACGAACGTGAGAAAATCGTTCTGCATCAGCCGCCGATGCTCAAGCTGCCCTCTGCCGCCGCCGAGGGAAGCGTCCGAGTGACATCATTCGCGCCGGAAACAATCACGCTCGACATCGACACGGCGGAGAACGCCATTCTTTCGCTTTCAATGCCCCATTATCCCGGCTGGCACGCGCGCCTGAACGGGCTGCAAACTGAAATCGTGCGCGCCTATGCGGGTTTGATCGCCATCGAAGTCCCTGCCGGGCAGCACGTTCTCAGTCTTGAATTTGCGCTTCTGAGTTACTCCATAGGCGCATTGATCAGTCTTGTCACCTGGTTTACTTTGGCGCTGCTTGCTCTGGCAACGGTTTGGCGGAGATAAGGCATGAGGACAGCCAGCGGACTGCAAGTCTGGATTAGTCAAATGGATCGCCGCCATTACGCGCTGGCGGTCGGCTTTGGAGTCGGCGTCATCGGCGCAAGCCTGGGCTTAATGATCGCCCTTATCGGTCCCTGGCTGGCGCTTGCGGCGATGCTGGGCCTGCTTGTCGGGCTATATGTCATCACGGATGTCAACGCGGCGCTTCATGCCATCATCGGCGTGGTGCTGCTGCTGCCCTTCGGCGTCTTCCCGGTCAAGATCGCCATCACGCCCACCCTGCTCGATCTGGCTTTGGGCGGTTTCCTGCTGGTCTACCTCTTCCAGTGGATGACCGGTCGCCGGGGCGGCTTGCGCTTCACGCCGGCGCATGCTCTGATCCTCGTCTATGTGATGTGGCTGGTGCTCGCCTTCGCCTTGGGCTTGCGCCATGCCAGCCCAACATCTGCGACCATTCGCCAATTTGCTGAAACCTTGCTGAGCATTGGCATGGTATTCATCCTCGCCGATCTCCTGCGCAGCCCGGCGATGCTTCGCCGGCTCACACAGGTCATCATAGTAGCGATCGGCGCACAAGCCCTGCTGGCCATCGCCCTTTACCTCGCGCCCGATACATTGGCCGAGGCGCTGCTGGTGCGGCTGTCCAGGATCGGCTACCCCGCCGGCGGCGTCATCCGCTATATCGAAGACAATCCGGCTTTGGCTGAGCGCGCCATTGGCACCTGGGTGGACCCAAACGCCCTCGGCGGCATCTTGGCGACGGCGGCCATGATGATCGCGCCGCAAGTTGTCGCGAAACGGTCACTCTTGCCCTCGCGCTGGCTGACATTCGGCTTGTTCGCCTTCGTCGCTCTGGCGCTGCTGTTGACCTTTTCGCGCGCTTCCTTCCTCGCCTTGGGCGCCGGCTTGCTCTTCATCGCTATCCTGCGCTACCGCCGCTTGATACCCGCGTTGCTCGTCGCCGGATTGCTCTTTCTGCTCTTGCCACAGACGCAAGCCTATATCGATCGGCTGATTCAAGCGTTTCAAGGCGCGGACCTGGCGACCCAGATGCGCATCGGCGAATGGACGGATTCCATCCAACTGATCGGCCGTTATCCCTTTGTCGGCGTGGGCTTCACCGGCGCGCCCGAGATCGATATCTATGCCAATGTCGCCAACATGTATTTGATGATGGCAAATCAAATCGGTCTGACGGGCCTGATGATCTTCCTGGTGGCAATGCTGGGCGTATTCGCCTACGGCCGCACTGCTTGGCGATTTGCGCGCGGCAAGCCGGAATTCGCCGCGATTCATTTGGGCTTCCATGCGGCGCTTTTCACCGGTCTGGTCAACGCCATCGCCGACCTCTATTTTTTTCGTCTCGACTTCCAGTCATCAATCACCTGGTTCTGGCTGATCGTCGCGCTTTGCGTCGCCAGTTCCAAGCTGGCTTTGGAGGAAGGGTCCAGGACTTCAGCCAAAGGCGCCATTGCAAAACGAGACCTCATGCATTAGTATGGCGCCTCGACAATCGAATGACAGCTTTCCGCTTCGCGACATCTGTTCACGCGAGGCTGCGACCCGAGGAAAGGAACACCATGAGAGACTATGAACTTACGTTCATCGTTCGCATACTCCCCTCAGACGAAGAAGTCAACCAAGCCATTGATCAAGTCATCAGTTTTATCGAACTGGGCGACAACGGCGTGGTCAAAAGCGTCGACCGCAAGATATTCGGCCGGCGGCGTTTGGCTTACCAGATCGGCGGCCAGCGCGAAGGTCACTACGTCCTGATTCGCGCCGCCATCCAAGCCGACCACATTCATGAGCTAGAGACCGAATTGAAGCTTTTTGATCCGGTGCTTCGTTACCTGCTCGTGCGCGAAGAAGGCGAAGTCAAGCAGCCGGCTTAATCATGGTCGCCAGTTAGGGCGCGTAACCAGCGCGCGCCTGGAATCAATTCCCGCTTCAAAATACGCAATAAATGGAGATCCAGACTCGTGAGCGAAAATCCGGAAAGAAGACCGACTCGATCCTCATCGGGCCCGCGGCAAGAGCGCGGCGCTGGCCGGCGCGGTGGACCGCCGGGCAGAAGACGCGGACGTCGTCGCCGCGGCCGATCCACCTATTGCCCGAAGGGCCGCTGCTTTGATTACAAAGACCTCGATATGCTATCCCGCTACATCAACGAAAGCGGCAAGATTAAGCCGCGGCGCCAAACCGGCAATTGCTCGCGCTGCCAACGCGAACTGGCGCGCGAAATCAAACGCGCCCGCCATTTGGCTCTGCTGCCTTATGTCGTTGCGGACTAGCCGCCGCCAGCCTCGCTAATTGGCAAGGTTAAGCGGACGGCGCCGGGACGCCAGCCCTTCGCGTCAGACGGAAATCATCTGAGGAGCTCAGCGATTCATGTCGAACAAGGCTCAAACGACAGGCGCGCCAAGACGCCGGCGGCGCCGAAGACAAGCGGCCGATGCGGCGCCAAGTAGCGAAAACATCCCGCGCGATCAGACCGACGCGTCTTACGTCAGCCGCGCCGAGAGGGAAGCGCAGCTGCAGAAATGGGTGATTCGCGGCGTTATCGCCCTGGCCGCCGTGCTGGCGCTGATTGTCGCTGCCACTTTCGCCATCGAACAGCTCATCGTGCCTAATCAGGCGGTGGCGGTGGTTCACGGCGTCGACATCACAGTGCGGGAGTTCCGCCAGGAATATCTGCTGGAGCGAAACCGGCTCCTGCTGCAGTTGAATCAGGTCGAGTCCGCCGGTTTCGATTTTCAGCAGCTGGCGCAGCAAGAGCCTTACAGGACCTGGATCAACGAAGTGAACGTGCCTGACCAACTCGGTCTGCGGGTGATTAACGACATGGTCGATGACCGGCTGCTCGCGCAAGAAGCCGCAGCGCGCAAAATCCGCGTCGACGAGGCCGATCTGCGCAGCGCTGTCGAAGAATTCTTCGGCTTTGACCCCACACAGGTCGCGTTAATCGGCGTCGAGCCGACCGCTACCACCGAGCCGACGATCACGCCAACGCCGTATGTTTCGCCGACGCCGACCAGCATACCCGAGCCGACGGCAACGCCCGATCCCGCGGCGAGCGACGGGACGGCAACGCCGGAGCCGGAAGTGACGCCGCAGCCGACAGTCATCGAGCCGACGCGCAGCGCCGACGAGGTTCGCCAAGACTTTGCCCAAAACGAGCAAGACTACCGCGCCTATTTCGATCGCGTTGGCGTCGCCGCTGAAACGGTCGATGCTTTCTTCGAGCGCAACGCCTTGGAGGCTTTGCTCGCCGACTCTCTTGTGCCTGATGACGGCAGCTTGCTCTATGCCGATGCCCGCCATATCCTCGTCGACGATGAGGAGACTGCCATGCGAGCGCTGCAAGCTTTACAGCAAGGCGAATCATTCGCGGCGCTGGCGCGCGCAATCTCGACCGATCCCGGCAGCGGCGCACGTGGCGGCGAGTTGGGCGAAGCTTACGTTGGCAATTATGTGCGCGAATTCCGCCAGGCGATCGAAGAGGCAACGATTGGCGCGCTTGTCGGTCCGGTCGAAAGCGAGTTTGGCTTTCATATTGTGCAAGTGCGCAGCAAAGAAGAGCGCAGCGGCAGCGCCGTCGAATCGCAGCTTCAACGCGCGAAGCTGCAAGAACTCGAGTATTTGAAAGAATCCTTGCGCGCAGACTATAGCGACCGCTTCGAAATATTCGATGCCTGGTTGGATAACGTCCCGCGCAGCTGAGCGCGAAATCAGCCGAATATCGCAGCGCCGCCAGAAACGATCGCCAACAGCGTTTTCCCCCTCGCTCATTCCGTATTGCAACTTTACGCCTTCCAGTTTGCTCGGATTGGCGTCTCGCTTATAATGCAAGCATGAGCGCGAACCCAATTGACAAGCTGGAACGCCAGCTCCAGGAGTTGATCGAAGGCGCCTTTTCTCGCCTCTTCCGCCGGACGATTGACGCCCGTGATATCGCCCTGCTGCTCCTGCGCGCGATGGAAGACAATGCGGCGCTGCCTGAATTATCCTGGGCCAAGCCGGTCGCGCCCGACAATTACGCCATTTACTTGCAACCGGATAATGCCGCGCGCTTTCTGGCGCAGTTTCCCGATTTGCCGGCGCGCTTGGCAGCATTACTCGCCGAGTTGAGCAGAGAATCCGGCTTCCAGCTTCATGCCGCGCCCACGGTTGCCGTTCTCGCCGACAGTCGGTTGGAAACCCATCAAGCCAGAGTCGCCGCCAATCACAGCCCGGCAATAAGCGCCAGCACCGAAAGCATGAACCCGGTGTCGACTGATGCGCCGCCCCGCCTGCCGGTGGCAAACGCTCATCTCCACATCATAGGCGTGGGCGTGGCGCCGCTGTCCAAATCCGTTGTCAATATCGGCCGAGACAGCGCCAATGATGTCGTCATCGAAGATGACTTCGTCTCGCGACATCACGCCCAGCTGCGGAAACGCTTCGGCGTCTACACTTTGTTTGATGTCAACAGTCGCGGTGGCACGATGGTCAATAGCACAGTCGTCAGTGAACACCGTCTGCAGAGCGGCGATGTAATTCGAATGGGTCATACCGATATCATTTACGCCGACGACTTTCGAAACGGCGTCACAGACGGTACGACGCAGGTCCTGCCGGCGGACTAGGGCAATATCTTGAGCGTCGAAGCCGCCGTCTTCATCTTGCGCCTGCTGGCGGGCTTAAGCCTACTCGGATTCCTGGCCGTCCTCTTCGTTATCGTCTGGCGCAGCATGCGGCAAGTCGATCGTCAACTGGCGACTACGCGCATGGCGTACGGCTACTTGACCAGCCTTCCGTCGAATGCCGCGCAACCCAACCAAGTCGAAAAACGATTTCCGCTGCATGCGATTACCACGCTGGGTCGCTCCGCGAGCAACACAATCGTCGTCGATAACGACTTCGCCAGCGCCCAGCACGCGCGCATTGTCCTGGAGGGCGGGCAATGGTGGCTGGAAGACAGAGGTAGCCGCAACGGTACCCGTCTCAATGACGTAGCAATTGATCAGCCTACTATTCTCGCCGATAGCGATGTTGTCGGCATCGGCAATCTCCGCTACCGGTTTACGCTGACAAGTAATATGGGCTGATAAACGCGTTGCGTCCGCACGCGGCGCCGCATAGAGCCGGAGCGACAGGCAGAATCCAATATGGAGGAGACGATGGAAGCAATACGGACTGCGGTGATCGGCGGATCAGGACTCTACAACATGGCCGCGATCTCCGATATTGAAACGATCGAAATTGATACGCCCTTCGGCGCGCCCAGCGGCGCGATCCGCGTCGGCAACCTGAGCGGCAAGCGGGTCGCCTTTTTGCCGCGCCACGGCGAGGGGCACGTGCTATCGCCCTCAACGTTGCCCTACCGCGCCAATATCTATGCCTTGAAGACTTTGGGCGTCCGCTTCATCATCGCCGTCAACGCCGTCGGCTCGCTTCGTGAGGATTTCGCCCCGGGCCATATTGTTGCGCCCGATCAAATCGTGGATTACACCATTCACACGCGAGCGCGTTCCTTCTTTGAAGATGGCGTGGTCGCGCATGTATCCGTCGCCGAGCCCATGAGCGAATACCTGCGCGAGCTCATCGCTGAGGCTGTAGAGATGGTCGGCGGCAGGGCGCATCGCCAGGGAATCTTCCTGATCGAAGACGGACCGCGATTCGCCACCCGCGCCGAAAGCCATCTCTTCCGCGCCTGGGGCTGCGACCTGATCGGCATGACAGCGGCGCCCGAAGCCTTCCTGGCGCGCGAAGCCGAAATCGCTTACGCCTCGTTGGCACACGTCACCGATTACGACAGTTGGCATGAAGCGGAAGCTGCCGTTACGTCGGATATGGTGATACAAACCTTGGCGACCAACATCGAAACTGTGCAAAAGGCCTTGGTCGAGGCGATCACGCAACTCGACGAAGATCAAGAGACGCCAGCGCATACCGCTCTCGACACCGCTCTGGCGACGCCGCGCGCTGCCATGGACGACAGGGTGATCGCCACCCTGCGTCCGATCCTGGCGCGCGTGCTCGGGCTGGACGAAGTAGACTGAGGCAGAGTTGATGTCCCCGGTGGAATCGCTCTTAAGCAGGCGCCACCATTATCTCTTGCTGGCTTTTGCTGGCCTGTCCGTTTTCGCTGGCATGGCCAGCATTTCGATGGCGCGCCCGTCAGGATTCAGCCATTGGGCCGGGCTTGCGATCTGGGCCGCCTGCGCGTTTGTGGGAACGGCGCTCCTGAATCGCTGCCTGCCCGCGTGCGACCCCGTGCTCTTCCCGCTGGCGATCTTTCTGAGCGGCTGGGGGCTGGTCGCCATTCAACGCCTGGCGCCCTCATTCGCCGACAGGCAGGCGCTTTGGCTTGTCATCAGCGTCGGCGCCATGCTCTTCGCCGCCCTTTTTCCTCATCTATTGCGCTGGCTGCGCGTCTACCGCTATGTCGTTTTGGCGGGGGCGCTCTTGCTGCTGCTGGCGACAATCGTATTCGGCAGCAATCCCTCCGGCTTCGAATTCGCACCGCGCCTCTGGCTGAAAATAGGCGCCGTCTATTTCCAGCCGTCCGAGTTCATGAAGCTTGTTCTCGTCGCCTTTATGGCGAGCTATCTGGGCGAACAGAGCGCCGCCATCCGTGCCGAACGAGGCGATGCGGGCATGAGGCTGCCTTTTTCGCCGCGGCTGGCCGGACCCATGCTGTCGATGTGGCTGCTTTCGCTGGTGATCCTGGTCTGGCAGCGCGACCTCGGTACAGCCATGCTCTTCTTTGTGGTGTTCTTGCTGCTCCTATACACGACGAGCGGCGACTGGCGCATCTTGATCGGCGGCCTCTTGCTTGTGATCATCGCCGCCGCCGCCGCCTATCACTTGTTTGACGTCGTGAAGCTGCGCGTCGATATCTGGCTGAATCCCTGGCCCGAATCCGATGGACGCGCTTACCAGATCGTCCAGAGCCTCATGGCTTTCGGCGCTGGCGGCATCTTGGGGACCGGCGTTGGTTTGGGCTCGCCCGGATACATTCCAGTCGTACATTCAGACTTTATCTTTGCCGCGTTGGCGGAAGAGTGGGGGTTGCTCGGTGTGATCGGCGTATTGAGTTGCTTCGCCGTTCTCACGTTGCGTGGCCTGTCAATCGGCTTAACGCATGCGGGCCGCGACTTTCATAAATTGCTGGCCGTCGGTTTGACCATGATGCTGGTCGTTCAGGCGCTGATGATCATGGCCGGCGTCCTGAAGCTCCTGCCTTTGACCGGCGTCACGCTGCCATTCATCAGCTACGGCGGCAGTTCGCTGCTGGTCTGCTTCGTTATGATCGGCCTGCTGCTTCGTCTCTCCGCCGAGGCCATCTCCACAGGCCATAGGGGAGCGCTCTAAGTGGCCTTCTCGCGAGGGATCCATCACTTGCTCCTCGGTACGCTGGCTTGTCTGTTACTGATAGGGCTTTCAGCGACATACTGGGCGATCGCTGGCCAAGACTCGCTGCTGCTGCGCGATGACAATCCCAGGCGGATTGAAGCGCAAGCATCAATTCAGCGCGGCAGCATCTTTGACCGTCACGGGCGACCGCTCGCTGCAACGGTCAATCAAGCCAGCGCGTTGCAGCGGCAGTATCCGCTGCCGTCGACATTCAGCGCGGTCGGCTATTTCAGTTTGCGCTTTGGAACCAGCGGCGCCGAAGCAGCATTCGACGACCTGCTGGCCGGCTCGAGTAAAGTCAGGACTTTGCAGGACTTTGTCGACCGGCGACTCCTGAATCGGCCGCAGACCGGATCCGATATCAGGCTTTCGATTGACGCGGACTTGCAAGACGCTCTGGTCACCTCGCTTGGGGGGAGCCGTGGCGCGGCCGTCGTTTTGAACGCCTTGACCGGTGAGGTCCTATCTTTGGTCAGCCAGCCCGGCGTCGATGCCAACGCCCTGGATGACGATTGGGAAGAACTCGTCTCGGCCGAAGGAGACCCATTCTTTAATCGCGCGCTGCAAGGCAATTATCAACTTGGCGGCGCCAGCTATACCTTCCTGTTGGCGCATGCAATCGATTCGGGATTCGATCTGTCGCAGCGCTTTCCGCAAGCCGCCGCGCCAATTGAGTTCGAAGACGGCATGACTATCGCCTGCCTTTTTGAGCCGGAGTCAAACGAACTCACGCTGATCGAGGCTTATGCCTACGGTTGCCCGGCCCCCTTTCGAGCGTATTTTGGTAGCGAGGCCGGCATTGACATGGAGGCAATTCTGAAGCGCTTTGCCTTTGACGATCCCATCGCATTGGACAGATTCCCGCAACCGGCGCCGATCAATCTGCCCGCGGCGCCTTCAGCGCTGCAGCTCACTGACGAAGCGCTGGAGCTCCGCGCCGCGCTCGGACAAGGCGAACCGACGACCACGCCTCTGCACGTGGCAGCCATTATGTCGGCTGTGTCAACCGACGGCAACCTTAGGACCCCATTCTTGCATGCCGCCACGCGACTTCCTGGCGCGCAGCAATGGCGGGAGACTTCGGCTGATACGGCCACCATCTCCATTGTCAGCGCTGAAACGGCGCAAAAACTGCAAGCGATCATGCGCAGATCCTGGTCCGCTCTACCGCTTGACGCAGCCGGCGCAGACGTTGGCGCGCATGTCGCCTTGTCTCAATCAGGCGACGGCGTCCAACTCTGGCTGAACGGCTTTTTCAACCACAGCGACGGAACGACCTTCTCCTTCGTCGTTCTGCTAGAAGACGAAAACCTGTCCAAGCTGCTCTCTATTGGTCAGACTCTGATAAAAGCTCTGGACACAAGCTAACGGACCTACCGCGGACGCGCGCGTCGCTATCGGGCGCCTTCACCCGATAAGCGCGATTCCATTATGTTGAATCAATCGATTAAATACTGCGATTTCGCTCTCGCACAAGGCATCAAACGCGTCAATCCGTCCGTAAATCTGCCCAGCCAGCTTGTCGAATACCGCGTACGACTGCTCGGTTGGCGGGAATTCACCCAAGCCCGCCACCGAAGGCAAGGCGCTAAGCCGGCGCAATGGGTCGGTGCCTTGGTTCAGCCTGCCGGCCCAGCCTTCGCGCAATTCGGGAATGAAAATGCCCTTCTCGATTTCAAGAATGCGATCTCTGAGCGCAGTCGCCTGATCAGCGATGTCGCCATGTTCGGCCTTCGCCGCCAGACGCTCGGCCAAACTCTTCAGTTGGCTCCGCTGACGCCGCATCGTATTGAGCTTTTCGGTAGCATCCGAATAAAGCTGATAGATTGACATCAACAGTTCAAACTGCTCCCGCGAGTCTTCTTCGGTTGCCTCCGAAGTGGCGTCCTTGATCAATTTGAAGGACTGCTTGTGTTCTTCGCCATTCACCTGCAAGGTCAACTGATAGGCGCCCGGGGTTACAGTCGGGCCGGGCATCCGTTCGAATTGCGGATCTTTGCCTTTGATCGCCGGAGATGTCGGCAGGCGCATATCCCAGATGAAGCGATTCCAGCCGGCGTCTGCTGTGAGATAAAGAATGGATCTGTCCGGCTTCTCCTTCTGCTTCTGTCGCTCGGCATCGTCCAGGCTGGTGAATTCGCAAAGCAGGTTGCCGTCAACATCGGATACGCTAAGCGTGATCTTGCTTGCTGGCGCCGCGCTCAAGTAGTAGCTAATCATCACGCCGCGCGGCAAGTTCTCTCCCGAATCCAGAAACTGGCGCTCGACCGCATGCTCCGGTGTAACAGTATGCGTGTAAGCGGCCATGACGCCAGTCGAACTCTGGTAAGTCTTTCCCGGCTGGTCGACCATTCGGCGCGCGTCAATGCTTTCCAAGAGTCGCTGCGTGTCGCGTGGCTTGAGCAGCAACGCGCTCTGACCATCCAAGTCGTCAGTCAACTGATGAATGCGCGTCAGATCATCCAGTATCCAGAACGAGCGTCCGTGCGTGGCGGCGATCAAGTCGCCATTCTTGACCAGCAAGTCGTGAATCGGCGTCACCGGCAGATTTAGCTGAAAGCGCTGCCAGCTCGCGCCGTCATTGAATGAAACGTAGACGCCCGTTTCCGTGCCGGCATAAAGCAGCCCGGGACGCGCCGGGTCACAGCGAATGACGCGGGTGAAATCGTCTTCTCGAACGCCGTCGTTAATGCGATTCCAACTTCGCCCATAATCGTTTGTCTTGTAAAGATAGGGCGCATAATCATCCAACTTGTAGCGCGTGGCGGCCAGATAACAGGTCGCCGGGTCATGGGGAGATAGCTCCAGCATGCTGATCATGGACCATTCCGGCAGATCAGCCGGCGTGATGTCCTGCCAGGTCTCGCCATTATCCCGGCTGATATGCACCAAGCCATCATCCGAGCCAGCCCAAATCACGCCGGGTTGATGCGGTGATTCGGCCAAGGCGAATACGGTCGCGTAGACTTCAGCGCCGGCGCCATCGCGGTTGATCGGTCCACCCGTAATCTGCAATGTGGCCGGATCGGCGCGGGTCAAATCCGGGCTTATCGCCTCCCAACTGTGCCCTTCATCTGTCGACTTCATGATGCGATTCCCGCCAACGTAGAGCGTGTTTGGGTCATGCGGCGAGAAAACGATGGGATAGGTCCAGGCGAATCGGTACTTGAGGTCGGCGGCCGCCTCGCCCGATGTCGTCTCGGGCCAAGTCGTCACCAGGCGCAGCTGCTTGCTGCGATGATCGTAGCGTTGCAAACAGTTGCCGCCGCCCGGCGAGCTGCCAATAGCGCCGACGAATATGATATCGTCATCATCGGGCTTGACCGCGATATAGCCGCTTTCGCCCGAGCCGGCGATGAAACCGTCCATCCACATCAGCGACGACTTTTCATTGCGGCTCGGGACGGCGATGCTGCTGTTATCCTGCTGCGTTCCATAAACGAAGTAAGGATCGCGGTTATCGGCCGCCACATGATAGAACTGCGCCGTCGGCTGATTGAAAATGCTCGACCAGGTGGCGCCGCCATTCAGCGAGACGCAGGCGCCGCCATCATTGCCCTGCACCATGCGCTTCGGATTCTGCGGGTCGATCCACAAGTCA
The DNA here is from genome assembly GCA_011523705.1 of Chloroflexota bacterium. Taxonomy (GTDB): domain Bacteria; phylum Chloroflexota; class Anaerolineae; order Aggregatilineales; family Phototrophicaceae; genus UBA6055. The sequence continues at coordinate 5,049 of WTGC01000036.1, read as the reverse complement.
TGGTTGTCGCCATGCGGCGTGCCGATCATGGAATAGGTTTTGCCGCCATCCACCGACTTCCAGAATCGCAGGTTGTTTACATAAACCGTATCCGGATCCTGCGGATCGGGCGTCAAGTGCATGTAATACCAGGCGCGAGAAATAATGTCGTTGTTGCGCGCGACAAATCGCCAACTGTCGCCGTAGTCATCCGAGCGGTACATCCCGCCCTCTTCATGCTCAACGAGCGCATACACTCGTCCCGATTGCGCGGGCGACGCCGCAATGCCCATCTTGCCCAGAATGCCGCTCGGCAATCCCTTCTTGATCGAAATGTTCTCCCAGGTATCGCCGCCATCCAGGGAGCGCCACATGCCGCTATCCTCGCCGCCGCTGCTGATCATGTGGAAGTTGCGATAAGCCTCCCAGATCGTCGCATAGATGATGCGCGGATTGTTCACGTCAATGCTCAGATCGACCGCGCCCGCCTTATCGCTGACGAATAGTACCTGTTCCCAATTCTCGCCGCCGTCGGTCGAGCGGAAGACGCCCCGCTGCTGATTCCGACCAAAGGCATGCCCCAATGCCGCCACAAAGACCGTGTCCGGATCCCGCGGATGAATGCGAACCTTGCCGATGTGCCGCGTGTCGTCCAAGCCGATATGCTTCCAACTGCGCCCGGCATCGGTGGACTTGTAAACGCCATCGCCGTGCGAAACATCAATGCGAATCGTCGCTTCGCCAGTGCAGGCGTAGATGACATTCGGATCCACTTCCGAGACCGCCAGCGCGCCGACAGAAGCCGTATTGAAGTAGCCGTCGGAGATATTGCGCCAGTACTGCCCACCGTCGTCCGTCTTCCAGACGCCACCCGCGCAGGCGCCGAAGTAGAAGGCGCCGATGTCGCGGGGGTCGCCAGCAACGGTGACGACCCGCCCGCCGCGGAAGGGTCCGATACAGCGCCAGCGTCCGATGTTGTCGAGAGGGAGATTCATGGGGTTTGGGCTTTCTATTGTGGGTGGGTGGTGGAGGTATTGTAGCGCGAAAAGGGGCGCTGCGTAATTCCATTGCTTTATCGCGGCATCGTACACTACAATGCAGGAAGGAATGATCGCGTCCCGTCCGTCAGCTAAAGGAGAGGGGCAACCATGTTGATTCGATTCACCGTCGAAAACTTCTTATCGTTCAAGGACGAAGTTGAGTTTTCGATGGTTGCAGGTAGGTTTCGCAAGCACCCTGACCATATTGTAAAGGTTCGGCATTTATGCCTTCTGAAGACTAGCGTTATCTACGGAGCTAACGCTTCGGGAAAAACTAATCTGATTAAGGCAATGAGCCTTGCCCAAGATTACATTACAACTGGATCATTGCGCACAGAGTACCTTGAGCTAACGCCGTTTCTGCTTGATAGCGCCAGCGAGAATAGACCGTCGAAATTCCTATTCGAAATCCAGTGCGGTATTGGGCAGAGCTTTGAATATAGCTTCGCAGTTGACAGGCATAGAGTTCATTCGGAGACTCTCATTGAGACAACAAATGACAGGGCGTCACTGATCTTTGAGCGCGAATCATCTGCAACTGGCAAAGCAAACATCAAGTTCGGTACGATTCCTGTGCTTGTCACAAATGATGACGATCCCACAGATTTCTTGCCCAAGTCAGGTGATCCAACTATGTTGTTCTTGACAATGTATAAGCGGCTTGAAGAACAAATTGAAGAACACAGAATCCCTTACCTTGAGCAGATTTATGATTGGTTCAGCTCAACTCTCGCTCCCATATTTACGGATTCAGTGCTTGCAACCGGCATTCCAATTGGTTTGATGAAACCGGGCGAACTTCAATCTCGCTACCTAGACATTGTTGACAGATTGGACTTGGGAATCGACGACATCGGATTGAAGGAGATTCCTGACTTCGATGCCGACGTACATCTTTCAGATGATTTCAAAGAATACGCAAAACAGATTACAGTGCAGCTACAACCGAATACTGATCAAGTGGCCGTATTCTATAATGCACGCCGAGACAGTTACGTATTTTCCGATGCGAACACAAAATTCTCCGAATATGAGGTGATAACCTATCACAAAGTAAAGGACAGTAAAACCAAAATACCATTCGACCTCAAACTCGAATCCGACGGGACAAGACGACTGCTGAAGCTCATCCCAGCACTATTTGGTCTATTGAACGATAAAGCTGATTATGTCTTCGTTCTTGACGAACTCGATAGAAGTTTGCACACACAATTGAGCTACAAGCTTATGGAACTCTTCCTTGAAAATAGTGGGAATCGCAGAAGTCAACTAATTGTCACCACGCACGATACTAGCCTTTTGGATCTTGATTTGCTTCGACGAGATGAAATCTGGTTCTTGGAAAAAGATCGGCAAGGCGTATCGTCGCTGTTTTCACTGGAAGAGTTTGAACTGTCAAGAAACATGAATATAGAAAAGGGATACCTTGGCGGACGGCTTGGCGCGATTCCAGTGCTGTCCAGTTACGATAAACTTGAGTGGGCTGAGTAACTATGGCTCGGAAGAGGTCATGTCGCGGCCAAGACAGAAGAGAACGGAGCAAGCCAAAAAGACGAATATTTGTCGCAACTGAAGGCGTGACAGAGTACATATATTTTAACAAACTCAAAACTGAAGTAGGCGCCCAGAACGTAGACGTGCTCAAGAGTACAACTAAGACTGACCCGCGAAGCGTTCGCAACCGTCTCGCAAAATACAAGCCGAAACACGGCGATATCAGAGCCGACGACGAACGCTGGCTCGTTATTGACAAGGATGACCACGACTTAGGTGCAGTCTTTTCGGCAGCGGACAGAAGAAAGTATCTGTTCGCCGACAGCAATCCCTGCTTTGAACTATGGCTCATCATGCATTACAAAGCACTACACGAAGTATCCGGGCTTGAGGGCAGTGCTGCTGTGAGCGGTTGCGAAAAAGTCATCGACGTGCTAAGAAAGCAAGTCGAATCCAACTATGAAAAGACGGACTACAAAGTTTCCTGCTATGTCGATCGATGTAAACTGGCAATCAACAACGCAGAAAAAACCGATAAGGACAAGGATACAGCTTGGATGAACGCCATCGGAACTAGAGTCTATAAGTTGGCAGATTCGATCCGCAACTCCTCCACCTAACCCACAACCCCCGCCGCCAAATCCCCCGCCCTTTCCACACCACCCAGCCCCGCCATCTCCTCCGCCAGACGCCGCGCATTCTCCTGCACCCAGTCCGCTTCCATGATCGCGTGCGCGCCCTCGCGCAGCTGCCCCTGCCTCACATCGTGTGCCGTCAAGTGCAAGCCGACCTTTGCCTCGGCCGCCCGCCGACCCTGTATCCGCTGGTCAGCCGCGTGCGGCACGATAATCTGCGGCAGGCCATGCACCACGGCGCTATGCGTGGTGCCCATGCCGCCGTGATGAATCGCCATCCGGCAGCGCGGCAGAAGATGCTCGTAGGGCGCCCAATTTAACAGCCGCGTGCCCGCCGGCAGCGCCCGCTTCAGTTCGGCTTTCTGTTCGGCAGAGACTGGATGCCAGCCCAGCGTCACGATAGGGATCATGCCCGCGCTCGCGACCGCCTGCGCCGCCCAGCTGTAAAAGCCCAGGTCGCCGGTGAAACTCGTACCCAAGGAAACGAGACCGAGCGGCACGTCCGGCGGAATATCCAGCAGCCACTGCGGCGGTGGATCGGTCGGCGCCTCCGCGCGGCCGCCGACAAACTGTGTCTGCGGCAGAATGGTGGGCAGCTCGGTTTGATGCCAGCCCGCCGTGAAATAGCTGATATGCAGCCACTCGCTGATGATGGAAGGCGCCGCGCCCTTCGAGAAGTTGCGTCCTTCAATGCTGAAGCGATCACATAGTCGCTGTATTCGCTGCTGGCTCTCGCTGCTCAGGTCGCGCTGCACCGGAAACAGGCTCTGTTCATCAAGCGTCGCCTGCGCGGGCCAGCCGCATATCACAAGCGGTATATCCAGCATGTCCGCCGCGATCGCCGACGCGCTCAAGAAGGGATCGGATACAATCGCGTCCGGCGCGCCGATTTCGTCCTCCAGGTCGAGCAGGGCTTCAACCGCCTCCGCCACCAAATCCTCGCTGAGCCAGGTGTCGAGCGCCCGCCGATAGCGCAGCGTCACCGCCTCCTGCGGCGAAATTGCGCTCAAGTCGGGCGGTGGCGGCGGGGGCCAAAGCCAGCCAGTTTGACGAATGGTGACGAATGGGATGCCGCTTTGCCTGATCGCATTCTCCAGCGGCGCCTCGCTGAGCCAGAGGATTTCATGACCACGCATTTGCAGCGCCTGCGCTGTTTTGAGGAAGCCGCCCCAATCCGTGTGACTGTATAGCGGTGCGGAAGCGAACCAAAAGGTGGCCACAGTTTCTTTCCAGTCGAACTGGTCAGACCGGCTGAGGCATTTTCAAGTAGGACCGCAAGTATTCGCCGGTATAGCTGCCCGGCGTCGCCGCGACGTCTTCCGGGCTGCCTTGCGCGATCACTTCGCCGCCGCCGCCGCCACCTTCAGGACCTAGATCAATAACGTGATCGGCGACCTTGATGATATCCAGATTATGCTCGATGACGATAATTGTATTGCCGGCGTCCGCCAATTGCTGCAAAACGTTAATCAGCTTCTCGACATCGACGGCGTGCAAACCGGTCGAGGGCTCATCAAGGATATATAGCGTTTGACCGGTGGCGCGCTTGGAGAGTTCCCGACTCAGCTTGATGCGCTGCGCTTCCCCACCACTCAGGGTCGTCGCCGGCTGCCCAATGCGAATATAACCCAAGCCGACCGCGTCCAGCGTATCCAACTTGCGCCGAATGCGCGGCAGATTCTCGAAGAAAGCCAAGCCCTCGCTGACCGTCATATTGAGCACATCAGAAATCGACTTGCCTTTGTAATGGACTTGCAGCGTCTCGCGATTGTAGCGCGAACCGCGGCAGACTTCGCACTGTACATATACGTCGGGCAGAAACTGCATCTCAATTTTGATCAACCCTTGGCCCTCGCAATTCTCGCAGCGCCCGCCTTTGACATTGAAGCTGAAGCGCCCCG
>WTGC01000075.1 GCA_011523705.1 Chloroflexota bacterium | reverse complement strand
GGATTGCCCCAAAGCGCTTGGGCGAATTTCGTCTGCACCAAGCCCGGCGCGATGGCATTGACCTGAATATTGTCGGTGCCCAACTCGCCGGCAAGGGTCTTGGTCAAGCTGATGACGCCGGCTTTGGTTACGCTGTAAATGCCTTGATAGCGGCCCGGGTTTAAGCCCACAATTGACGCCACATTGATAATCTTGCCGCCGCCTTTCGCTCTCATCACCTTGACCGCCGCTTGAGAAAGCCAGACGTTGCCCATCAGATTCACTTCGATGGTCTTTTGCCAATAGCTGTCTGCCGCCTCAAGCGCAGGACCGAAGTGCGGGTTGGTCGCCGCGTTGTTCACCAGAATGTCGACTGTGCCGAAGTGACTGACTGTCTGTTCAACCAAGGCTTTGAGCGCCTCTTTGTCGCCATTGTGCGCGGCGATGCCGACAGCGTCGCCGCCGAGCGCGCGAATTGCTTCAGCCGCCTCGTCGAGAGAGTCTTGCCGGCGGCTGGCGAGCGCGACTTTGGCGCCAGCGAGGGCAAACGCATTCGCGATCTCTTTGCCGATGCCGCGAGACGCGCCGCTTACGATGGCGACGCGGCCGCTTAAGTGGAAGTCGTCCGCCATGCAGTCTCTCCTGTATTTGGTCTATGCCGGCAGCAGATAGCGGGAAACATTAACGCGCTCGCTTCAGGCGCGTTCCTTGGGGATGCTGCCGAGCAAGGGCAGGCCCAGTCGCCGCAGATCGTCTTGATGATAAATGGTGGGATCGACAAATTCGGCGAAGACCGCGATCGCGAGCCCAATCAATAGTGCCACGCCCAAGCGGACGAAGGGGGCGAAACGCGAGGGCAGAGCTGGAGGCGCTGCGACGATGGCGGGCTGGTCCAGGATGGTTACCTGCGCCGCGTCGCCTTCCAATTGGGGAAAGTAGCGCTGCGTACGGCTGTTCAAAACCAGGACAGCCGCATCGGCGATGGCGCCTAGCGCTTCGCCATTGGGATGGCTCATATAAACGACGCCGACGCTGCGCACGTTGTCGGCGGCGATTTGCAAGCCATGCAAAGCGTCTTGAGCATCGCCAAGAATGCTGGCAATTTCGTGGCGAAAACTTGAGCTGCGCGCCCAGTCCGTCATGGCATGCACCGTATATTCGGATGCGCGCCAAATGTCGGTATAATCGCCTTCGCGTTCCGGGAGATTGAGTTTCTGCGCGGCGCTGTAACGAATCTGGGTGGTGAATCCGCCGCTGAGGCCGGCGCCGTCCCGCATTAGGTCAGGAATTGAAATCACCGCGCTCAAGACGACTGGCAGGACGATCAGCCACCAGCGGCGAATCAAAATGCGGATTATCTCTTTGTACTCCATCTGAATCATCCCTTATTCCCGTCCAAGGGGTCCCGGTATTGAAATTTTAGACCGGCGGATTTCGCATCCCAGGCTTGCCTTACAAAGGCGTCAATGCGCTCAAGAAATGCGCTGGTGTCAAATTTTCTGGCATGCGCTCGAATCTCTTGCGAATTGTACGCGTGTTCATCAAAGTTGCGCCAGACTTCTTTCAGGCTGTCTGCGTTTAGCTCGGGGAAATGCTCTCCGGTGAGGCCAGGGATGACGGTATCAAGCGCGCCGCCGCCGCCGAATGCGATGACGGGACGACCGGCCGCCTGCGCTTGCACCGGTGTAATGCCGAAGTCTTCCAGACCCGGCAGGATAAGCGCCCGGCATTTTGCCATCAAGCCTGGCAATTCGGCTGCTGGCACGAAGCCGAGAAACTCGACATTTTTCCCCGCCAGCGCGCGCAGCCTTTCTCGGTCCCGGCCTGAGCCGGCAATCTTCAGCTTGAAACCCAGCGCCCCCGCCACTTGAATCGCCAAATCGATGCGTTTGTAAGGAATCAGACGGGACACGATGAGAAAATAGTCTTCGATAGATTCTGTAGCCATCGCTTCAAAGCGCGCCGTGTCCACCGGCGGGAAAATGACCGTTGACGTACGTCTGTAATGGCGATTGATACGCTCCTGAACTGCCGTGCTGATGGCGATGAAATGCGAAACGCGCTGCGCCGCCGCATAATCCCAGCGTTTCAGAAGGCTTATCAGGGGGCGCAAGAGCCATTTCGCGCTTGCGCTAAGGTCTTCGCCCGCGAGGTAGTTATCCAATTGCCAGACGTACCGCGTCGGCGTCAGGCAATAGCAGATATGCATGCTTTTTGGGGGGAAGCGCAAGCCGTGACAGAATCCGCTCTTGTTGCTCAGAATCACATCGTAGCCGTTGATTTCGAGCTTGTTCCAGGCGAGCGGATAAAGCGGCAGGTAGGCTTGGTGACGCCGATGTATAGCCGGCAAGCGATTGAGCCAAAGTGTGCGAACGTCCCAACCTTGATAGTGAGCGGGCATACGCTTCTTGTCGAAGATACTGGTGAAAACGGGGCTCGCGGGATACTGGCGCTTAATCGCGTCCAGCACATCTTCCGCGCCGCCAACTTGATTGAGCCAATCGTGAACCAGCGCGATCTTCAAGGTAATCCCCCGCGTTGCGCCCTCGCCAACACCAACGGCGAGTCTCGCTGCCTCCGGCTACGCAGCTCCTCAGTCCGACCTGTTCTGCGCAAACTCACTAACCGGACGGAAGGTTTGCCGATGGGCGGCGCATGGGCCGGACTGGCGAAGAGCCTTTAGATGAGCCGGCGTACCGTAACCCTTGTTCTGGGTGAATCCATAGCCAGCATATTGACCGTCAAGATTTCGCATGTATTGATCGCGCCAGACTTTGGCGAGAACGCTGGCGCAGGCGATGGTCAGCGAATGTTTGTCGCCGTCGACGATGCTCAATTGGGGGATATCGGAGCGCTCTGGCCAGGGCAGGTAATCCAGGAAGAGGCAGTCGGGAAGGAATCCGGACCCATCCAAAGCCATGTCGAGGGCGCGCTGCATGGCCGTTTTCGTCGCGGTGACGATGCCGAGGCGGTCAATCTCTTCAACGCTGCTCTGCCCGATGCCCCAGACGATGGCGACATCTTTGATCTTGTCGCTGCGCCGCTCGCGCTGAGCGGCGGTCATATGTTTGCTGTCCCGTATGCCGCGCAGCGCTTTGGCGAGGTCTGCGCGTTCGAGGGGCAGGGCGACGGCGGCCGCCGCGACTGGCCCCGCCAGGGGGCCGCGACCCGATTCATCCAGACCGACGATCCGTCGGTAGCCGGCGCGGAAATAGTGCCGCTCGTGATAGAGGCTCGCAGTCTTGGACCTTTTCTTGTTCTCAGCCATATAGGCCCCGACCCCAATTCCGCCGGATTTCCCAGATCTCGCGCAGAAGCTTCATCGAGTCGTCCCAAAGCCGCATGGTGGAATAGGGATCGTAGTACCAGGTAATTGGCATTTCCTTCACACGATAACCGCGCCGCTTGGCGATGAACAGCAGCTCCACATCAAAGCCGATTCCGTTCATCCTTTGCACGGAGAAGAGGTCATCCGCCACCTTGCCGCGGAACATCTTGAACCCGCACTGTGTGTCTTCATAATCGCTGATCGCGGCGACTTTGATGATGAAAGTGGCGATGCGCCCCATGATATGACGATATTCCGGTTCATCGACGCGTACCGCGCCAGGCGCTTCTCGGCTGGCGATGATGATGTCGTATCCATCCAATCGCGGCGGCAAGAATTTCACCAGCTCATCGATGCGCATGGACAGGTCGGCATCGCAGATGAAGCGCCAGTCTCCCGTTGCCGCTAACATGCCTTGCTTGACCGCCAAGCCCTTGCCGCGCAAATTGTCGAAAGACTGAATCACGCGCAGATTGGGATATTCGCGCGCGCAGTCGAGAGCGACTTCGTAGGTTCGGTCCCGGCTGCCGTTCTCGACAATGATGACTTCCGCGTCGTAAGCCTGCGTCCGCAGAAATGCGTCAATCTGAGCCAGACTCGGTGGCAGACGACTCTCTTCATTGTGCGCCGGTATTACAATGCTCAGAAAGGGATTGCTCAACACCAAATCTCCATCTGAGGAGTCTTATCAGGGTCGGATGATATGCACCATCATACGCGAGATTCGACAATTGTACATGCGAGCGCGCGAAAGCCTGGGCTTTGGAGCGCGTCTCGATGCTCAAACCGGCGTCAGAATGCTTTCGATATAGTCGTCGGTGACGCGCTTCGCCGCTTGGATCCGCCTTCGCTTGGCAAGGGCGCCGCGAATGCCGAGGGCGCCAGCTATCAACCCGCGGATCCGCGCGCGCGCTTCTTGCCCGCGCCAGGATTTCAACGATTGCCAGAGCAGCGCCAGTTGTCTCGCCAGAATCGGCCGCGCATATTTTCGCAGCAGACTTGCGGGCATATTCTTGGCGATGAGCCAGATGCCATTACGGCCATCATGATAACTTGCCGTGACGCCGCCGCCAGTCGCCGACAAATGGTGATAGACAATCGCCCGCGGTTCATACCAGACCTTGTATCCAGCCAGTTGCGCGCGCCAGGCCAAATCGACGTCCTCAAGCAGGAAGAAAAAATCGTCGTCCAACAAATCGATCTCTGCAAGCATAGATTGCCTATAGACGGCTGACCCGCCGCAGGCGGAAAAGACGTATTCTCCGCAATCGTATTGTCCCTTGTCCCGTTCCCAGGCGCCGCGGTTGCCCGCGCGGCCATCGGATGTGAAGAAGTCGCCAGCGGTGTGAAAGCGATCGCGTTGATCGAAAAGCAGCATCTTGCTAGCGATGATCCCGGCATCGGGATGACCGGTAAAGGCGCCCGCCACTTGTTCGGCCCAGTCGCTCTCCACTTCGGTATCATTATTGAGCAGAGCGACATAGGCGCCGTTCGCCGCCTCCATACCCGCGTTGCAGGCGCCGGCGAAACCGCGATTCTCCTCTAATTCAATCAGTCGCACTTCCGGATACTCGGTTCGGACAAAGTCTTGGGAGCCGTCGGTTGAGGCATTGTCGACGAGGATGACTTCAATGTCTTCGAGTGTTTGGTTGCGGAGCGCGTTTAGGCAATCAGCGAGAAAGCGCAGCCCGTTCCAATTTGGGATGACGACGGAGAACGAGACCGGCATCAACCGGCGGCCTCGGCGTCCAGGAAGGCGCGCAGGCACTCTTCCCAGGGGCGCAGACGAATCCCGATGCTGGCGCCGGCGTTATTGGCCAGGGCGGTGTATTCGGGCGGCAGCGACGGACGCGACCATTCATGTCGGCTGATTCGCTCAATTGGCGTTTCGCTGTAGCCGGCCAGATTTAGCACATGGCGAGCAAACTGCCAGCGGCTAACGGCGCCTTCGTTGACCAGATGATAGATGCCAAAGCGCTCGGCCTCGATCAGTCTTGCGATCGCCGCTGCCAGGTCATTTGTATATGTCGGGTTGGCCACCTCATTGGTCACGACGCGAAGGGGCTTGCCTGCTCGCGCCGCGCCCAAGATCGCCTGGATGAAGTTGCGCCCGCCATGGGCGAATAGCCAGGACGAGCGCACGATATAATGCCGCGGGTTCACCTGTGCGATGGCGCGCTCGCCATGCCATTTGCTGTAGCCATAGGCATTTAGTGGATTCGGATAGTCGTATTCATTGTATGCGCGGTCAAGCGCTCCGTCGAAGACCTCGTTGCTGCTGACGTAGAGGATTGGAATGCCGCGTTGCGCCGTGACCGCAGCCAGGTTCCCGGTCCCGAGCCCGTTGATGCGCAGCGCCTTGCGCGGGTTCAGCGCGCAACCGTTGACATCGGTCCAGGCGGCTGGATGCAGGACAATATCCGGATTCGTGTCAGCGACAAGCCGGCGGCAGGCATCGTAGTCCGCGATGTCCAGTTCGTGGCTCGCGTCGCCGACTTTGCCCGCGCCCCGCACGTGGTGCTCCTCTTGGAGTTGCGCGACGAGCTGGCTGCCGAGTCGGCCGGCGGCGCCTGTGACCAAGATCTTCATTCGGCATCCTCATCCCGGCACTGAGATTCAACTTTGGAGGGGCGCAATGTGCAGTTTTGGCAAGGGAAAGACATGACGAGGCATCAATAAGTTAAGGCGCTGACGACTCAAGCCGTTCAGCGTATTGACGATGATAATAGTCCAAGTATTCGCCTGTTTTGATTTTGCGCCACCACCATTCGTTCTCCCGGTACCATTTTACGGTGGCATCCAACCCGGCTTCGAAATCGAATTCCAGCTGCCAGCCCAACGCCCGCGCTTTCGCCGCTGACATCGCATAGCGCCGATCGTGACCTTCGCGGTCCGGGACGTATCGTATCAGCGACTCCGGCTTGCCAAGCAGCTTTAAGATACGTCGTGTCACTTCGATATTGAATCGCTGATTCTCTCCCGCCAGATTGTAGGCTTCGCCGGCTTCGCCGTCATGCAGGATCCGATCGACGCCGCGCGCGTGATCATCGACATAGAGCCAGTCGCGAATTTGTCGGCCATCGCCATATAGCGGCAACGGCCGGTCATCAATGGCTTCGGTGGTGAAAAACGGTACTAGCTTTTCCGGGTATTGGTAAGGACCGTAAGTATTGCTGCCTCTGGTTATGACGGTATCCATGCCATAGGTGACGGCGTATGCCCGCACCATCAATTCGCCGCCGGCTTTGCTCGCCGCGTAGGGGCTGTTCGGGAGGAATCGATCCTCTTCGACCGATACACCCTCTTCAATATCGCCGTAGACTTCGTCAGTAGACACTTGGCAGAAGCGCCCGATTCCATGCTTCCGCCCTTCGTCGAGTAAAATGTAGGCGCCGACCACATCGGTATGAATGAATGCGTCCGGATCGAGGATGCTGCGGTCTACGTGGCTTTCGGCGGCGAAGTTGACGATGGTATCGATCGCGTATTGGTCCAGGACGCGTTGCACGGCCATTCGATCGGCCACATCGCCGCGCTCGAAGCGGTAATTCTCTTCATCGCTGACCGGCAGCAAATTGTCGATATTGCCGGCGTAGGTCAGCTTGTCGAAGCAGATGACATTATATTCGGGGTATGTCGTCACCATGTGTCGGACGAAGGCGCTGCCGATGAAGCCAGCCCCGCCTGTTACCAGGATATTTTTCATTGCGCTCCTGCCACGTTATTGCGCTTCATGCTTAAACCCAAAGTGTGCTGTGGTCGCCAAGATTCATTTTGATGCCGCTCGGCTTAACCGCGCTCCTCTTGACCGACGCGTTTCTGCCGATGAGGCTGTCTCGCAGCGTTCGATCAATGTCAATCACGCTGCTGTTTTCGAGAATGATGCTGCGCTCAATCTCGCAATTGCGGATTTGACAGCTGTGGTAGATGCTGGTGAATGGACCGATATAGCTGTTTTCTATCAAGGTGCCCTGGCCGATGACTGTCGGCCCGCGCAGGATGCTGTTGACGATGCGGGCGCCTTCCTGCACGGTCACGCGTGAGTCCACCGTCGAACGCGCGTCGATCTCGGCGTCGGCGGCGACGCATGGCACAATCTCCTCCAGCACATGGCTATTCGCTTCCAGCATATCGGTCGGCTTGCCGGTGTCAATCCACCAGCCCCGATGAATGTGCGGGTAGACAGTAAGTCCTTGATCAATAAGCCACTGAATGGCGTCGGTGATTTCGTATTCGCCGCGCGCCGACGGGCGAATCGCATCGACCGCGTCTAATACGTGATGGTCAAACATATAGATGCCGACGAGCGCCAGATTGCTCGGCGGCGCGTCAGGCTTTTCAATCAGTCGCTCAATGCTGCCATCGGGGCGCAGCTGAGCGACGCCGTAGGCTGATGCGTTTTCGACTTCCTTGAGCACGATCTGGCTGTTCCATTCGTTATCGGCGAAGTCACGGATCAATTTGCTGATGCCGCCTTGTATCACATTGTCACCGAGGAACATCACAAAGGGATCGTCGGCCAGGAAATCGCGCGAAATCTTGACGGCGTGCGCCAAACCATCGGGGCTATGCTGCGGGATATAGGACAGAGAGACATCCCAGCGCGAGCCATCGCCGAGGGCAGCCTGGATTTCGGGCGCGGTGTGCCCGACGACCATGCCGATTTCGCAGACGCCGGCATCGCGTATCGCTTCAATGACGCGTACCAGAACGGGCTTGTTGGCGACCGGGATCAACTGCTTGGCGCGGGTGTAGGTCAAGGGGTAGAGGCGCGTTCCTTTGCCGCCACTGAGGATAAGTCCCTTCATCGTCGCATCAGGCTCCCATTTCGCTGCATGAATCTTTTTTCGCGTGGTCGTTCGCGTGTAAAAGCGCGGGCATGACGCATTGTCAGTAGGCGACTCGGTTTTCGCGCGGGGCGTCGGTCAGCACGGCGCCCACGACTCGTACATGGACGCGTTCCAAAGCCTGCCGCGCCTGCGCCGCGTGGTCGCGCCGGGTTTCGCCCGCGCGAACCGCCAACAGGGCGCCGTCCAGTTTGATGCCCAATAGCGCCGCATCGGTAGCGGCGAGCACGGGCGGGCTGTCGAATAGCACATAATCAGCGCGTTGCTTCAAAGCGGCGATGATCTCATTGATGCGCTGCCCGCCGAGCAGGTCGGCCGGGTTGGGCGGCAATGCGCCGGCGCAAAGGATCTCAAGCCCATCCACAGGCGTGGCCTGCACGGGCGGGTCGCTGATGGCGCTGTCATCCACCATCATGCTGCTTAAGCCGCGACTGCTACCAAGATCCCATATCTCGTGCTGTTTGGGCTGCCTCAGGTCGGCATCCACCAGAACGGTCCTGTTGCCGCTCTGGGCGAAAGTGACAGCGAGGTTCGCCAGCGTAACACTCTTCTGATCGTCGCGCGCGGCTGATGTGACCAGCAGTGTTTGTATCGGGCTTTCGACGCTGCTGAACATTAAGTTGGTCCGGAGGCTGCGATAAGCCTCGGCGGCGGCCGAACGCGGCTGCGTAAGTGTGATGAGATTTGTATTCGCCATGACTGATCCTAATTTAGGCGCTTTACCTTTTCTCGTCTATTCTAATCCAATACGCGAATTGCGATCATGAATTTCGTCCCTGGTCATCGTAGCTACAGCGGCCTCGGCACAAACCCTCATAATGCACGCAAGCCGAAATCAAGGTTAATGCGCTGCATCTGTTTGTAGTCCAAGGCGTCCGCGACTTCGCGAAGCGACTTGCCTTCTACAGGATGAACATAGTCTGGCGCCAGATCGGCCAAGGGGACGGCCACATGGGCGAATCTCGTGATTTCACCGTCCGGGATATACCAAGGCTTGCTCCCGTATTCAAGGACTTCATCGTTCCATAGCGAGATATCCAAATCAATGGTCCTCGGCGCGTCCTTGTTCTGTGGATCACGCGCGCGGTGGAGCTCAGTCTCAATTCGATCAATGACCGCGGATTTGAATTCAGCAGGACTACGCCAGGTATGAATCTTGACCGCCATATTCAGAAAGTGCTCCTGCTCGTGGAAGCCCTGCGGTGGCGAGAGATACACCGGTGAAACGCGCAGAACGGTCGTATAGCGGCGCAAGCGAATAAGGGCTTCGGCGATATTTGCTTTCGGGCTGATATTGGAGCCGAGCGATAGATAGGCGATGTTTCCCTGGTAATCGCGCGGGCGCCTTACGACGTGGATGCCAACAGAGTCGGATCGCCGGAGCGCGCCCGGTTTGTCTACGGACACTTCAATATGCGGGGCTTTAAAATCGAATACCGCCAGACGAGCGATCTCCTCCGCCAACTTTTCCAAAAGGGCAAAGCGCGACGCTTCCACAAACTGGATAATCGCTTTGACGATGGTCCGATAGTTGAAAGCGTCATTAGGATCGTCCGTTTCGCCAGCGCGGCGCTCCTCCAAGCCGATGCGCAAGCTAAGTACGATATCCTGCGGCATGTCCAGCTCATGCGAACTGAAACCGATGATCGCGCGCAAGCGCAGATTCCTGACTTCGATGATGTCCATTGAATCGATACATCCGCTACATTCGTTGGCAGTTTAGCACGGAAAGCGATATCGAGGCTTGTTGGATGGCAGACATTGGATTTCATTCGTAAGTCGAAAGTAGGAAATCGGCTTGGGAAGCGTTATCATATTTGGCGCGGCTTGAGTTTTTTCGCGTGGTCAACCTATAATCTTGTTATAGGTAGCTGATTTAGACGAGAGCCTAATGCGGATCAGCCAATGAGCAGCAATACAACCGATCGTGGAAACAGATTGGCTTAAGATGGACAACTATGACACGCAAGCGGTCGCCGCGGCCGATGGCGACATGCGGAAGAAACTTGAATCGGATTCCTTGTTGAGCAGATTTGGTCTGGATGCGGAATCTGTTGATCAGGCGGCGGTCGAGAAGGCCGTATTGGAGATGTTGTACGCCATTGGCGAAGATCCGGCTCGCCAAGGCTTGCTTGACACGCCAAGGCGCGTCGCGAAAGCTTACCGGGAATTGGTGAGCGGTTATACGACCGACCCGGTTGAACTGCTCAACAATGCCGTCTTTGATGTCGCCTACGATGACATGGTCGTCGTCAGCAATATCGAATATTATAGCCTGTGCGAACACCACATGCTGCCCTTTATCGGCCACGCGCACGTTGGATATTTGCCCAAAGACAAAGTCGTCGGGCTCAGTAAGATACCGCGTATAGTCGATATGTTCTCGCGTCGCTTGCAGGTGCAGGAGCGCCTCACTCGGCAGATTGCGGAGTTCCTCGTCGAGGTATTGAATCCGCGCGGGGTTGCCGTAGTGATGACGGCGCAGCACATGTGCTCTATGATACGCGGCGTGATGAAGCATGACGCGAACATGACCACGAGCGCCATGCTCGGCGATTTCCGTCATAATCATGATACGCGCAACGAATTCCTCATGCATGTTCAAAGGTCCAAAACGCAATAGGGTCTTTCCGCGCGAATGGCAATCGAGGGCGGCTGATGCAATACGAGTCGGCCGCTCTGTTTTCGGATTGCGCCAACCGCCTGTTGTGATATACTTTGAACGGTCGCGATCACTGGGATCCGCGGCACTCATCAAGAGCGAGTGAGAGAACCGGCTCAGCGATCTCGCGGCAACCCCCAGAAGACGGGACGGTGCTAAGTCCGGCAGAGTATCCACTCTGGCAGATGAGCGTACGAGAATGCGAACTTTCGACGCCCGCTGCCCCGCAAGGCGTCTTTTTCATTGCCCGAGAAAGGACAAATATGTCGACGACATTCATGAATTCACCACGATATCTGTTCACATCGGAATCTGTATCCGAGGGGCATCCCGATAAAATGTGCGACCAGATCAGCGATGCGGTGCTGGACGCGATTCTGGCCGAGGATCCGTTGGCGCGGGTAGCTTGCGAAGTCGCGACCACGACCGGCTTGGTCGTCGTCATGGGCGAGATTACGACCATAGCCTACGTAGATATCGACAGCATCGTTCGAGCAACGATCCGGGATATTGGTTATACGCAATCGGATTACGGATTCGACGCCGAGACCTGCGGCGTGCTGATTTCGATTAAAGAGCAGTCCGATGATATCAAGCAGGGCGTCGATACGGCGCTGGAAGCGCGTGAGGGCGGTCCATCCGAAGCCGGCGTTGATGCCACCGGTGCCGGTGATCAGGGCATGATGATCGGCTTCGCCTGCGATGAAACGGAAGAGTTGATGCCCCTAACCGCGTCGCTTTCGCACGGGCTGATGCGCCGGCTTGCGGCTGCGCGCAAGAGTGGTGAAATCGCCTGGCTTCGTCCCGACGCAAAATGCCAGGTCACGGTCGAGTATGCTCATGGACGGCCGCTGCGCGCGGACACCATTGTGCTGTCTACGCAACATGCGCCGGAGATCTCCCAGTCCGAGATCCGCTGCCAGATTATCGATTTCATTAAGCGGGACACGGACTGCGGCAATTGGATCGACGAGCGCACGACTTACCACATTAATCCTTCGGGGCGCTTCGTCACGGGTGGTCCCTTGGGGGACGCCGGTTTGACCGGGCGCAAGATCATGGTCGATACCTATGGCGGCGTTGCCCGGCACGGCGGCGGCGCTTTTTCGGGGAAGGACGGGACCAAGGTGGATCGCAGCGCGGCGTATATGGCGCGTTATGTCGCCAAGAATATCGTCAAAGCCGGGCTCGCGGATCGCTTTGAGCTTCAGGTTTCTTACGCCATCGGCAAAGCGGAGCCGACATCGCTGTCCGTCGAGACCTTTGGCACAGGCCGAATTGGGGATGACAAGATCAGTTCGCTGATCGAGAATCATTTTGATATGCGCCCGGCCGCGATCATACGCGATTTGGGGCTGCGGCGCCCCATCTTCAAGCAGGTGGCGGCTTATGGACACTTCGGCCGCGAAGACGTGGACGCGCCTTGGGAAAAGACTGACAAAGCCGAGATTCTGAAATCCGAAGCCGGTTTGACTTGAGCTTTTTGTTGGCGGCCGGAGGCCACTCATGACCGAGGGACCGCGGATCTGCGACTACGGAGATTCGACCTATCGGCAGGACTTCTGGGAAGGGCAGGGGCGCGATTACGAAGACGCGGTCGAACGCCGCGTATTGCAAAAGGTGCTGCCAGCTAGCGGGTTCCGGCTGCTCGAAGTCGGGGCGGGCTTCGGGCGAATCACCAATGAATACCAGATGTTTCGCCAAGTCATTCTGCTTGATTATTCGCTGGAGCAATTGCAATACGCTCGCGCGAAATACGGCGATGACGGTTTCCTCTATGTCGCGGCCGATGCCTACCGCATGCCTTTCTGGCCCGGCGTTTTTGACGCGGCGACGATGATCCGCGTCATTCATCACTTTGAAAACTTCCCGGCAGTCATCAGGCAGGTCCGCCAAGCGCTCGCGGATGATAGCAGTTTCATCCTCGAATTTGCCAACAAGCGCAATCTGAAGGCGATGCTGCGACATTTATTCGGTCTGAATGACTGGAATCCGTATGCGCTGGAGCCGATTGAATTCGTCGACTTAAACTTCAACTTTCACCCGGAATATGTAGAGCGGGAAGTTGCGAAAATAGGCTTTGAAACGCGGCGCGTCGTGCCCGTCTCCTGGTTTCGTCTGGGACTATTGAAGCGCGCGCTTCCACTGCGCCTACTCGCGTGCCTGGATTCGATGTTACAGCGCAGCCGCTTGGCCATCTCTCCCAGTATCTTTCTTGAGCTCCGGCTGCCAGGCGCGCCGGGCAAGCGCGCAGTCTCGTCATCGGCGGATCCGCTGGATATTCTGCGCTGCCCGCAGTCGGGCACGCCCTTGCGCAGAGATGGGGATGTGTTACTCAGCGAGAGCGGAACCCGTTGGGGCATCCGCGACGGCGTCTACGATTTCCGCCGGGCGCTGGATTAACCGAACGACTGAGCCAGGCATCAGGGCACAGGCTTGTTACGCAACTCGTGCCAAAGGTCAATATTACGCTGTACCAGACCTGAAATCGTTCCATGTCCGAAGGCTGCCACCACGGTCTGCACCTGATCGTTGAATGGCTCGATCCAGCGCTTGTCCAAGCCATCGTAACCAACAGCCGCCCCAACGATGCTGGCGGCAGTGCCGGAAGTGCAGTCGGTATCCATCCCACACATCACCGCGGTGGTGATCGTCTTGCTGTAATCGAGCTGAGCGTGAATCAGAGACAAGACAACAAAGCCCATGTTGTGCAGCGAATGGAGGAAGGGCAAGTGACCATACTTGTCGTAGATGCGATCGCAGACCGACACCCAATCTCGGTCGCTTTCATACCACTTGATTACTTCATGAACGACTTGCGCCAGGCGCGAACGCCGCGGAATCACCGAAAGCCCGCCAGCAAGTATCGTCTCGACTGTTGGATCGCGGCTTAGCGCGGCGCTAAGGGCGCCAGCGACGAACATCGAGCTATAGACGCCGTTCTTCACCGCGTTCAGTGTCACTTCTCGATGGGCGATTCGTGCGGCGCGGCGCGGATCAGCCGGCGCGATATAGCCCCAGAAATCGGCTCGTATCGCCGAATTGATGCCTTCGCGCAAGGGATTAATCTTGGTCGGGAATTCAGCAATCTGCTCTTCAGCCGGGCGGTCATCGGTGAGGTTGACCATGTGGTAATACGACTGGCGCGTGCAAGACCAAAGCCAGTGATAGGGGATATTGCGCAAGTGATTATTGGCGACGTCCAGTTTGCTGAAGTTGAATCCATGCTGTTCCAGCAGCATCAATCCCAGAATCGTGTAATGGATATCGTCATCGGGCTCGGCGTATTGAATGTTGCCCAAGGTTGAGGGTTTGCAACGCAGCGTGATTCCCAACGCCGGCGACTCATGTGGCACCCAGTCATTCAGCGGATAGGCATCCAGGCTCTCCAGGTAGCGCTTGATAAACTTCCGGTCTAAACGCATTTCGAGCGGCTTGCCCAAAACAACGCCGCCGATTCGGCCGTTCCAGGCGCCCTTGATCCGTTCGGCGTATTCATGCTCGCTCAATGGTTGAAGCGGGGGCGGATCGGGCGCGTCGGCGATAATGGAGTCGAAGTCGTCTGGCTCGCCAAACGGGTAGTCCTCGCGAATGCCTCGCTCCCGAATCGCCCAGAGCGCGTTGTAAGCTGCTTCCCAGTCCGCCTCCGTCAGCGTCGAACGGTCTTCGGCTTGTCGCACAGAATCGGGCAGATAAATTGCGGCGAAGTCGGGTTCAATGCTGTCGCCCACCGGATAACCTTCCTCATAAAGCTGAAGGTACTCCATGGAAAAAAGCTGCTCCCAATTGGCAAATCCTGGCATTGAATTGCTCCTGTCTCGTCATGTTCTAGTTATCGACTTCGGCGGCTGTCATGTATGCAGCCAGCTTGAGCTAAGGCGCGGAATCACGAAAGTAGCGCTCTGACGGCTCCCAGGCGCTGTCGTCGCTAAGATTCTCTTCGGCTTCTGCGATGAGCCCGAGCGAGATGTCGTGTCGGCCGCCGTCGTATTCGGTCGACAGCCAGGCCTCCAGGATATCAAGCGCCTCGAACTCGCCGGTGATCTTCCCGCCCAGGCACAAGATGTTGGAATCATTGTGCGCGCGCGTCAGCCGACCCATATAGGTGCTGGTGCAAAGGGAGGCGCGAACCCGCTCGAATTTATTGGCGATGATGCTCATGCCGATACCTGTTGAGCAGATCAGGATACCGCGCTGGGCTTCGCCGTCTGACACGGCTTTGGCCACGCGCACGGCGTAATGAGGATAGCGCGCAATATCGCCGGAATTGGATCCGACATCCTCAACTGGAAGGCCGCGCTCCTCCAGGAAGGCGACGACTTTGCGCTTCAAATCGTATCCGCCATGGTCGTTGCCGATCCAGATCTTTTGTGGCGCTTCTGCCTTGTCCATGCTCGTTCCGTCAATACGTATCCGATTCTGCCGGGCAAGCTCGTCGTGGAACATGAAGTCCTAGACGGTAGGCTAGATTATGTTCTTTTCACGCCCGGTTGACAAGTTCTGCCTCCCTTGGTTCGATATCTAACGAGTTACAGCCGCGGACTTGCTGTCGCTAGGGCAGTGTTTCTGAGGAATCGGAGTATACTGAAGCGTGCGAAAAGAATCGGTTGCGATTTATCAGCCTGATTCGTCTCTGGGATGAGCTAGCCTCTTGGATTTGGCGCCATCACATATCGAACCGAGATAGGTGTAGACACGCGCGCGACAATGCCGGCGCCCACGCAGAATACCTTGCGTAATGTTGTGCAGATGGAATACTATGGGCGAGTCACCGCCTCGCCCCTACGGATCTTAATCAAAGCGCAAACGTGTAGGGGCGTTTGAACCGCAGTGTCTACGCGCGGCGCTGTAACGCCCTCTTGCAACGTGCAACGTAAACAGGGAGCATTTCGGTGAAAGATGAACCGCAAGACCTTTCTCAACCGCAGACCCTCAGACAGTACTTGCGACTCGTGTTGACCGGCTTCGCAATGGGCGCGGCCGATATCGTCCCCGGTGTGAGCGGCGGGACGATGGCTTTTATCCTCGGCGTATATACGAATCTAATCGACGCCATCAAGTCATTTAACCTGGACGCGATTCGTCTGCTGCTCGGTTTTCGCTTCGGCGCCCTGCTGGAACACGTGTCGTTTCGTTTTCTGCTGGCGTTGGGCTTGGGCTTGTTGGTGGCGGTATTGTCGCTCTCGAGTTTCCTCAGCGCGACGATGGATGACCCGAATGGTCGCATTCTGCTCTTCGCTTTTTTCTTCGGTCTGGTGTTGGCGTCGATCTTGACCATCGGTGTGAAAGTGCGCTGGAACATAGCATCAGCCGCGGCCTTGATAGCCGGCGCCCTGGTCGCCTCTGTCATCGTCAACATCGTTCCGGCGGAGGCCGATCACTCGCCGCCTTTTCTATTCGTTAGTGGCATGATCGCCATTACCGCGATGATCTTGCCGGGGATTTCCGGCTCTTTCATGTTGTTGATTTTGGGTCAGTACGACTATGTGCTGACGGCGGTCAGCAATCGGGTTTTGCCGCCGGTCATTATCGTTGGCTTAGGCGCAGTTGTTGGCATCATCGCCTTTTCGCGCGTACTCAGTTACTTGCTGTCGAATTATTACAATCGGACGGTGGCGCTGCTTGTCGGCTTCATGGCAGGTTCCCTTTGGAAGATCTACCCCTGGAAGCAGTGCCTCGACAGCGATCTCGATCGTCATGGCCACGAACGCTGCCTGCTTGAGCAGAATATCGCGCCGGACACCGCATCGGAAGCTTTTGCAATCGCGCTGCTGCTGCTGATAGGGGGCTTTCTGCTGGTCAACTTATTGGATCACTTGCAATCCAAAGCCAACCCGATTTTTCGCTTGTTCGTCAGATGAGCGGGAATCGATCGCGAGCCATCATTTGTCGCGTTTTGCCCTGGCGTCCGGCGCATGATGGCGGAGCGCGCGCTCCTGCGCATCGATTATGTCCTGAATTCTTGAGCGCGAAAGCACCGCGGTCACGTCTACTCTTGTGATATCAGTTGATTCTGTTTGGGCGCCGGTTTCCCCTAGTTCTACGACGATCTCGCGGCGGCGATAGACCGAGGCGGCTATCGCATGGGTGGCGACCGGGCTGGTCAATAGAACGAATAAGCCCAAGGCCAGAATCCGAAGCCAGGTAGAGGGCATCAGCAGCGCCGCGCCCAAGAGCAATCCAAACAAGCCCAAGGTCGCGACTTTGCCCGAAGCATGCAATCGCGTCAGACTGTCGGGCATGCGAATGACGCCTAGCACGCCGACAGCACAGAAAAAGAAGCCAAACAGCAGCGCGGCCACGCCCAGGAATTCAAGCAGCACTTAGAAGACCCTGCCTTCCGATATATAGCGGGCGATGCTGATCGTGCCGATAAAAGCGAAGGCGGCCAGCGCGATCGCCATATCGACGAAGTTTTCCGTCCCCTCCACCAGCGCCAGCATAACAATGATGCCGATGAGTAGCGTTGTAATGAGGTCCACCGCTTGTAAGCGGTCGGGCAGCGTTGGGCCGACGATGACGCGATAAGAGGCTGGAATCAGTAGGCTCACCAGCGCCAGCAAAACAACTTGGATGACGGCTTGCACAATGGAACTGTCAGTCATGACCGAGAATGCCTTTGATTCTAATGAGTCTTCTTCGCTGGTCGTCGTCGAGGCTCTGTCCAGATGCGTCCAGGTTCAAGCTATGCACAATCATTTTGACGCCGTCTTCGCCGGTTTCTTCAAAGTCTACCACCAACTCGCCCGGCGTGATCGTAATGCCGTGCGCGCTGACAGCCGAAATGAGCTCGTTTTCGGTGCTGTCTTGCGTATTGACAGTGGAAATGCCCGGATTAATCGGCAGGCTGGGCATGAGGATCACGCGTGAAACTTTCAGCCCGGCGGAGAGAACTTCTGACGCCAGATACAAGGTATAAGCGAATAGATTGTAAAGCTGTCGCGGCGCATTGCGCAATCGAACAGTCTCGCCGCGAATGCCGGTCGCGATAAGCACCGAGACGCTGAAGAGATATCCCAGCAGGAAGTTGCCCGGCGTCGGTTGCGCGGTATATATCGTCCAGCCGATCGCCAGCGGCAGCGCCAAGATCATGACTTTGCCAGAAGAATTCGATTTCATGCGCTACTTAAGTCCTCCACGCGACGACAATCGCGAACCGCAATACGCCACACGGAATTGCTAGTCGCGATCTTGTTCACGCTATGGTCCTTGCGCTGGCAGGTTGACGGCTGAAATGTAGATTTGCGGGTCTCCCAGTTGACGCACGGTTTCACTGATCAATTGTACCATTGGCTCAGCCAGAACCGTGCCCAGGAGCAGGCAGACGCAAATCAACAGGAATGGCGCGAAAAGACTGTCTCCTTCGCTCTTGGTAGCGACCGTGCCGGGCAGCGGATTCTGTTGAAAAATGCGTTGCCAGGCGCGCACCATGTACATAACGGTCAGGATGCCGGCGGCGACCATGATGATTAGATTAGCCCAATCCTCGCGCTCAACGCCGCCTTGAATAAGCGTCAGCTTGCTGATGAAACCATTAAGCGGCGGAACGCCGGCCAAAGACAATCCGCCGATCAGCAGGAGCCAGCCGAGCGATGGCGGCAGCTTGCTGCCGATTCCGCTGATATCGGCGAAGTTGGCTGTCTTCGTGGTCGTGTAACTGGCGACCACACCCATCAGCATCAGCAGAGACGACTTGATGAAGGCGTGGTTAAAGGCGTAAACGATAGCGCCAATCAGCGCCAGCGGCTGTCCCCAGCCAATGCCGACGAGGATGAAGCCGATCTGGGCAAAGGTCGAATAAGCCAGCATACGCTTGGCGTTGTAGGTGCGCAGGGCGCCCAGGCTGCCGAAGAGAATGCCAATGATGCCCAATGTCGACAACCAGCGCTCGAGCAGTGGCGCTTCTTCTATGAACAGGAGAGTCACCAGGCGAAAGATGCCGTATACGCCGACCTTGACGACGATGGAAGAAAGCATGGCGCTGATCGGTGTGGGCGCGGTGGTGTGGAAGTCCGGCTGCCAAAAGTGAAAGGGGAAGACCGCGCTCTTCAACAGAAAGGCGCAAAGCAGCATGATCGCCGACGCCGGCGCCAGCAAGGGCCGCTCGCCGGTTAGCAGGGTCACCGCGATTTCCGCCATATTCAATGTGCCGAATGTTGCGTATAACGCGCCAATGCCGAGCAGCAGAAACAAGGTGCCCATAGAGCTGATCAGGATGTATTTGAGCGCCGCCTCCAAGCCGTAGTGATCATCCGATATCGCCGTCAGCGAGACCGACGCCAGCACCATCAGCTCCATGAATACGAATAGCGTGAATAGATCGCCGGTGAGCATCGCGCCGATCAATCCCACTTCCATCAAGAGAAATAGCGGGACAAAGGCTGGATAGGTCATACACTTGTCGTGGCTGTGGAATGTATAGAGAAGCCCGCCGATCATGATTGTAGTCACCATGAAGGCGAAGAGGCCGCCGAGGGCATCGGCCACCAGGACAATGCCGTAGGGTGGCTGCCAATTGCCGAGCGCGTAGATCTGTACGCCGCTGCCGTGAACTTGCACAAGGAGCGCCGTGCAAAATACCCAGGCGATCAAGCCGGAAAGTACGCCGACAGATCGTTGAACGCGATTGGATTGGGCGAATAACAGTGCAAGAATCGCGCCGATCAGGGGCGTTACCAGCGTGCCAAGCAAGAAATAGTTTTGTTCCATGTTTGCCGGTTCCGCTGTCTCAAGCGAGCATTACGGCAGCTAGAATTGCCGCCCTAATGCTTCAGTTTATTGATGTCGTTGGAATCGACCGTGTCATAGCGGCGCGAGATAATGTTGACGAAGCCCAACACCAGCGAAAAGCTGCCGAAACTGACAACGATTGCCGTGAGAATGAGCGCTTGAATCAAGGGATCGCTAGTCTGGCGCCCGGCTTCTACATTGCTGACGTAGGGCGCAAAATCGCCTTCGAAAGCGCCGACCGTCACAAAAAACAGATTGATCGCCGAAAACAAAATGGCGAAACCAATCGCCGCTTTAATCAGGTCGCGGCGAAGCAATTGAAATACGCCGATCCCGAATAGCATCCCGATTGATAGCGCAAAGAGAACTTCCGTCATTTCAGCCTTCCTCTCAAAAGTGTGCGCCGGTCTGCGCGTTAGTCCGGTCCCGCCAATAGCGCTCGCGGGCGCGCGTTCATTTCTGGTTTCACGATGCCGCCGCTTCAAAAGCATCTTGCGAACGGTCAGTTGGATAGGCGATTGCTTCGATGATGATTCCCAAGCCGCCCATCACGGCGATGGCGATGGCGACCTCAAAGATCAACGATGAAGTAATGTGCAAGCCAAATGAGCCAACGATGTCATAGATGCCGAGCGCCTGGTCAAATTCAACGTGCCCCATAAACCCTTGGCCGATGAGAAGGGGAAAGAGCGCGTTTGCGATGGCGATGACGAGTCCCAAGCGGACGATCAGCGCCGGGCGGAACCAGGGCAGCAGTTTCTTCGCCTCGTTATAACCGAGAACGACATACCAAAGGGAGACTGCCAGGCCGATTGTGACGCCAGCGGTGAAGCCGTCGCCGGGCCCGCTGCCGCCGTACAAGATCTGAGCCACGCCGATCAATATCGCGATAGGGAGCACAATGAAGGAGACGGAACGCGTGAAGGGCGTCGAAAGGCTAGTCGCGTCCTGAATCTCATCGACAACGCTGGAGTCAAACTCGTGCAGAGCGCCGCCCGGCGCCTTGCCCGGCGCCAGAGAGCCTCGGCGCGCCCCCCCACGCGCCAGAAGCGTCAACACACCCAAAGCCGCCGTCGTGAAGACGGTAACCTCTAGCAGCGTATCCGTACCGCGAAAATCGGCGACGATGGCTCCGACGACATCGTCGGTGTTCACGGCCTTGGCATTGGCCAAATGCCATTCGGCGATACTGTGACGATCGGGTCGATTCTGCAGGGCATTCAGCGAAAAGACGAAGACTGCCAAGCCGATCACAATCGAAATGCCGAGATCGCGAAGCAACCCAAGCCGGTAATCATGACGCTCCGTCCATAGGCTGTTGATGACTTTGACACGCGCGTCGGTCCGAATGCGGCCAAGCATGATGATTATCAGCACGGTGGCCATGGTCTCGACCAGGAGCTGCACCAGCGCGACATCGGGCGCGTGATTGATCAGGAAAATCACGCCGATCGCATAGCCGATTACGCCGTAGGCGATCGCCGCTCTGACATGCTCGCGCACGAAAATGGTCAATAGTCCGGCGGCAACCGTGAGAAAGAGCATGAAGATCTTTGCCAGATCGGTGATGCTCACGGAAGGATTGGGCGGGAGGATCTGTTGCCCGGCAGCGACATCGGACAGAGTGCCAGAAAGAATCAGCACGGCGGCTACCGCGCCCAGAATGATAACGAGATAGTAGCGAACGAAGCCGGACTGCGCGTGCAAAATCGTCGTGCCCGCCCACTCAACGTAGGAGATGAATTCGCGATAAACAGCATCCCCCGAGAGTGGAAATGTAATGCGTCTGATCAGCGACTTTCGCAACAGAAAAAGGAGAAATCCGGCGGCGACAACAAGCAGGCTCAAGATAAACACATCATTGAATCCTGCGAACAAGTGGAGCTCAAAAGATTTTGGCACGGCCAGCTCAAGCAGGGGAATGAGGATTGGTTCAAGCAATAGACCGAGGCACAGTGAGCCGACAGCGAGCAGGGCCGGTCCGAGCCCGATCCAGCCCGACGCTTGATGAATGTGAAGGCGCTTGCGCGGACGCCCAAGAAAGACATCGTAAATGAGTATGTACGCCGCCATGGCGGTGAACGCGGTGCTGACGATGACTATGATCATTACCAGTTGCGTCCAGGGCGCGGTGTAATGCAGCATTGCGTCAAGCAAGGTTTCCTTCGCCAGGAAACCAAGCAGAAAGGGCAAACCCGCCATCGATAGCGCGGATATCAGGGTGACCCAGAACATCACCGGCATTTTTTCGCGAAGCCCGCCGAGCCGGTCTATATTTCGCATGCCGGTGGCGTGGTCGATGGCGCCGGCGACCAGGAAAAGCGCGGACTTGTACAGCGCGTGGGCAATGATGGTGACGAAAGCCGCTTTGAGCCCGCTCTGATTCGGCAATCCAATCAGGGCGACGATGGCGCCCAGCTTGCTGACGGTGGAATAAGCCAGCAGCCCCTTGAGGTCCCGCTGTTTCACTGCAAAGTAAGCGCCGACCAGCATCGTCACCAAACCAATTGTCAGCAATGAACTCGTCCATAGCTCATTCGGGTGCATCACCGGCGACAGACGAGCGAACAGATAGATGCCGGCTTTGACCATCGTTGCGCTGTGCAGATAGGCGCTGGCCGGCGTCGGCGCGCTCATCGCGCCGGGCAGCCAGAAGTGGAAGGGGAATTGCGCGCTCTTGGTGAAACCGCCAAGCAGAATGAGCACCGCGAAGAGCAGGTACCATTCATGCTGATGCAGCGTAGTCGCCTGGAGTATTGAAGCGAAGTCCCCGGCGAAGCGAATCTCTTGTTCCGGATAAAGAAGCTGGCCCGCCGCGGCGCTTAGCATGACCAGCCCAACGATCAGCGCCAGCGCGCCGGCACCGGTGACGAACAACGCTTTGAAGGCGCCGTGCCGCGCGCCCGCGTCATCCGCCCCTTTGAAGCCGATGAGAATGAACGACGTGACACTCGTCAATTCCCAGGCGATGAACATCATCAGCACATTGCCAGAAAGCACGACCGCCAGCATCGCGCCGGCGAAGGCGGACAGCCAGACGATGAATCGACTGTGCTCCCTCGCGTCATCAAAGTAAAAGCCGGCGTAAAAGAATATCAGGGCGCCTATTCCCGTGATGATCAAGCCGAAGAGGAGGGCGAGGCCATCCAAGTAGAATGACAGGCTGATGCCCGCGGATGGCATCCACGATAACGTCTGCGAAATGGCGCCCGCCTCTTGAACCCGCGGCAGTGTGCCGATCAGCCAGGCAAAGAGCGCGGCAAAGACCAACGCGGTGAGTATCGTCTGCGAAGATTTGTTGAGGGCTCTTCTGACGAATGGCGTCGCCAGCAGAAGGGCGAGGCAAAAGGGAACGGCGGTGAAAAGCGCTAGTTCCATGGTGTCGTCAAGTCTGTCTTCCCCAAGCCCGAGTGCGAGAACTGGTACATCAAGATTTTCGAATGCGATTTGTAGGCAAGCCTAGCCACACATACGACAATTCAAATGGTCAAAACGCATAAGCAGACGCGAATGCGCGCTGTTGGAATGGAACAGTCGGGTCGCGTGCGCTCGCGAGTTGGCGCTGTCACGACAATCTGGCTCTGAGCGCTTCAGTTAAGGCGGGCACGACTTGGTACAGATCGCCAACGATTCCGTAGCGCGCCAATTTGAAGATCGGCGCTTCGGCGTCTTTGTTGATGGCCACGATGACTTTGCTGCCGCGCATGCCCGCCTGATGCTGAATCGCGCCGCTGATCCCACAGGCGATGTAGAGATCGGGTGTGACCACTTTGCCCGTCTGGCCGACTTGATGCTCGTAAGGAATGAAGCCAGCGTCGACCGCCGCTCGACTGGCGCCGATGGCAGCGCCCAGCACATCAGCCAAGGGTTGTAAGGTCTTGGCGAAGCCTTGTTTGGCGCGCCAGATATTCGCCTCTTCTCCGCTCAAGTCCGCGGGCGCGGTGATCGGGTTATTCGCCATGCCCCGGCCCCCGCTGACGACGATCGCCGCATCTGCCAGATTGATCGCGCCGATCTCGGCCGAGAGGTCGTCGATCTGAAGCTCCAACGCGGCGTCTATGATCGAGGGAGGGACCGATTCGATTGACGGTTCAGCGGCAGCTTCAAAAGGAGGCGGCGGAAATGCCCTACCGCGCACGGTGACAAATGTAGTCGGTGTATGGGAAGACATCTCCATCAGCACCTTGCCGGCGTAGGCGGGGCGTGTACCGATGATGGAACCATTCTCCACGCGCAAATCAATCACCTCGGCGATGAGACCGCTTTCGCTGTCGGCGGCGGCGCTGGCGAGCAGCTCGCGCCCCCGGCCGGTCGCGACAGAGACGACGGCTGCTGGCATGTGCGCGTCAACCAGTTTGCTTAGCAGCGCGGCATAGGTTTCGAGGCGATACGGCTGCATCGCTTCGTCATCGCAAATCAGCGCGCTAGCGGCGCCGAATTTGCCAGCGTCAGCAGCAATGGCAGCGCTGTTCTCGCCGAAGATGATGGCGGCTGTGTCGACGCCCAGAGCGTCGGCGATGGACTTGGCGGCGCCGAGAGCCTCCCAACTGCTGGATTCCGCGGCGCCGGCGGCGGTCTCGATCCAGGCGAAAACGTTCACAAGACTTTCTCCTCCAACAGCCGATCGACAAGTTTGGCCGCTTTCGCTTCGACATTGTCGCCGGCGATCATTTCGGTGCTGATTTCACGCGCCGGCGGATTGAAGTAGCGCCGCGCCGCGGTGGCGGCTGGGGGCAGGTCGATGCCCAGGTCAGCGGCTGACCAGACCGGAATCTGCGCCTTTGCCGCTTTTCGAATGCCGAGAAAATTGGGGTAACGCGGTTCGTTGATGCCTTTCATCACCGAAATCACGGCGGGCAGCCTGGCGGAGACGATCTGCTTCCCGCGCTCAAGCACCCGTTCCACCTTAATCGCGCCCGCCGCGTAATCCGCTTCGATGATTTGAGAAACGTAGCTGAGCATTGTCCAGCCCAGGCGCCGCGCCAATTGGTAAGTGTGCTGGTCAGTCGCGACATCCACACTTTCCTTGCCAAATATGACCAGATCGACATCGTCGAGTTTGCGGATGGCGCCGGCCGCCAATGCCGACCAAAGGAGACTATCATTGGTATCGGCATCGGCTTCATCAAGGCGCAGCGCATTCTGAATGCCCATAGCCATGCTGTGTTTCAAAGCGTCATTGTGCAGTTCCGGTCCGATGGCGATGACGGTAGACTCGCCCTTGCCATGCTTTGCTTGCACAATCGCCTCTTCCAGCGAGTATTCATCCCAGGGGTTCACCACAGTGGCGACATCGCCCCAGGTGACCTCGCCGTTGTCATTGACCCAGACCCTTGTCGCGGTATCGGGCGTACTCCGTGTGAAAGTGACGACATGCACGGCAGTTGACCTCCAGATTTCGCCGCTGCGCATGCGGTATTTTACACAGGTTCTGCAGTTAAAGGAACGACGTTACTTGTAAGAGGCTATTGTCCTTGCCGAACGCGCCAGACCTCGTTGCATCCGGCAGGCGTCTTAGACAGCTTAGCCGGCTAGTCGAAGGTCGAGCCGTCGCAGCAGGCGCCCGCGTGGCTTGATCATTATGGCAAGATTGTCTGGTCATCGATCAGGGCATCAGCCACACTGCATTCTCTCATCAAAGCATGTTGCAGGTTCGCGCCGCGAAGGTCGGCGCGCCAGAAATTGACCTCGGTCAAGTTCGCCTTCATAAACGAACTGCCAGTCAGTATCGCGCGGGCGAAATTGGCGCCGCGCAGATCCGCGCCGTCAAATCTGGCCTGTTCAAGTCTCGCCTCGCGAAAATGGGTTTCTCGCAAATCGGCGCCCGTGAAATCCGCAGAGCGCAGGTCCGAGTAGCCAAAATAGGCGCCGCGCAGCATCGCCGAGGAGAAGTTCGCCTTTTGCATTCGGCAAGATGAGAGCAGCGCGCCGCCTAGATTTGCCGCCGACCAATCCAGATCATCGAGGCTGCCGTCTTGATGCGCCAGACGTTCTTTGAGGGATTCAATCAAAATGCGCGCCTTCCGAGAGTTGTTTTGGCCGCCAATCATAGCGATGAGCCGGTCGGTCGGCTGAAGTGAATACCAGCGTTTTCCAATTGCAAGTTGAAGGCGAAATATCAGCTGCATGCAATCATCGCGAGCCCAGTGTCGTTGCGCTGATGTTAGCGATTGCGCGGGCCCGGGGCAAGATGCATAAATCGGTTAAGCCTGCTGAGGGCGAGATCCTGTATTCGATTAGTGAGATTGGTTAGGTCGCGCAAGCGTTTTTTGTGTGTTTGTGCTATTAGCGCTTAGCCATGGATTCGCTATGCTAATGTCGTATTTATGCGATTTGGGCGGTCATGCGAGGCGTGAACTGATTGTGCTGGCGACGAAGAACATCAATACCTTGACCACCACATATCTCGAGATGGTGAGCAAGGAAGATTTTGCGCCCGCCTTCATCCGCGCGTCTGATATCGAAATCGTCACTATGGAGATGCCGGATCTGGGCTTCTACAAGTTTCTGTATCAGTCGGTCGGCGAAGAATGGGCTTGGCGCGATCGGCTGCAAATGTCAAACAGCGAACTGCGGAAAATCCTCGCTTCAGCCAACACTCAAGTGCATGTCATGTATGTGAGTGGTTCTCCCGCTGGTTATGTTGAATTGTATCGTCATGAAGATGGCTCGGTTGAGATCGCCTATTTTGGGTTGCGGCGCAATTATATGGGCCGTGGCTTGGGCAAGCACCTCTTGAGCTATGGCGTGGATCGCGCTTGGGATATGGGGGCGAAACGCGTCTGGCTGCACACCTGCAGTCTTGATGGCCCACATGCCTTGTCTAATTATCAAAAACGCGGCTTCCGCATTTTCAAGGTCGTTGAAGAGCCGATGCCGGCGATTTACAGTTGACGCGGCGACCTGCGTTTCATTCGCGGCTGCCAGCGATAGCCTCGAACATTGCTAGGCTGTCATTCCGCGATTCGAGGCAGACGCGATCGGCGAGCCCGGCGTAACGCTCGACGAGCGCGGCGTAGATATCGCCCGGTTTGGCGATGACCGCGAACTCTCGAAGAATCTCGTCGGTAATCGCGTCTTGCATTGCAGCCCGGCGATTCTGCCTCGCCAATTCCTGAAGCTCATCAGCTAGCGCGCCCCAGCCATGCAGGCTCATGACTCGCCGAAATGTCGGACTGCTGGCGTAGGTGGCGAGACGTTCGGTCTGGACTCTTGTCGCGAGATCGCGCTCGCCGTCAGATTCTTCATTTATCACTAAGGCGGGCGCTGTCACTTGGAAATCGCTGCGCTTCCGGCCGGCACTATCGAGCCCTGTTTCAACTGCTGGCAAAACAACCTCCCGCAGATAGGACGCTGTGTGCATTTCACACGCATGCAGACCCTGGCAGATTTCGCCAGCCAGTTGGAAGGCTTCCGGATTGTCTCCAGCTATGTGGATGGGAATTTCCGGGCGCGCGATCGGGCCGGGATTGAAGAATGGCGCCATTAGGCGGAACTGGTAGTGCTTCCCGCGATATCGAAGGCGGGCGTCCGTCTGAAAACTGTCCCAAATGGCGCGCAGGCTTTCGATATATTCCCGCATTCTTCCGACGGGGTCGCGCCAGTCTTCGCTGAAGCGGCGCTTAATATGCTCCCGCCGCTGCATGCTCAAGCCCAGAATGAATCGGCCATCGGTCTGCCGCGCCAGATCCCAAGCCATTTGGGCAGTTACCATCGGGCTGCGCGGAAAGGCGGCTGCGTCCCGCGTGCCGAGCCGAATACGATTGGTCTCCTCGGCCGCGATGCTCAGCGGTAAGAAGGGATTGTGCGCCGTTTCCGACACCCAAACGCCGGCGAATCCAAGTTGCTCGGCACGCATAATCTGCACGGCATCGCGCCGCAGGTCGCCCGTCAGTCTGATCGCGACATCCAGTTTGATCGCTTGCATTGCCGAAGTATCCATCCTTAAAGAATCAGACGGGGACCCTGCTCTTTGAACCAGTCTTTCCAATGGCGGAAATCGGGACAGCAAGATTCGACCAGCGCCCAGAAAGCCGCGCTGTGATTTAGCACTCGCAGGTGGCAGAGTTCATGGATGATGACGTAGTCAATTGCCGCTTTAGGCGCCATCATCAGCCGCAGGTTGAGATTGATATTCCCTTTGGCGGAACAGCTTCCCCAGCGCGTTTTCTGATTCTTGATACGCACTTTTTCATATCTGAATCCGTGTGCTTTGGCAAGCTCGCCTACTCGAGGCGGAAGATATCGTTTGGCCTCGCCGCGATAGAAATCTTCGACTGCTTTGCGGATAAGCTCGCCTTCATCCTTTGGCGCCGGCGCCGGCAACAGTAGCTTAATGGCGTGGTCGCTTAGTCGAATGGCGGTTCGCTTGCGCGCCTGGTCTCTCTCCAGCCTGAGCTGGTAGCTGGCGCCGCGGAACAGAAACGATTCGCCCTCGCGGTACTGGCGCGGCGGCAGTTTGGCTTGATCGTCGCTGAATCGATCAATGGCGGAGAGGACCCAGTCCCTTCGCTCGGAAAGCAACTCCACTGGGCTGGGCTGTCGCAATCCCGGGGGATAGACCACTTCAAGACCGCCGCCAAGACTGTAACGGACGCTGATGCGTTTGGCGCGTTGACTCGTTCGAACGCGATACGCGATCGACTTTCCCTCAAGTTCGATGACTGGCATCAGAGCTCCATGGCTTTGGCGGCGTGCTGCCAAATGATGCGCTTCACATTGTCTTCAGGTTCAAATGGAAAGTAGAAGCCGGCACGATCCAGCAACCCGGCATACCGGTCGCGGAGCGCGTATGGCAACTCGTCAGGCGGCGCGATGACGGCGAACTCCGCGAGCATGTCGTCGCTGATGAGTTTGTGCATTTCGTTCCAGCGGTTGCGCCTTAACAGGGCGTTGAGACGCGGGATCAGATCGCTCCAACCGTGGAGCTCCAGGACTTTGCTGTAGCTGGGTGTGCTGGCATAGAAAGCGATCTGGGATTTAGTGAGCTGCTTGCTCGCTGCAATGCTCTCATCATCGATTCCGCTGACGACGAAGACGGCGCAAGACAGGCTCAGCCGATCTTGGCGGCTGCTGGCGCTGCGCCCGGCCTGAAACGCTGGCAGCAGTACCTGGCGCAAGTAAGTCGGCGTATGGAAGGAATGCACGTGAAAGCCGTCGCATTGCTCGCCCGCGAGTCTTGCCAAGCCACGGTTGACGCCGGCGATGTATATCGGGATGCGATTGTAGGGCATAGGCGGCGGCGCGAACTCGGGCGTCAACAAGGAAAAGCGGTAGAATTCGCCCTCGTATTTCAGCTCGGCGCCCGTCTGGAAACTGTGCCAGATCGTCCGCAGCGACTCGATGTATTCGCGCAGCTGCTTGACGGGCTTGCCCCAGCGGCTGCTGAATCGCTTGGTGATATGGGGCTTGATCTGCGTGCCAAGTCCCAGGATGAAGCGGCCCTGGGAAGCCGCTGCCAGATCCCAGGCGGTCTGCGCCATGATCATCGGGCTGCGCGGAAAGGCGACCGCGATCGCTGTGCCAAGCGTGATGCGTTTGGTAGCGATCCCGGCGTGAGCAAGCGGCAGAAAGGGGTTATGCGCTGCTTCCGCCACCCATAAGCCATCAAAGCCATAGTCTTCCACCGCGCGCGCCAGCGGTCCAGCCCGGTTCAGATCTTCCGCGAAGACGGAGACGTCGAATTTCACTTGAAAGCCCGCTGTGATCGCTTTTCGTCGCAGTTCTATTCTAGCTTTGGAATAGCTGGGAGGCGAGCGTACAACGAAATTCGCTTTGGCGTGTTATAGATGATACAATTGTTCGCAATAGTAAAGGATCAGAACAAAGTCATTGGCGCCATTTTGAAGCCTGGGCGCCCACTTGGCGGTGAGCTGAAGAGGACGCGATGGGAGTAAGGGGCACACGCTCGGTCAATATTGGTTTGCGCAACGTCGTGCTGACGATTCTGATCGGACTCGGATTTATCTTCGTCTGGCAGATCCGCGGCACCTTGATGCTGACTTTCGCAGCGGTGATATTGGTGGTGTTATTCACGATGCCGGTGCGACTGCTGGTTGACCGCCTGCGGATAAACCGTTTGATCGCGATTCTCATCAGCGTCATCGGATTCTTTGTCATTCTCGTCCTGATCGGCATTCCGATTCTTCGCACGATCGGCGATCAATATGAGCCATTGAAGATTGCGGTCGAGGGCGGCTTTCAGCAGTTGCGCGAATCCCTGACGTTGGAGGCATTGCAGCAGCAGAATTCCATTCTGAAGGACGTAATCCCGATTATTGAAGATTGGCTCGCCGGCGGTGGCAATGCGGCGCCAGCGGACGACTTGATCGGTCAGGCGATTTCGCAGGTGACCGACGCCATTGGCCGGCTCGGCGGCACCGTCTTGCCGGTGGTTGGCGGCGTGGCAAACACGATTCTAAGCGCGCTCATCATATTTTTTTTGAGCATGTACCTGCTGGCTGAACCGGAGCTCTATGTCAGCGGCATCATCAAGCTAACGCCGATCTGGTATCGCGAGCGCATGCGCAGCATATTGTGGCGACTCGATAGCACATTACGCGCCTGGCTCAAAGTCACGGCAGTATCGATGGTTGCGGTTGCGATCCTGACTGGTTTCGGACTGTGGCTGGTGGGTATCAAAGAGGAGGCTTTCGCTTTAGGCGTATTGGCCGGCATCTTGTCCTTCATCCCCAATTTCGGTCCAGTGGTTGCTCTGGTGCCCTCGGTAGCGGTTGCGCTTGTGGAAGCGCCTGACAACGTGATTTGGGTCGTGCTCATCATTTATGGCGTGTCGTTCTTCCAGAGCCAGGTGATTAGCCCGGTGCTGGCAAGCGAACGCATGAATATGCCGGCGATTCTGATTCTGCTCGGCCAAATCATATTCGGTTTCTTTTTCGGCTTTCTTGGTCTGATGCTGGCGGTTCCGCTTAGCGCTTGTCTCGCGGTGCTGGTTGATGAAATGTATGTCAAAGATGTGCTGGGCGATCGTAGCGAGAAACAGGTAACGGAAGACCGCCGGCCGGAGGAAGTGACGAGCGAGCTGCTGCCGGAACCTACGTAGCTCATTTTACAGTGCGGATATATGGCGTTTTTCATCTTGACAGGTTGTTTGCGCCCTGCTAGTCTGAAGATAACGAAGCTGAGAGAGTTTCTCTCGCTTTTTTGTCCCCGAGTTGGGGGTTGTGCGGATTAACAGCAGAATAGC
>WTGC01000115.1 GCA_011523705.1 Chloroflexota bacterium | reverse complement strand
AGCCAGCGGCGACATGCGCCTCTTCGCTGCGGCCTTCGCGCAGCCAGCCCCAGAGTAGGCGGCGGCCCCGCGCGTCTTGCATCGTGAAGGGCGCGTAGAAGTAGGCGTGATCCAGGATTCCGCTGGTCTCCGGTTTAAACTGCTGATCGACATAGTCGCCGATGAAGTAGAAAACGGTGAAGGGAATCCTGCGCCCCTTGCCGGCCACGATCAGCACCCATTTGTCATCCAAGGGGAAAAAGCTGGGGCATTCCCAGACGCAGCCGTCTTTGGCATAGTTGCCAGTCAATAGCGGATGCAGGAATTCCCATTCGAGCAGGTCAGGCGAGCGATAGAGAAAAACGGAGCCGCCCTCGTCTTTGATGCGCGAGGCGAGCAGCATATACCAGGTATCGCCCTCACGCCATATCATCGGGTCGCGCAGATCGGTGGTCTGATTGGCGATGGCCGGGATTTCGCTCAAGATCGGGTTGCCGCTGTATTTCTCCCAAGTGAGCAAGCCGTCCCGGCTGGTGGCGACGCACTGCGACTGCTGGCCGTAACCTTGAGGTCCAACGCCGGTGTAGACCGCTGTTGGCAAGCCATC
Organism: Chloroflexota bacterium; assembly: GCA_011523705.1. Lineage (GTDB taxonomy): Bacteria > Chloroflexota > Anaerolineae > Aggregatilineales > Phototrophicaceae > UBA6055. The sequence goes on along the minus strand of WTGC01000115.1, from coordinate 30,374 downwards.
GTTGTCCACCACGCAGCCGGACCAGCAGCCGGTTGCATCGGGACCGCCTGGCGTTGGAGAGAGCGCGACGGGCAGATCCCGCCAGTGAATCGCGTCCTCGCTCACGGCGTGTCCCCAATAAGCGAGACCGAAGCGGGGGCTCTCCGGGTGGTATTGGTAAAAGAGATGGTAGTTTCCGCCCCAGTGGATCACGCCGTTGGGGTCGTTCATCCAGCTTGAGGGCGCGATAAAATGATAGACGGGCCGGTGGAAGTCCCGCGCGAGTTGGCGGCGCTGCTCGGCGAAGTTGGGATTGATTTCAGTCATAATGTGCCTTTTATCTTCCACTGATCCGAATTTGTAAGGCTTGTCCGCTACTGTGTCATGCCTTCGCGCTTTTTCTACCCCTCACCCCCCGGCCCCCTCTCCCACAGGGGGAGAGGGGGAGCTAGACGCAGCGGGAAGCAAGGTAAATTGCGTGGGCAGCGGCATTGTCGCGCGTGTGGCTACAGGTTTGAGGTGCGCGACCAAAATTGAATGACGTGAAGTCTTCCCACATAAATGCCGCAATTTTTGAGGATCCTTACCCCTTCAAGCCGACAGAGGCGATGCCGCCGATGAGCTGCTCTTGGGCGAAGAAGAAGACCAGGACAGGCGGAATCATCATCACAAGGTTGGCCGCCATCAGCAGATTGGTGTTGGGAGAGTAGCGCGTGGCGAAGTTCGCCAAGCCGATTGCGATTGTGAACTGATCGGTGTTGTTCAGGTAAATCAGCGGTCCCAAGAGATCGCCCCAGGAGCTGAGAAACATGAAGACCACGACCACCGCCAGCACCGGACGGCACAAGGGCAAGATGATGAAGCGAAAGATGCCAAAGTAACTGCAGCCGTCGATCTTGGCCGCTTCGTCCAAATCACGCGGGAAGGTGCGCATGTATTGACGGATGAGGAAGATGAAGAAGGCGTTGCCGGCGAAAGACGGAACGATCAAGGGCAGATAGGTCCCGTACCAGCCTAATTCAAGAAAGAGCAAAAACTGCGGAATCATCTGCGATTGCCAGGGAATGAGCATGGTGACGATCAAGACATTGAACAGAAATCCACTGCCGCGAAAGCGCAGCCGGGCGAAAGCGTAAGCCACCAAGGTACAGGAGAAAATTGTGCCGACGACATTGCCGCCGAAAATGATCAGAGTATTCACCGTGAAGCGCAAGAAAGGGCGCACCGGGTCCAAGAGCGCGGTTTCGAAGTTGCGCCATTCAAAGTGCTCGATGGGAAACCAGTGCGGCGGAATTGTGTAGAAAGGAACGTCGTCCGGCTTGAGCGCCGCGGTCAACATCCAGGAAACGGGAAGCAGCACAAAGCCACAGAGCGCGATGAGAATCGCGTAGAGGACGAGCAGGCGCAGGAGTTTGCGCGCGCGGGGGATGATATCATCGTGCAGACGACGCGCAGTAGAAATGTGAGTCTGCTTTGAAGATTGACTGCCGCGCATGATTAGGACTTGTCCTCCTCGCTCTCGTAATACACCCAGCGCTCCGAAGTGCGAAACGTGATCAAGATGACGACAGTCGCAATAACGACCAAAACCCAGGAAAGGGCCGAGGCATAACCGAAGCGCCCGTTCTGGAAGCCTTCTTCATAGACATTGAGCAGATAGAATTGGAGCGCGCTCGCGCGAGTGCCGCCGCGTCCAGCCAGAACGTAGGCGACGTCAAAGACTTGAAAAGCGCCGACCAGTCCGGTGATGAGCTGGAAGAAAATGCTCGGCGTCAGCATGGGCAGCGTCACGAAGCGAAGCTTCTGTGAGGAATTGGCGCCGTCAATGGTCGCGGCTTCATAGAGGTGGGGCGGGATATTCTGTAATCCAGCCAGGTAGATGATCACACCGCCGCCGACGCCCCATAGCCCCATCAAGATAACGGCAGGAATCGCCCAATCGCGGCTGGCGAGCCAGCGTGGTGGATTCGCGATGCCAAAAGTCCCCAAGACTTGATTGACCACGCCGACATCGGGATTCAGCAGAATGGACCACAGGACGGCGACAGCGGTTCCGGCGATGACGGAAGGCATGAATAGCACCGTGCGGAAGAAGTACATGCCGCGAATTCGCTGATTGAGCAGCAAGGCAAGCGATAGACTGACCACGGTATAGACGGGCAGCGACATGATGACGAAGCGAAAGGTCACCCGAAGCGAGTTGTAAAAGTCGCGATCGGAAAACATTTTCTCGTAGTTTTTCAAGCCGACCCAGTTCGGCGGCGTGAGCAGGTTCCAGTCCGTCAAGCTGATGAGCAAAGACGCGATTACCGGACCGATGATGAAGACGACCAATCCGATAAGCCAGGGCAAGAGGAATAGGTAAGCGACACGTTCTTCGCGCCGCTCCATCGTCCCCAGTTTCCGATTCAGTTGAATCCGGTATGTGAGGCGAGATTGTTTAACCGCTTGCATGAGCTAGAGATTCGCAAGCCTGGCGCCGCGGGACAACGAAAAGCCCCGCAGCGCCAACACCGCAACGCAGCATCTAGGCTTCAAATGTGTCCCAGGTTTCCCAGAGCTGATCCAGGTCATCCTGAATGACTGGCGCAATCTCGTCGAGCGCCTCTTGCGCGGGAATGCCGTCTTCAATCATCAAGCTGTTGATCGCCTCGGCGATTTCGCCATAAGCGCCCCAGACCGTCGGAACGAAAACGGTCGAGCGGCCCAAACTGATGGCCTCCAGCAATTCCTGGCGGCCCTCGCTGCCTGCCGCCCAGTTCATTTCTTCCGCCATGCGCATATTCATCGGCAGCCCGCCGGCTTCGGCGCGCATTCGGTTGCCTTCCGTCGCCCAGAAGAGAATAAATTGCAGCGCCTCTTGAAGGTTGTCGCTGCCGCTAAGCGCCATCAGTTCATCGGAGCCGGTGTATACCCAGGCCGGATCGCCTTCAGATTCCACCGGCGGCGGCGCGGCGCCCCAATTCACGCCGGCGGCTTCGAGCAATGGCTGGGCTATCGGGCTGTCAGCCATCGCCATCGCCAGCTGCCCCGCTGCCAACATATCATCGGCAGAGTTGCCCGCCAGGCTAAGGTCAGCTGACGTCAGGATGCCATCCGTGCCCGCCATATCGGCCACGACCTGATAAAAGTGCGCGGTCGCCTCGTCATTGACATAGCCGATGACGCTGCGGCCATCTTCACTGAAGTAATTGGCGGCATCCATCCACCAGGGCATTGGCAGCGTCCCGCCCCAAACGCGCTCTGACATATCATCGCTGTAGACTGAAAGCTGGGCGACAAGTTCGGCATATTCGTCAATCGTGATCGGCTCCGTCGACGAGAGATGTGGCAGGCCAGCGGCATCAAAGACATCCTTGTTGTAGAAGATATTGTAGCCGGCCGTGAATGTGCCCAGGCAATATACCCGCCCATCCAGCGTGCAATTTCTCGACACGGCGCCGGCGTTGTAATCTTCGATATCAACGCCCGCGGATTCCAAGACATCGTCGATTGGCGCGACCAAGCCGGCTCTGATCCAGCGGATCACATAGGGGAAAGCGATGTCCGGCGGCTGCCCGGCGAGGAAGGCAGTGTCCAATTTGGTGACATATTCGCCTTCCGGGACATCAGTGATTTGGACATTGATATTCGGATGCGCGGCTTCAAAAGCCTCGACCACCGAGGGCAAGAAGCCAGTGCCGTCCAGGAACATCCACAGATCAAGCGTTACTTCTTCGTCCTGCGCAACCGCCATTCCTAAGGAGGAAATCAACAAGATTGCGGTGGCCGCCACGACGAGAATGCGGGTGATGCCGTTCATAAAATCTGTCCTTTCATGTCATCAAAACGTATGGTTGATCCGGCAGGCTCGCTCTAACAGTCGGGCATCATAAATCCTCCTTTGTCCTGTGCTTGGGCCAATACATAGTCTATGAGTTCGTCTGGAATTTTGGCGCATTGCCCTCCGTTGCCCACCTGGCGAAGTTTACCCGATTTAGCCGCGGGAATGCTATCGCAATTTGATAATTCATTGAAGAAGGCCAGATTATGGCTGACGCGCTAGACTGAGCTTCTGATCAGACGGCGCAGCAGGAACCGCGACCGGTGGTGCGCGACAGTAGCTGGATGAGCGATGGCGCGATAGACTTGAGTATCGGTCACGGTCGGCGTCTCGCCGATTAGGATGTGAAAGCAGAGGGTATCATGCGCATTCGATTTTTGATCGGCCTTATGGCGCTATTGAGTTTCGCTATCTCGACGCCGGCGCAAGACAACTTGCTGCCAGCTTGTTCGGATGCGCAGCTAGCCACGCTCGCCGAGATGCAGCCGGCCTACGAAACGCTGATTGAAGCCGCGCCATCGATGTTCAAGCGGGATAGCTTCCTGCCCTATATTGAAGTTTTTTTCGGTTGGCGCGAGCAGCTGCGCTCGCAAACGCTACTCTGCGCCGAGATCTTCGAGATTGCCGTGCTGATGGAGCGCAATGCCAGCAGTCTCGTGGCTTCGCCTGCGCTAAGCACCGTGCTGCTGAATGCAGCCAGGCCGCCTACAGACAATCCCTACTTCGATGAACGATCGGGCGAAGGCAGCCTCCCCGACCAGTTGATGGCGTGGATTGAAATGGCAGAAGCTTACTTGAGCGACGCAGAGCGGACTTCGCAGGAAGAAAGTAGTTTGCCGCCTTGCACGGACGCCGACCTGGACATCTTTTACGCTGAAGTTTTCGAGCGATACTTCTCGCAGCTGGAGTTGTTTAGCGGCGATACGAGCTTGACTAGTCTGCTGAACATCATCGAGATGCAGCTGCCGTGGCGCGAGCAAGTTTGGGCAAGCCTGCCAGCTTGCGAGAACATGTACGAGCTCACTTGGCTTATGACGCAAGCCGCCAGTGATATGGTCGTATTGCTCGCGTTTTATCTCGCTGATATGAAGCCACAATTTGAACTTTACAATGAGGAGACTTCTCGCCTTTCGGCAGCAATCGCGCAAATGGCTCCTGCTTTTCTGGGCGAGGCTGTCCCGGATGCGCCGCCACCAGAAAGCACCCTGCCAGGCTGCGCCGACTCTCAACTTAATGACTTCCCTACGATCATTATGGAATATGCTGAACTGGCAAACGCCGCCGGTGAAGTCGCATCGTTTGACGACGTGCTTGCCCTGGGGCAGCGTCAATTTGACTGGCGCGAAAAACGCTTTTCGGACTGGCCGCCTTGCGCCGAAGCTCTTGAGTTGGGCTTGCTGATCGACCAGTCGACCAGCGATGTCGTCTTGGTCATGGCTATGTTGCTCGCCGGCGTCGAAGAGGACGATATTCCCCACATGGCAGCCATGCATGCGGGATCGGCCAGGATATCGGCCTTGGTGACGCCCATCTTGCAGGGCGAGCGAGCGGGAACAGATACGCCCGTATCCGCTCCCTTGCCTGAATGTACCGCGGCGCAGCTCGCCGTAATCAGTAATGAGGTCAAGCCGGAATTTTGGGCGATTATGGATGCCAGCTCCGCGGTAGAGACGATTCAAGACTTGCTTCGCTTGGACGAAATGCAGATCGCGTTTCGGGAAAACGTCTGGCGCCGCTTGCCGGCTTGCGCCGAAGCCTATGATATCGCCTGGCTGATGTATCGGGTTACCGGTGACGATGCGCTTACCTGGGCGCTCTTGGCTGCCGGCGCTGACGAAGAAGACATCCCGCAGAGCGCGTCCACGCTTGCGGGAATAAGTCGGCTGAATACGATGCTGGCTGAGATCGCCGAAGGCTAGTGGGTCAGCACCCTTGTTGCGCGTACGGTCTATGACTTGCCGAGTCGATCTAGTCGACTTGGACGACACCCTTTTCAGCCAGCTCTGTTGCAAAGCGCTTGCCCGGCGGCGGATGTTTCACGCCGCGATCAAGCGGAAGTTGCTTCTATTGCCGCTACCAAAATCGCCGCAGTGGCGCGAAGGAGTGACGCGGGTCAATCTCCGATGACTTGAGCGTTTGGTACTATTGACTGCAATTCGGGTGATCTTGGCGAAGGGAAGGCGCGACATGCGTACGTTACTGGTCTTATGTCTATGCTCCCTTGCATTTGGCGGGCTGGCGGGTGGGCAAGGGGTAGATGCAACTCCTTGCGCAGCGGTGAGTCTGCGAGCTTTCCTGAACCGACGAGCGGAATCACTGGAGCTTGCCGAGCGAATCGAAGCGACAGCCCTTGTGGACGATTTGGTCGCCCTAGCAGCCGAATACATTGACACCGTACAAGTTCTGCCTTTTAGCGCCTCGTTCTGTCATGAAGGTTACGACACCACTTGGCGCCTGGAACAGCTCTTGCACGATACCTATGCCGCGCAGGTCATGCGTCTTTTGGGCGTCGCCGACGAGGACAATACCTATCTGCTAGCTTTGCCCTTTGACCGCCAACTGGTTGAAGAGCAAAGGCAGCGCCTGGAAGCATTGTTGGAGAGCGGCGAACGCGATGGTCTGCAGTCTACGGCCACAGGCTCGGGCGACGAGTGCTTCTACGAGGATTTGATCTATCCCGTGGAGCAGTGGCTCGCCCACAAGCCACTGATGGAAGGCGTCGAGTCGATTGAAACGGTCGCCGATGTATTGGCGGTTGGCCGCGACATGAATGCTTGGCGCGGGCGTACCTGGTCGATGCTGCCGGCTTGCTTCGAGCCCTTCCTCCATTTGATGGAGCTCAGTCAATTGGCGCAGTTCGTCTCGATGCAGCGGGCGCTTGCGATGGCGGGCGTCCGCGAAGCCGACGATCCCTTCGCTGAGGCGATCGACCAGATGCTGAAGCCGCGCTGGGGTTATTTTGGCGGCGGGTTCCGCGATGTGCGCTTGCGCGCATGGACGAGGCCCGCGCCTACTGTCATCGGAATCGCCACTTGTTCGATCGCGGAATTGGAATCCTTCGCTCATATTCCGGCCGAATTTGACAACATACTCGCCGAGGCGCTGAGCGCGGTCGATACAGAACAGAAACTTGCATTCATAAAGCGGCAGGTGGCTTGGCGCCACCGCCTCTGGCTGCAGCTGCCGATGTGCCGTGAGGTGCTGGAAATGACCTGGCTCATGCGGCAAATCAGCAGCGATCAAGCGACGGTCTTCGCCTTGCAGTTGCTAGCGGATGACAACTCAAATGCGGCGCCGACGGTTGCAACGCACGCTGAGGCCCGCGATGGGCAGCGCCTGCGCCAATTGCGAGAGCGCTTCGACGCCTATCTGAAGGGCGCAAATGTCGACTTGCCCAAGACGGCTGAGGCGGCGTTTTTCACCTGTGGCGACCAACTTAGCGAAGATGAATATGACGGGATCATAGCAGGATTCCGCAAAATGATGGGGCAAGCGCGCGAGATAAGCTCGGCTGATGACGCCGCCGCTTATTTTGCGGATCAAGTCCGGTGGCGCGATGGCTATTTGGCTGGCTTGCCAGCCTGCCCGGAAGCGATTGAATATGGTTGGTGGACGGCGCTGCTGACGACGAGCGACGCGCTCTCCGCGGTGATGAAACTCGCGGGTCTGCCAGAAAAGGACAATCCCTATGTCGTCGAGGGAGAGTTGGCATTCAGGCGCTGGTTCAAGTTCCTCACGGAATTTCACCGAGGAAAATCAATTCCAAAGCAGCAGGGCGCGCCAAGCGCCAGCCGCCTGCGCTCATGTGCGGAAGACGATGTATCCATTATCGTAGGCGCGGAGCAAACCTACGACGAGCTGCTGGGCTATCCAACGTGGTTCTCCACTGATGAGCTGGTTGGATACGCTAAGACCTATCTCGAATGGCGCGATGATGCCTTCGGTGATTTTCCGCCATGCGCCGAAGCGCAGGAGATCCGCCTGGACTTCACGCAGATCGTCGGCGATGCCATCGCGCGGCGGCTGCTCGACATTGACGGCAGGCTCTATGGCGATAGTCCCTGGCGTCAGCTGCCGGAAGACTTCCTGCGTTACGAAAGATTGGATGAAGCCCTTTTTGAAGCGCACCTGGTTTCCGGTCCGCGCCCAGCGGAACGCGTGGTACCGGTCTGCAGCGCCGAAGAAATCGATATTGTCGCTGATTTAGCAAGCGGCATTATGGCTATCGCGCGCTCGGCGGAGTCGTTTGAACTGGGAATGGCGCTGCCGGCGTTTCATTGGGAGATACTAAATTGGCGGGGCGACCTGATGGCGCGCTTGCCACAGTGCGCCGGCGCGGTCGAGCTGGGCTGGCTGATGAACGATATCCATATCGATTTGGCGGTCTTGGGGAGCCTGAGTTTTGTCGGCGCCGATATCGAAGCGCTGCATCATGCCAAGCTCATTGAGGAGAACTTGGCGCGCATGGTTTATCAGGCGCAGGCGCTCGGTATCGAGGGCATTGCCGCGCCCGGCCCCTAAACGGAGATATAAACAGTCCTCGTGGATACTTGATCTCGAAGTGAGCTTGGCAGGCCACCATATAGCGCCAAAGCCCGAAGAAAATGAGGAGCGTTTGACATGCGTAAGCTTTTGCTGCTGGTTCTTTTCGTGATTGTGCCGCTGGCGCAGGGGGGCGATTCCGCCTATCGGATCTGTTCAGCCAAAATTCTGAACAACCTGTTTGACGATCGCGGCAGCGTGAATGAGCGGATTCACAAGATAGAGGCCACGTCCAGCGCGGACGAGCTGCTGGCGCTCGCCGACGAATTCACCGGCTTCGCCAAGTTTCTACCCTTTAGAACCGGGTATTGCCTGGAAGGCTTTGACACGGTCTGGCGGCTGCATCAAGGCTTGAACGATGCCTACGCCGGGCAAATTTTGCGCTTGGCCGGCGTCGCCGATGCGGACAATCCTTTTGAGCGGGCAATGGAGGATGCGCGTGAAAAGCTCGACCGGCACTTCGAGCGGCTGAATGCGATTTTGGGCAGCGGAGAGCGCGATGATCTGGAAACCTCCGGAGGCTCTGACGGTCCTGAATGCTATTACGAAGATATGGCGGCGGCAAATGAACGCGGCCTTGAGTACCGCATGTTGGTGGATGGCGCCCAAGCCGCTGGCGACCTGTCCGACCTCCTGGCTTTTAGCAGCGGGGCCGTCGCTTGGCATAAACGCGCCTGGTCAGCTATGCAGGGGTGCAGCTTCGTCTATTTCTACCTGATCGATTGGAGCCGCTTGCTGAATTCGTTTGCGATCAGCCGCGCCCTTCAGCTGAGCGGCGTGCCAGATGCCGACAATTCATTTTTGCAAGATCATTTTGATCATTTCCAAGTGGGTGTAGGCGAAGTACAAGATCTATTTTCCCGGGAACGGCTGCGCGTGGAGAAGCGGCCGGTAATCGCTCAAACTACCTTTGGCCTGCCGAATTGCTCTAGCGCCGATCTAGAGTCCTTCGCGCGTCTGCCGGCTGAATTTGAGGACTTGTCAGAGCAGGGCAGGACGGCGCTTTCTGATGTCGAAAAGCTGCTTTTCATCGCCCGCCAGGTTGAGTGGCGGAGACGGCTTTGGCTGCAACTGCCGATGTGCCAGGAAGTGCTGGAACTGGCCTGGCTGATGCGGCAAATCAGCACCGACTACGCCGCTATGCACGCGCTCAGTTATCTGGCGCAAGCGGAACTGGATACGCCGTATCACGCGGAAGTTGAGGCTGATCACAGCAATTCGTTGCGCTTGCAGGAACTGCTGGTTACTTTCGAAGCCTATCGCAGCGGCGAGCTTGCCTTGCCATCTTCGCCAAGCGGGACTCAGTTTACCTGTGGCGAAGCGATGCGCGAGCTTTCATTTTGGGACCACAGCGAGGGTTATAGCGATGTCCTGCGATCGGCGATGACCATGGAAACGCTTGATGACGCCCTGCAATACAGCCGCGAGTACGTCGATTGGCGTGCTGGCATATTTTCCCGTCTGCCGACCTGTCCTGAGGCGATTGAAGTGAGTTGGCTGGAGGCGCTGACGCTGACGGGCAACGCGTTATTGATGGTATTAGAGCAGGCTGGTTTGCCGGCGACGGAGAATCCATACGCAGCGGAAGTGGACGCCACCGCATCACGCATGCGAATCTTGATTCGTGCTGTTTCTAGCGCAGAGCCGGTGGCGAAAGAAACGGTGACGCCGGGCGAAAGCCGGTTGCCGGAATGCGCGCAGTCGGAAAGCCTGACTATTGCATTGCCGGCCTTGAAGTTTGAAGAAAGGCTTGAATACCCGAAGGCGACCTCGATTGCCGAGATGCTCGATTACGCCACGACGTATCTGGATTGGCGCGATATCAGCTTCGACCAGTTTCCGCTCTGTTGGGAAGCGCACCTTAGCCTTTTGCAGTTCACCCAGGTCGTTGGCGACGTCATTGCCAGGCGGATGCTGGATATCGACGGCCGCTTATACAGCCGCAATCCATACCGCGACTTGCCGAACGATAAAGAACGTTTCAGCCAGTTGACAGATACGCTTTACGCCAGTCGAAGAGCCGATGGACCGCCGCCTGACGAGCGCCAGGTCGCCGCATGTACTGATGAAGATATCGCGGCTGTCGCCGACTTGGCGAGCGGAATCACCGCTATCGCGCAGTCTGCAGCAACGATCGATTTTCAGGCCGACCTGCCTTCATTTCACACGAAGATCCTGTCGTGGCGCGGCAACCTGATGACGAGCCTGCCGCAGTGCGCCGGCGCGGTGGAACTCGGCTGGCTGATGAACGATATTCATATCGATTTGGCCGTCTTGGGGAGCCTGATCTATGTCGGCGCCGATGCTGAAGCGCTGCCTCATGCGGACCACATTGAGGGGAATCTGGCTCGCCTGTCCATTGGGGCGCTTGCGCTTGGCATCGAGGCTTAAGGAGCTGCTGCATCGTAATTGTCGCCTTGAAAGCGCCGCGCGGATTCCTCAAGGTCATAGCTACGTAGAACTTCTGGCGCTGCGAGACAGGACTGCGCTACTGAATGCGATGCCCGCGCGACAAAAGAGGGGCGCCGGTAAACAGTAAGCGCTCATGACGAAACGCCAGAAGTCACTATATCGGGCATTCTATCGGGTTAGTGGCTTGCGGGCAGCCGCGCCATGAAGATTCCAGCGCGCGCCGGGCCCGATGCCCATGCCTGCGGCGCCTTGCTGCTTGATATGGACGAAGATCCGGGACAAGAGCATCCCTTGCGCGACTCTGAAATTGAAGCGCTAATGATCGGTCGCTCGGCGCGACTGAGGAAAGCGAATGACAGGCCTTTGGAGCAGTTCCAGCGTCTGGGAATGTAAGCGCGAAGATTGACCTCGGCGAGCGTAAGTCAGAGTCGCGACTTGCCTCATTGGCCTGTTCTCTTCCACACGCTCGGTAACGCTATGCCATGTGTTGCACTCTCCGCCCAAATCTCGCAATTTGCGTAATGAAGATGCCCGCAGGATTGAGCTTGCTCCTGATTGCTTGACAAGAACAGCGCAACAGGTTACATTCAAACAGAATGCTTGTTGCTTTGGACAAATTTCTTGGATATGAGTGTTTTAGTAGACACACAGGATGTTGACATTAAGAGTGCCGACGGCAAATTGCTCCGTGGCGGGAAACTGAGCGCGGGCGAACGGCGGGCGGCGATAGTGCGGATTCTGGACGCGACCGGCCGCGTTGCCGTTGGTGACTTAAGCAAACTCACCAAGGTCTCGGATATGACCACCCGGCGAGACCTTGAAGCGCTGGAACACGAGGGCCTGCTGAAGCGCACCCGTGGTGGCGCGGTAAGCGTCACGTCGCTCAGCTACGAGCCTCCGTACGCACTGCGCAAGCATGCCAATGCAGGCGCAAAAGCCCGCATCGGTAAGCGCGCCGCATCGCTGCTGCGCGAAGGCGAAACCGTGATTCTTGATGTGGGCACCACGGCTGTAGAAGTGGCGCGCGCGCTCAAGGGTCGCCAGAATTTGACGGTGCTGACATCGAACCTTTGGGCGGCCGCGATCCTGGCCGATGAGCCCGGTATCGTTCTGATGATAACCGGCGGCAAGACGCGAAATAGAGAGCGCTCATTGGTCGGCCATCTGGCGACGCGCGCCTTTGAAGAACTGGTCTTTGATGTATTCGTGATGGGCGTTGCCGGCGTCCACCAAGAGTTTGGCGTCACGGATTACAACGTGGATGAAGCGCAGGTGAAGCGAGCGGCAGTAGACGCTTCACAGCGGCGTATCGTCATCGCGGATAGTTCAAAGCTTGGCAAGGTGGCCTTCGCCAAATTGTGCGACTTGGACCAGATCGACACGATCGTCACTGATGATGCTTCACAAGACGCGCTGTCGGCTTATGCCGCTGACGATATAGATATAGTGATCGCCTGAAGAATGTCGATCGATTGAGATTACGATGACAACTTGGCTGCGGAAGGTGTTCGCTGTTGAAAAGCCCGTCATCGGGATGTGCCACTTGCTGGCGCTGCCCGGCGACCCTGATTTCGACAGCGTCGCAGGCATGCGCGCTGTTGTCGCCGATGCGCGCGCCAATCTGCGCGCCCTCCAAGCAGGCGGCGTCGACGGGGTTATGTTCTCCAACGAATTCAGTTTGCCCTACCTCACCAAGGTAGAATGCGTCACGGTCGCCGCCATGGCTCGCATCATCGCCGAGCTTTTTGACGACATCAGCGTGCCCTTTGGCGTCAATGTCCTGTGGGACCCCTATGCCTCGCTTGACCTCGCGGTCGCCACGGGCGCGCAGTTTGTGCGTGAGATTTTTACCGGCGTCTACGCCAGCGACTTTGGTCTGTGGGATACAAATTGCGGCGCGATTGTGCGCCATCAGCACGCCATTGGCGGGGAGGATATTCGGCTGTTCTTCAATATTTTGCCTGAAGCAGCCGCCTATCTCGCCAATCGAGATATCGTATCGGTCGCCCGGTCAACCGTCTTCAATACCGGTCCCGATGCCTTGTGCATATCGGGTTTGACCGCCGGGGAAGAGACATCAACTGCAACGCTGCGGCAGGTGAAGGACGCGCTGCCGGCAATGCCACTCGTCGCCAATACCGGTGTTCACCATGCCAATGTCAAGGAACAACTGAAAATCGCCGACGCCGCCATCATCGGCACTGCCTTCAAGCGCGGTGGTGTGTTTGAAAACCCGGTTGATGGCGATCGGGTACGAGCATTGATGGATAAAGTAGAGGAGTTGAGATAAAGAAATTTCCTAAACGCCAATATTAAGCTTGATGATTTACGTTGCGCGATACTTTTAGCTCCATCACCACCATTCTTCGTAGCGGCAGCTGCCGGACAAGCTACCGCTACTTTCCAGCACAGCGCCAGGCGACAAGCAAACATCGGGCAGGCTCGCAGTTGTTAGCAGATTGCCGCTGGCGCAGACATGCAATTTGGACTGCGCGCGCGACAAAGGGCGATATAAGCTCAAGACAATCAATCGGCTGTATGAGCCGAGGTCCGATTGAATAGGAGAACGACGATGGCAGACATAGCGGAATTGCGCGAGCGCTGGACCAGGCTCGCTCAAGTAGGCCAGGAGAATGACCTCGACCTCATTCTGGTCTACTTTGATGAATACAATATGGCGGATGCCTGCTACCTCACGAATATCTGGACGCAGTTTGAGCGCGGCTTCGTCGCGATTTCAGTTCCCGGCGGCGACCCTTGCCTTCTCGTCGGGCCAGAAACGGCGAACTTTGTCATGACCCACATGCCCGAATTGGAAAGCCGAGTCATTTCTCTATTCTTGGCTTGGGGCGCTGCTTACCCGAATACCCGTTGGGAAGATACGGCCGATGTGCTGAGGGAATTGGCCGGCGGCGCGCTTCGTCGGATTGGGCTGGTCGGAAGCGGATTCCTGCCGATGACGCTTTACCAGGCATTGTCGTCGATGGCGGAGGAAATCGTGGATATCACCGACTCGGTGCATCGCGCGCGGCAGATCAAGTCAGCCAGCGAAATAGATAAGATCAGGACGGCATACCGAATCGTTGACGCGGGCCTCGAAGCAATGCTCAATGGCGTGACTCCTGGCATGAGCGAAGCGGCGCTGGCTGGCGTCGGGGAAGCAGCCATGCGCGCTGCTGGCGCCGAAGGCTATGCCTATTCGACGATTCTGTCCTCGCAGGAACGGACCAATTCGGTGTTTGGCCGGCCGACGCAGAGACCCGTGGACAATGGCAGCTTCATCACAATCGGGATCAGCCCTAAATATCAGGGTTACTGCGCGTCGCTCGGCGTTCCGCTGACAGTAGGCGCGGTTCCGCAAGCGCAGCGGGACTATATTCGTGACTTGTTCACGGTCTACCAGTCGATTGAAAAGCAGCTCGGCCCCGGTCTGATGGCGAGCGAGCTTTACCATTCTTCGCGCCGGGAGCTTGCCCGCTATGATTTCGAGAAGTATCAGATCTACGGCGTCGTTCACTCGTGTGGATTGTTGGAAGCGGAAGCGCCCTTCCTTTGTCCGGACCCGGATTGGGAATTTCAGCCCGGCATGGTTTTGCTGATTGATCTGGCGATATTCCACCCGCGATTATGGGGGATCCGTTGGGAATCGGGCTATTTGATTACCGACGACGGCGCGGAGCAACTGTCTGGCTATTTTGATACCGCCTGTGACATTGTATTGCAGCGAGCGGCGAGCGGAGCCTGATGAGCGCATATATCCAGATCCAGGACGTGCGGAAGTCCTTTGAAGGCACCGCTCGCCAAATCGAGGCGCTCAGAGATGTGAACCTCGAGGTGCAAGCCGGCGAGTTTATGTGTCTTGTCGGTCCCTCCGGTTGCGGCAAGTCCACGTTGGTATTCATTGTCGCCGGTCTCGTTTCTCCGAGCGGCGGCGCTGTACAGGTTGGCGGCGCGCCGGTGCATGAACCCGATCCAGACCGGACGGTAGTTTTCCAGGGCGATGCCGTCTTCCCCTGGATGACCGTCGCGCAGAACATCGGCTACGGCTTGCAGCAGACGAAAACCCCCAAGAAAGAGCAAGATGAGATCGTCAATCACTTGATCGACCTGGTTGGATTAAGCGGATTCCGCGATGCCTATCCGAAGGAGCTGTCCGGCGGCATGAAGAAGCGCGTTGATCTGGCCCGCGCCTATGCGACTAATCCCACCGTGCTCCTGATGGACGAGCCCTTCGGCGCGCTTGACGCCATCACCAAGGAGAAGATGCAGGAAGACCTTATGCGGCTGTCGGTCGCCGAGGCCGATCGGCAGCGCACCGTGCTCTTTGTGACGCACGATTTGGAAGAAGCCATTTTTTTGGCGGACCGTGTGGCGGTGATGACCGCGCGCCCGGGCACGATTCAGGTGGTGCTGGATATCCCCTTTTCCCGACCACGAGAGGCATCAATAAAGCTATCTAATGAGTTTCAGGCGCTGCGCGGGCACATCCGCGAGCTGCTGGTGGAAGAAGAGGCGAGCTAGACCTGAGAGGGCTGGATGCGACATGGCCGAATCGCAGACAAACAACGAGCAAGATCCAAAGCAGCTGAGTAAACCAAAGCGGATACTAACGGCCGAGGCGAAACTGAGCATCCTTACCGTGCTGACTGCAGTGGTCATCTGGTATTTCTTCACCGATTCCTTTATCCCCAAGCTGTTCTTTCCCTCCCCGATGGACACCGTCCAAGTTGTTGGACGGATGGAAGGTGTGCTGGTCGAATACTTTATCGCGACGATGTATCGCGTCGTCGTTGGGATGCTGGCTGGAGCGATCCTCGGTGTCCTTTGCGGCATTGCCATGAGTTGGAACAAGTGGATTAACAGCATTCTCGATCCCGTAATCGAAGCGCTGCGGCCAATTCCCCCGGTCGCTTTGATCCCCTTCTTTATCCTTTGGTTCGGCATTGGTGATACGGGCAAGCTCATCTTGACGGCGCTCGGCGGCTTCACCGTCATGGTGGTGACCACGCTTGAGGCGATCAAGCACGTATCGCCGATTTATATCATGGCTGCCCGCACCTTGGGCGCCAATCGGCTGACCATCTATCGGACGGTGATTCTGCCAGCGATCACACCGCCACTGATCGGCGGCATGAGAGTGACGGTTGCCCTCTCGTTCGCTTTGGTCATCGCGGCAGAATTCATGGGGGCGCAAAGTGGGCTAGGCTACATGATTATGCTCGCCCGGCGCACGCTACAGACCGACGCCATTTTGGTGGGGGTCATCATCATCGGCATCACATCGTGGATTGTGGACCGCATGGTACGCGTTATTGGCAATTATCTGACGCGCTGGGCGCCACGTTCTGAATAGACCAGCGCTCAATCGACGGACAGTGTGGACGGGCGATGTCGAAGGGCTGTGTCTACACGCCCTAAGCGCCCTACGCGCCCTCCGTGCCCTACGCGACTTATGAAAGGAGGCCCAATTCGAAACAAGCCGAGAAGTTGCTTATTTCTGTCAGCAAGCAATACGAGGTACAGAGGAAAGAAACTCATGAACAGAAACACATTTGCGAAACGGATGCTTCTGCCAGTACTGATCTTGACGCTGCTCTTTTCGGCCAGCTTGGCGCCCGCAGTCGCGCAAGATGAACTCACTCACATGCGGCTTGGGATGACACCGTTCCAGGATATGCTGGCGATCCAGGTCGGCGCGGAACAAGGCTTCTTCGAACAGGTGGGCATTGATCTTGAACTGATCAATCTGCCCTACGAAGCGGTCACAGAAGCCATCGCCGCCGGTTCACTCGACATCGGTTCAATCTGCGAGACGACTGTCGTGACAAGTTGGGACGCTTTCCCGCAACAGCGTCTCGCCAATATCTTTTACACCTTCGAGGGTTCGGCGATCATGGTCCGAGCCGATTCCGGGATGTCCACTTACGCCGAGAATCTGGCCGCGCTGGGCGACCACGCGGAAGCCTTGGCGGCGACCGTTTCTCAACTGCAAGGGCTTGACGTCCTGACCACCAAGGGCACAGATATGGAGATGGGCGTCGGCGCTGCCTTGGCGGCTGGCGGCTTGAGCATCACTGATGTCAACGTTCTGGACATGAACCCCAATGATGGCTTGGCCGCCTTTCTCACCGGCGAAGCGGATGCCTATCTGGGTGGCTTGCCGCAGCGTTTCCGCCTGGTCAAAGAGGGAATGAAGACTCTGGTCACCGCGCAAGACGTCGGCTCCCAAGCCGTCATTCTCTGCGGTTTCTTGTCGACGGCCGATTATGTCGAAGAGAACTTTGATGCACTGGTGGCTTTCGCCAAAGGCACATTCCTGACTTTGCAGTACGTAAATTCCAATCAGGATGCGGCTTTCGGTCGCATTTCCGAATTGCTGAATTCGATGACCGGCGCGCAGATGACGATCCAGGATATCAAGGATCTCTGGAACAGGATCGAATTCTTCCCGACAACCGGCGCCGAAATGTATTGGCTGCTGATCAGCCCGAACGGCAGCCGTTACTGGCGGACGCGCATGGAGTTCGTCTACGACTTTTACGCCAGTCTGGGCGCGGTGGAATCCGAGATGGACTTCGATGAAGTCTTCTCCTTTGCGGCCATCTTGGAAGCTTATATGGAGCAGCACGAACCGGATGCCTGGGCGGTGATCCAGAGCATGGAAGGCTGAGTGCGCGCCTTCGTCTGACGAGGCGGGCGGCGCGCCTTAGTGGCCGCTCGCCTCCATACCTCGGTGGCATATGCACAGCGCTTGCAACGAAACAGGAACTTGTCGCCCACTCGCACTTCGAGAGAATGTTTAAAGTAAGTGGAGAACAATCATGTCATATCGCGTTCATTGGATGAATACCGGAGAAATTGAGGTCGCCCTTGGAACTAGCCTCTTGGGGCTGGGCTACAATCCCAAGATGCCCGGCGGTCAAATCCTGACCTATGGCTATCAAGAGCGGATCGAGCGTTCTGACGGGACCATTGGTTCCGGCACTATGGTGCCCATTCCCTTCTATTACATTGAAGGCACAAAGCAGAAGATCCTGGTCGATACCGGCACCAACGCCGACACCTGCAGAGAGGGTGGAGCGCTGACCGAAGCCTATGGCGGTCGACAATACTGGTACACGACGCCCGATCAAGACGCGCGCGCTCAGTTGGAGAAATTGGGCGTTACGCCGGAAGAGATTGATATCGTCATCATGACCCATCTTCACCTGGACCATATTGGCAACACCAAACTCTTCCCCAATGCGCGCTTCATCGTGCAGCGCGAAGAATTGGCCTGGTTCCTGGCGCCGCCAATCGCCAGCGCCTTTTACTACCCGGAACTGCGGCATTACTTCGCCGATATCATGGATCAGGTGGACTGCATTGAAGGCGATATGCAGGTCGAGCCGGGGCTGGAACTGGCTCTTGTGGGCGGGCATACGCCGGGAAGCATGGTGGTTTTAATCGAAACGGCAAAAGGCAAAGTTGGCTTGGTGGGGGATTTCTATTACAACTATATCAACATGGAATACGATTGGCCGCCGGGCGCCTATTGGGACTTGGGCCAGTGGCTGCGCAATTCGCGGCGCATCAAGCAAATGGCTGATATCGTCATCCCGAATCACGATTATCGATATATGGAGCTGTATCCCGAAGGTGTCATAGAGTAAACGCGTGCGACACTGCTACATGGCGGCAGTTCAAGATTGCGCTGTGGCATTAAGGATTTTGGTCGATTTGAGTATGCTTCCGAGCCTGTTCTCTGCCATATCACTTGCGCGCATGCGGTTCAGGTGATCGCCGCTTGCAACTGTCGCGAATAAGGATGAGCCGGGCGGCCGTAGAAACGTTCGGATGGCGCGATTTCGAGGATATCGCCGTCCAGCATCACCGCCACGCGATGCGCGACATAACGCACCGCCGCCAAATCGTGGGAAATGAAGAGGGCGGCAAAGCCCTGCGCAGCCTGAATATCCTTGATGAGGTTGAGAATCTGAGCCTGAACTGACATATCAAGCGCGCTAACGACCTCATCAAAGACGACAAAACTCGGGTCTGTAATTAACGAGCGGGCAATTGCCACTCGCTGACGTTGCCCCCCGGAAAGCTGATGGGGAAAGCGCCCGGCAAGGGAAGCTTCCAAGCCCACCATTTCCAGCATCACGCCGACCCGTTTCCGGTGTTCGGCGCGCGTGCCAATGCCCATGATGGCCATCGGCTCAGCTACCGATGTGCCAACGCGCAGGCGGGGATTCAGCGCCCATTCTGGATGCTGCCCAACGATTTGGAGGCGCCCGCGCAGTCGCCCGCGATGACCGTCAAATGGAGCGCCGTCAATGAGCACGGCGCCGCGCGAGGGGGGTTGCATGCCGAGGCAAACGCGCCCCAGAGTCGTCTTGCCGGAGCCAGACTCCCCCACCAGTCCGACTGTTTCGCCCCGGTGAATATCCAGATCAACCGTCCCTACCGCATCCAGGCTTTCGCGATCCCAGGGCGGTCCCGATGAAAATGTGACTCCAGCGGAGCGCAGGCTGACAACGGCATCAGCTGGCATTGTTCGCTCCCTTAACCAGCTGGGCCGGCGCCGCGGTCGCCCTTTCCTCAGCGCGATGGCAAGAGACCAGCCGACCAGCGATAATTTCAGACGCCGGCCGCTGCTTCCGGCAGAGATCCACGACCCAGGTGCAGCGTGGCGCAAACGGGCAGCGCTCGCTGCGTTCTCTCAAAATGGGAGGGCGACCGGGAATGGCTTCGATTTTCCCGCCGATCGCTTCCGCGCCGGGCGCCGCTTTGAGCAGCGCGTCGGCATAGGGATGAAGGGGGCGAGAAAACACCGCCTCCGCCAGACCGTTCTCTATCACGTCGCCGCCGTACATCACCGCCACTCGATCACAATACTTGGCGACCGATCGCAGATCGTGTGTGAACAAGAGCAATGTGGCGCCCGTTTGCGCCGGCAGGGAAAACAGCAGTTCCAGTATCTGGTCGCGGATGGTGCTGTCGAGCGATGAGGTCGGCTCGTCCGCAATCAGCAACCGCGGTCCGCGCGCGATTGCCAGGGCGATGACAACGCGCTGAGCCATCCCGCCCGACAATTCATGCGGAAACCGATTCGCGACACGTTCAACATCTTTAAGGCCGACGCGCTCCAGGTGCGACATGATTGCCGGGTCGGAAGACTTCAGGTCGAGAATGTGCGCCAGTTGATATTTGACGCGCATGGTCGGATCCAAAGCAGACACCGGATTCTGGAATATGAAACCTAGCTCGTCGCGCCGAAATGCACGCAATTCGCTGTCGCTGTGAGCGAAGACAGACTGCTCATCAAATAGTATATCGCCGGCGACGCGCCTGGCGTATGCCGGTAAGACCCGGCCGATGGTGAGCGCCAGCGTGCTCTTGCCGGAGCCGCTCTCGCCGACGATACCGACCGTTTCGCCCGCCGCGACGGTTAACGTAGCGCCATCCAAAGCGCGCAGCCTGCCGCCTTCGGTCGCGTATTCGACTGCGATCTTCTCAATTCGTAAGAGAGATTTCATTTCAGTCCATGCGCTTCCAAGGGATCCAGCCGATCGCGCAATCCATCGCCCAGCAAGTTGACCGAGAAGATGGCGACCGCGAGAAAGAAACCCGGCGCGAGGGCGAGCCAAGGCGCCTGTACCAGATAAACGCTGCCATTCTGGACCAGCGATCCCAATGACGCGACCGGGGGCTGTACGCCGATGCCAAGAAAACTGAGGCCGCTCTCGATAAGCATCGAAACCGAAATGGTAAACGTGGCTTGGACAACGACCGCGCCGGCGATGTTTGGCAAGAGATGCACCAATAGCAAACGAGGGAGCGACGCGCCGCTTACGCGCGAGGCAGCGACATAGTCGCGGCTGGCAATGGAAAGCGTAGTGGCGCGGACAACACGCACCATCAGCGGCAAGGTGATCAGGATGATGGCGGCGGTTATGCCCCGCACGCCGGGACCCATAATGGCGACCAATATCAGCCCCAGCAGAAGTGAAGGGAAGGCGAAGAGCACATCAGCCAAACGGGCGACCAGCTCATCAAACCAGCCGCCGAGGTAGCCGGCCAGCATCCCGATCACGACGGCGAGGACCGAGGTAATGAGTACCGGGGCGGTGGCGAGCACGAAGGTGATGCGGATGCCCTGCAAAACGCGCGGGAGCATCGTGCGGCCGAGGTTGTCGGTGCCCATCAGCCAGCCGGGTGCCGGTGGCGATAGCCGGGGACCGAAGGCGATCGCGGCCGGGTCGCCGACGGGCAGGCTGGGCCCAACGAAGCCCAGCAGCAGCAAGATCGCCAGCAGAACAACCGCCAGACGCGAAAGGAAATCACCTTGGAAGGGGATTCTCATCGCCTGCTCACCCGAGGCCGCGCCGAATGGTGCGCGGGTCAATGATCGCATACGCCAGATCCGCCAGCAGATTGACCCCGACGAATGCCACCGCCGCCACCAGCACACCAGCCTGGACCACCGCGTAATCACGTTTGTGGATCGCAGCCAGCACATACCAGCCGAATCCGGGCACCGAGAACAGCAGCTCGGCAATCGCCGCGCCACCGAGCAAGTAGCCCATATTCACGGCGCTGACGGTGACGACAGGGATAGCCGCGTTGCGCAATACATGACGCCGCACAATTTGCCCGGGCGACTCGCCCCGGGCGACGGCGGCCATGATATACGGCTCGGCCAGCACGGTCAGCACCGCGTCTCGCGTCGTGCGGGCGAACAGAGCCGTTCCGAAGACGCTCAGCGTAATCGCCGGCAGAACCATCGCGCGCAAGTTCGTCTCCGGATCTTCCGACAAGGGCACGTAACCGCCCACAGTGAGTCCCAGATCGTGAACCGAGAACACGTAAACGAAAAGGGTCCCCAGCACGAAACTGGGGATGCCCATGCCCAGCGCGCTGATGGCTCTGCTCGTGCCGCGCACACCGCGTGAACCGGCGCTGAGCCCGGCCAGGATTCCCAAAGGAATACCGACTAAATTTGCCATTCCCGCAGCCATGAAAGCCAGCTGGATCGTCGCGGGCGCCCGGCGGGCAAATTCGGCGATGATCGGCGCCTGGTCCGCATTCTCACAGGCTTGCTGCCCAATGCTCTGCTGGCTGCGGCAGAGTGCGATTCCCATATCGCCGCCGAGAAAGGCAAGCAGCCAACGCATGTACTGCTGCGGCAGCGGATCATCCAGACCGTACTTCTCTCGCAGCCTTTCACGAGCCGCTTCCGGCGCTTGCGGCCCGAGCATGACCGCTTCATAACTTCCTGGAATCAGATGGATCGCCGTGAAGACGAGGATTGATACACCGAGGAGCGTCAGTAGCGCGCTGGCAAGGCGCTCAATAGCAAAACGAAATAAGCGCAAATAACTCATATTGAGAAGGCTCAGCAATGGCAGCGCGCTGAGCGAGCGCAAGTGGCAGGGACGGCTCTATTGCCTGAACCGTCCCTGCCAAAGCGGACTAAATCTCTCCCGCCGCGACAAAGCTCATTGAAGCTGCCATTGCGCCAGGTTACTCCGCATCAAGCACGGTGAACTCGCTTGCGAAGCGGAGGAAGTCGCCACCGGCGGCCTCGACCGGTTGAATCTTAACGGTGACCAAGTCAGATCGATGGGCGATGATGTGTCCCTTCGTGAGGATAGGCAGATGGCTGGCGTTCTCGTAAACCATCTCGCACATGCGCTGAAACAATGCCGAACGGTCAGGACCCGAATTCATCGAGTTTGCTTGCGCGACCAGCCCGCGATATTCCTCGTCAGCTGCCAACGTCGATACGCCGGTCATCCAGTTGGCAGCCCAGTTCTGATAGCCAAAGATGGGAGCGGACTTGCTGGAGTTGAAGCCAAAACTGGCCACCGGCTCACCGGGTTCGTCCGGATTGAAACCGCCGTAGATCCGTTGAATGCCTTCCGCGAAGTCCCATACTTCAATCTGTGGATTCAGCCCAACCGCCGCCAATTGCGCTTGCACCACCTCTGCAATTGGCGTACTGGGTCCGCGACCGACCAGTGTGAAAGTCAGCCCCTCGGCGCCGGCCTCCTGGATTAATTCGCGCGCCCGATCGGGGTCGTATTGAGCCAAGGGCATCGCCGACGTATCGCAGGGCTCGGCTGTGCTGACAGCCGGCACGGCAATGTCCTCATGCCCGGCGAAGACGAGGTCGGAGATCTGCTGCCGGTCAATGGCGAGATTGATCGCCTGGCGAATCCGCGCGTCGGCAAAGGGCGAGTCAGGATGAACCGAATTCAAATGCAGGGTCCAATAGTGCGTAATCGCTTGCACCTCGGCCTCGGCATTCGGGATCTGCGCCAATACATCCAGCGCGTCGTAGCTTTCGAGCCGCGCGACATTGATCCTTCCATCGCGCAGCGCGGCCAACATGGTGGCATCCTCAGGAATGATCAGGACCTTGACGCGATCGGCCTTCGGCAGACCTTCACGCCAATGGTGCGGGTTGCGCGCAAAGGTCCACGATTCGTCCGGCAAGTGTTCTTCCAGCACGAAGGGCCCGGTGCCGAGCATGTCGACGGTTGGGTCGAAGCTTCCCTCGAGATACTCTTGCCCGGGGATGATCGAAGCGGCTTCGGTGGTAATGGCGCTCAGGAAGGCGCCAAAGGGCGAAGCGATACCGATATCGACCGTGTAGTCGTCCACTTTCGTCACGCTCTGCAGTGGGACCGTGTTTAAGATATAGGAGCCAAGCTCGGGATCAATGATGCGCTCAAACGATGTGACGACATCGTCGGCTGTCATCTCGCGCCCATTTGAGAAGCGCACGCCCTGCCGCAGATGGAAGCGGTAAGTGGTATCGTCGAGCTGTTCCCAGGATTCAGCCAAGCCCGGCACAACATTGAGGTTTTCATCCAAATCGACCAACTGCTCATAGACGAAATTGAAGAGCTGCCTGGACGGAGATTGACCGTTGGTCTGGACGTCGATGCCGGTCGCCTCGGTCTTCACGCCCCAGATAATCGTGCCTTCGGATGCATCCTGCGCCACGCCTGGCGCAACGGCGACACACAGCATAACCGCAACGAGAATGACAAAGAACCTTAGCCTGATATTGTGTTTCATTTTCTTCTCCATAAAGAATTAGTTTGACTCATTTGAGGAATTTCAAATGGCCCGCGTCCTTACATAGGATCTCCAGTCGCTATACCTGCGAAGCGGTTAACTGGTCGCGAATAATGTCCGCAACCGACATCCAAATCATACTGCAATCTGTTGCGAATCACCAATTTTGGCGATGGGCTGCGGCATATTCCAGGAATTGAGGAGCGCCCAGGCACGCGCTGCGATTATCACGAATGCTTGCGCATGAAGTCCCTCACCGTCGACAAGAATTTCTCATGCTCCTCAATATAGAGTTGGTGCCCGCTATCCTCAAATATCGCAAGTTCTGATCCGCGTATCCCGTTCTTGATGATTTCCGCATGTTTGATGGTGGTCCTCCAGTCGTATCGCGCAGCCAGGATTAAGGTTGGCGCCGAAATCTCATGCAGCCGGGGACGCACGTCATATTGGTGAGATTCGTTTTCGATCCAATAACGCAGCTTCTCGGGCGCGAAAATGGTTCGCTCAGCGACGTCATGTACGATCTGCGGATCGTGCCGGTGGAAATACAAGCGAAAGGTCTGATGGAAACGCGCCCGGTGTTCCTCTTCGGTTTTCGGCCGCCTGAAACTCTTCTGCGTGAGTTCATCGAGAAGCGGGGCGAGCTCGGGTTGCGCCGCCGCCAATGCCGCCTGATTGGCCTCGCTTTCCGCCTCGTGTTCGGGACCGGTGTATGGCGTTGTGGCCACTAATAGCAGGTGCGAAACGCTGTCAGGATATTTCAGCGCGTACGGCATCGCCAGAATTCCGCCGTGCGAATGCCCCAGCACCGCGATGCGATCCAGACCGAGGTGCAGTCGCAGCGCGTCGAGATCATCGATCGTGTTTTCGAGCGTGTAGTTTTCGGGCGGCATGCGCTGCGAGCGGCCTGTGCCCCGGTAATCTACGTACACCAGTTGCATGACATCAGCCAGATCGTCCATCCACGGTCGCAGATAGCCTGAATCAATTAGAGGCCCGCCATGTAGCACGAAGCAGACGGGCATTTCGACCATTCTGTCCCCGACCGGAAGAAGACCAGAACCAACGGTGTCAAAAAATAACTCTGTTCCGTTCACTTTTGCGCGCATGGCATTCCTCCAACATTTAACTCTAGTCTATGCGATTCATGGGATCGCCGCCGGCAATCGCTGCGAAAGAGGGCGCATCCATATCTGCGGCAACTCATCGGCGATCGTGCGGTTGAGCGCGCTGCCCGTGACTTTTCTGGTGGGACCGGCACTGATATGACGCGATCAAGTCCATCCCGAAGGATTGACCTGCAATTAGCAGCTTGCTTTATCGTGGCGGCGAAGGCCAGTCTCCGTTGTCCCAAGCGCGGTAGAAATCACGCAGATAAAGGTCAAATCTCGCTGCCTGCTCACCCGATTCAAACTGCAGCCGCTCCCATATCTCGCGCTCGACATCCTTAATTTCCACTTTTGCATGCTCGCCATTGCGCACGACCCAGGAGCCGCCAACCATCACCTGCCGCACATGTTCCCGCTTGGCGCGGCGCAACAAGAATGTCGGAAGCAACTCCAGTGACGGCAAGTCAGCCGGCGTCCAGATACCCTTCACCGCATCCCAATCCAGCAGGATCAGGTCGGCAAGCCTCCCAACTTCGAGCTTTCCCAGAGGAACGTCCACGCCGAAAGTAATCTCGGCAGCGATGTCCGCGCCCATCCGCCATACCGTTTCCGGGCTGAGGTCTGCCGCTGCCATCCCGCTTTGATTGCCAATCGTCCAAGCCAGCCGCATTTCACGCAGGAAATCCTGGTCGTCGTCCAAAGCATGCCCGTCCAAGCCAATGGCGACTTTGACGCCGGCTGCCGCCATCTTGGCGATCGGCGCGATGCCGCTGCGCAGGCGCAAGTTGCTGCTGATGTTATGGGCGACGCCGACGCCGCGATCCGCCAGGAGCTCAATATCGTCGTCTTCAACCCAGACCATATGCGCCAATGTGAGCCAGTCGCCCAAGGCGCCGATATCGTCAAGATGTCGAATGAAACTTTTGCTCCAAGTCTTCTCTGCGTATATCCGCTGATATCGCGTTTCAAGCATGTGCATCTGCACCCGCGTATGACGCCTGCGCGCCCATTCACATGCCCGGTTGATCAATTCATCGCTGCACCATTGCCCACCAGCCGGACTGGCTTGAATATGCACCCGATGCCCCTCGCGGTCATGAGCGCTGCGGTACAGATCGTCCAAGATCGCGAAATACTCATCGGCGCTCAAAGCGATGCCTATGGCATCCCCTATCGATTCGCGCAGTTCCGGCGGAAGCATGCCGAGAAACCGCTGGCGCTCGGCATAAACGAGTTGATTCTGGTCGATTATCGGCGGGTGCATGGCGACGCGAATGCCGGCGTCCGCATATCCACGCAGCGACTCCGGCAGCTCAGCCGCTAGTTCCGACCAGGAGTTTGGATTGTGACTATGAGCGACAGCGGTCACGCCGGATTGAAGAAGCTGCAAGCCCGAATACAGCGCCGCCAGATAAGGTGGAATGCGCGGAAGATGCGCCAGACGGCCGAGCCATAATTCGAGGAAGCTGTCGGGCACGCCCAGCGCCAGGGTTCCCAGAGCGCGCCCGTGGTCATGCGCGTTGGTGAATGCGGGCGCGAGAATGTAGTTGTCGCCGCCTACCCGATCAGCCATAGGATAGCGAGCGACCAGTTCGGACAACGTGCCGGCGCCAACAATGTATTCCCCGTCGACGCAGATTGCGAGATTCTCCAGCGCGACGCCATCGCGCAAGGTATAGCGCGCATGAATGATGGACGGCATCAGGCGTAGAGCCCGGCCTGTTGGCCGCCGTCGAGGACGAAGATCTGTCCCGTGATCATATTGGCGGCGTCGGAAGCGAGGTATACTGCCATTTCCGCGGCATCCCCCGCGCCAATCAGCCCGCGTAGCGGCTGATACTGCTCCAGGAACGCGTCTCGCGCCGTCGCTGGAAAGTTTGCATTCAGAGGCGTATCAACAAAACCCGGGCAGATCGCATTGCAGCGAATGTCCTCGCGCGCGTAATCGAGAGCGATTGACCGTGTGAGGTTGATGACCCCGGCTTTGGCGGCCGAATAGGCGGCTTTGTTTCTGGCGGCGCGGATACCGAATGTGCCGGCCGTATTGAGGATGACACCACCGCCCTTCTCAATCATCAGGGGTATTGCGCAGCGGGCGGTTAAGAAGATGGACTTCAAGTCAATACTGATGCACTCGTCCCATTCAGCTTCGCTGATATCGGTGACGCGGCCGGATGGGCTGATGCCCGCATTATTGAATACAATATCGGGCACACCCAATTCCGCTACGGTGGTGTCAATCATGTGCTGTACGTCGGCGCCGACGGACACGTCGGCCCCGATAGAGATCGCCCGGCCACCTTCGGATTTGATGGCGCGCACCACCGCTTCAGCCTTCGCGAGCGTCCGATTCGCCACCGCTACCCGCGCGCCTTCTCTGGCAAATGCATAGCAGCTCGCCGCGCCAATACCTGATCCGCCGCCGGTGACCAGAGCGACCTTATCCCGCAGCCTCACGGCAGGTTCCTCGCAGAAGTGGGTCCAAGGAAGTAGTGAGAATTCTGATTCGCCGCTATTTTACCCCATCCCCCGGCCCCTCTCCCGCCATCTCTATGGCGGGCATCCAGCGAGCTAAGGAAGGGGAGATCGCTAGCGGGGCTGTCTATTGACATGACTAACCCGGTTCTACTGAGGTCGCCGTCTCGGTATCGGAGTCAATTGAGCATCCAGCCGCCGTCGACAAAGATCATCTCTCCGGTGATATAGCGCGACTCGTCCGACGCCAGAAACAGCGCGACATCGGCAACATCTATTGGTTCGCCCAAGCGGCGCAGCGGTATCGCCGTTTTCGCCCAGCGTTCGTTGTCTGCCTGGCTGGGCAGCATCGGTGTATCAATGATGCCGGGCGCCATCGAATTGGCACGAATCCCTCGTGGTCCATATTCCAGGGCGATGCAGCGAGTCAGGGTCGCGACCGCGCCCTTCGTGGTGCAATAGGCGGACGAATCAACGAAGGCGACGGCGGCGCCGATTGAAGCCAGGTTGACGATCGTGCCTTTAATCTCGTGCTTCAGCCACTGTCGGATCACAATTTGCGAGACAAGAAACACGCTCCTGACATTAACCGCCATGATTCGTTCGTACTGTTCATCGGTGGTCTGCTCGAAGGGCGCGTTGAAAAATATGCCGGCGTTGTTGACCGCGGTGTGGATCATGCCAAATTCAGAAATGCCATCATCAACCAACTGTTGAACCTGGCTCCGCACGGACACATCGGTCCGCCGGAATAGCGCCTTCACACCCTTTGACTCCGCCTCAGCAGCGACTTCGCGCAGGCTTGCCAGATTCAGATCACAGAGCACAAGATTGGCGCCTTCCGCGGCGAAGCGCAGCGCAATGGCTCGCCCGATACCTCTAGCGGCGCCGGTGATCAGCGCGGTCTTCCCTGATAGACGTCCCATGTTCAAGCGGATTCAATAAAGCCGATGATTTCGCCAACCGGGACCTCGTCATCGACTTCGCAACTCAATTCCACCACGACGCCGCCGGCCGGCGCTTCCACTTCGGTGCTGACCTTCTCCGTTTCGATCACGACGATGCCATCGCCTTCGGCAACGGTATCACCTTCCGCGACCAGCCACTCGACGATCAAGCCTTCTTCCATCGTCATTCCGAATTTCGGCATATAGATTGGAATCAAAGACACCATATTCTCCTAACCGATTTGCCACCGCGCCGCCGGCTTTAGGCGAAAGTTCGGCGCGCCGCCGCAATCACATCGGCCGCGGACGGGAGGACCGCCTTCTCCAAGACCGGACTGAAAGGCATCGGCACATCCTTATTGGTCACGCGCTGCACCGGCGCTCGAAGATGGTGAAAGGCTTGTTCAGCCACGGTGGCGCACCATTCGCTGGCAGCGCTGCAAGTCGGGAAACTCTCGTCTACAGCGACGAAACGCCCGGTCTTGGCGACGCTGGCCAGGACTGTATCCTTGTCCCAAGGCGACAAACTGCGCAAGTCAATCACTTCCGCCTCGACGCCCTCGGCCGCCAGTGTCTCAGCCGCGTCCAACGCGGTATACACGGTTGGACCGGCGGCGCAAATCGTGACATCGCTTCCCTCACGCTTGACATCGGCAACGCCAATTGGCACGAGGTATTCATCGGAAGGCACTTCACCGCGCTTCCCGCCAAGCGAAAGCGAATGCAGGAAAAGCACTGGATTGTCATCGCGTATCGCCGACTTGAGCAATCCCTTGCCATCGTAGGGTGTACTCGGCAATATGACTTTGATCTGTGGCATATTCATGAAGAATTGGTGCACCGCCTGACTATGATGGTGGCCAGCGCTGCTGCCGGCGCCATTTTGCACCATGAGGACCAGCGGCACCTTCGTCTGTCCACCGTACATGAATCGCATCGCGCCCGCCTGATTGGCGATCTGATCGAAGGCGAGATAGAGAAACGTACCGAACATCAGGTCGACAATCGGGCGCAGGCCGGTCACCGCCGCGCCAATTCCTGCGCCGGCCACCGCCAACTCGGATATCGGCGTGTCGATGACGCGTTTGTCGCCGAATTCAGCGTGCAATCCGCGCGTGCTGGGGAAGACGCCGATACGCACATCCTCGCCGATAAGAAACGCACTCGGGTCCCGCCGCATCTCTTCGGATAAAGCCTCTTGAATCGCCGCTACATAAGTTTTACGAGGCACTCAATTGCTCCCGGTCATTCAGCGCCAATCTATACCCACAAATCTTCATACAGTGATTCGATTTCTGGCTCTGGACTGCTGCGCGCGGCCTCAACCGCGTCCTGAACGGAATGTGTGATATCCGCGTCGAGCGCTTCCAGCTGATTTGCCGGCAGAATGTCATTTTCGCTGACATAAGTATGCAGCAGGTGCAGCGGGTCCTTCGCCTGCGCGGCCGCCGTTTCGGCTTCAGCACGATAGGTCTGCCCGCCGAGGAAGGCTTCTTCACCTTCGGCATGGCTGCCGCGGCGGTGGGTCTTCGCCTCGATCAGGGTCGGCCCGCCGCCGGTGCGGGCGCGCTCCAGGGCCTCGCTCGTGGCGCGGTACATCTCGAGCGCGTCTGTGCCATCGGCGACCAGGCCCGGGATACCGTAAGCCACCGCTCGATCGGCGATATCGGTGATATTCATCGCATTTGTCGCCGGCGTGAACTCGCCATATTGGTTGTTCTCGCAGACAAAAATCACGGGCAGCGCCAGCGTGGAGGCGAGATTCAGTGATTCGTGAAAACTGCCTTCGTTGGCGGCGCCATCCCCGAAGAAACAGACCGATACCCGGTCACTATCCGTGTACCAGGCGCTCAGACCCGCGCCAACGGCAATGGGCATGCCGCCGCCCACAATGCCAATCGCGCCCAACATGCCGATGTCAAAATCAGCGATGTGCATCGAACCGCCTTTGCCCTTGCAGTAGCCGGTCGCCTTGCCGAACAACTCGGCCATCATGCGCTTGATATCGCCGCCTTT
>WTGC01000190.1 GCA_011523705.1 Chloroflexota bacterium | reverse complement strand
AAGCGGTCGCCCAGGCGCATGAACGCGTCGAAGAAATCTTCAACGAATGGCGCGCCCGCGGCCTGGTCGGCGGCGGGATGTAGCCACTCAAGCGAATCTGTAGGGGCGGCCCTTGGGTCGCCCTCACATCGCGAAATCGTAGGGGCGACCGGCGGGCAGTGTCTACGCGCCCTATCAGGTCGCCCGTAAAACCAAGCGTACCGTACGCGCGCCTTTGGTCGCCTGATTAAAGCAAGCCTTCTGTACGGGCGAGCCGGTGGCTCGCCCACAGATTCGTGCCAATGCGGATACCCTCCACATGTCCATCGTCCAAATCAACGACCTCAAAAAATACTTCAATGACGTGCGAGCCGTCGACGGCGTCGACCTGGCCATCGATCAAGGCGAATTCCTCGTCATCCTCGGCCCATCCGGCTGCGGCAAAACGACGCTGATGCGCATGATCGCCGGCTTGGAAAAGCCCACCGCCGGCACAATCCAAATCGGCGGCGAAGACGTCACCGAGCTCCCCCCGCGCAAACGGGGCGTCTCCATGGTCTTCCAGAGCTACGCCCTATACCCGCACATGAATGTCTTCAACAACATCGCCTTCCCCCTGCGGGCGCAACGCCGCGAGTTGAAGTTCGACAAACGCCAGATGCGGGAAAAAGTCGTCCATACCTCCCGCCTGCTGGAAATCGATATGCTGCTGGACCGGCGCCCACGACAGCTCTCCGGCGGCCAGCGGCAGCGCGTCGCCATCGCCCGCGCCATGGTCACCCAGCCGGCTGTGCTCCTGCTGGACGAACCGCTCTCCAATCTCGACGCCAAGCTGCGCGCCAACGCCCGCGACGAACTGCGGGACTTTCAGCGCTCGTCCAATATCACCGCCGTCTTCGTCACTCACGATCAAATCGAAGCGATGGGCTTGGGCGATCGCATTGTCGTCATGTCCGAGGGCAAGATCCAGCAGATCGGCAGTCCCCAGCGCATCTATGACGACCCGGCCAACGAATTCGTCGCCACCTTTCTCGGCTCGCCCAGCATGAACATTCTCAGCGCCAATGGCTTCCGTTTCGGCTTCCGCCCCGAGCACTTCCTGCCCAAGACGCTGCACGACAGTCCGAAGAACTCGCGCATCTTTCACTACTACGTCAAACGCGTCGAATATCTCGGCTCCGACCGCTTGGTCTACGGCTACGTGCACGGGCACGAGGATGACCTGACCCTCGCCAAAGTGCCCTCGAATGTGCGCGCATCGCTCGACATCGAAGGCGACTATGAATTCGCCGTTCACTACAGCGACATCAAGTTCTTTGACCAGGACTCGGGACGGCGTATCGAGCAGCAGAACCTGGCAAAGGTCCTCTGATGTTCCGCCTCGCCTATCCGCTGGACAACCGGCGCTTCGTCGGCTTGATTTTCCTGGCGCCGGCGCTGCTCTACATCGTCCTGCTGGTGGGCTTTCCCTTCCTGCTGGCGATCGCCTTTGGCTTCTCCGATGTCACCGTCGGCAATACCGATCTCAATTTCGTCGGACTGCGCAACTACCTCGCCGTTTGGGAAAACGATATCTTCCGCCAAGTCTTCGAAACCACCATCCGCTTCACCCTAATCTCACAAGTCTTCATTCTGATCTTCGCCAACATCCTCGCCATCATTTTCACCCAGAACTTCACCGGCAAATGGTTTGCCCGCTTTATCTTCATCCTGCCCTGGGCGACGCCGGTCTCGCTGGCCATGATCGGCTGGCTCTGGATGCTCGATACCAAATACAGCCCCATAGACTATCTTTTGCTGCAGACCGGCTTCCTCGGGCCAAACGGTATCTTGAGCAATAACCGCAACCTGTTCTGGCTGGCCACGCCCGATCTGTCGCAAATCAGCGTCATCTTCGTGCAAGTCTGGCGCATGACCCCGCTGGCCACCGTGATCCTGATGGCGGGTTTGTCATCCATACCCACCGACATCCTCGACCAGGCCGAGGTCGATGGCGCCCGCTTCATGCGCGCGCTGCTGCAAATCAAGCTGCCGCTGATCCTGCCCATCATGGTCATCGCCCTGCTCTTCAGCATGATCACCATGTTCGGTGATATGACCGTCGTTTATGTGCTGACCCGTGGCGGACCGGTGGACTATACCCGCGTTTTGGGACTTTACTCCTTCCAGGTCGGCATTGAAGGCGGCAACCTGGCGCAAGGCGCCGCCATATCGCTTTTCGCCTTCCCCTTGCTGCTGGCGATGGCCATCTTTATGCTGCGCACCGCCAGCCGCGCCGAGGTGCAGTGATGGGCGCCCTCGTCTGGATTCTGCACAATTTCTGGACGCTGCTGGTCGCGCTCGTCCTGGCTTTGGTCGGGCTGCGCATCGCCTGGCGCTTCTACAAATATGGCGCCACCCGCGCCGAGCTCGCCTATATCCTCCGGCGCAGTCCCTTTTATCTCGTCGTGCTGACCTTCTGCTTCTTCGCCGCCGCTCCCTTCCTGATTATGTTCATGCATACCTTCAAGACCGATGGCGATCTTTATCGTCGGCCCCAGCCCTTCATATTCCGCCAAGACCCAACGCTCGAACACCTGGACGCCCTCTTCAACAACACCGCCTACCTCGACTTCATCCGCAATTCGGTCGTCGTCGGCTTAGCCGTGGTGGTCATCACCCTGGCGCTTTCGCTGCCGGCCGCCTACGCCCTCGCCCGCCTGACGGGACGCTGGGGCGAGCGCGCCGGCATCCTCATGTTCCTGGTCTATCTGGTGCCGCCCACCCTGCTCTTCATCCCCATGTTCCGCATTGTCGTCCTGCTCGGCTTAAAAGACGATCCGATGTCGCTGATCGTCGTCTACCCCTCTTTCACTGTGCCCTTCAGCATGTGGCTGCTCAGCGGCTTCTTCAAGGCGGTGCCGCCGGAACTGGAGGAAGCGGCACTGGTCGATGGCTACAACCGCGTCGAAGCCTTCCTGCGCGTCGTCCTGCCGCTCTCCCTGCCCGGCATCATCTCCACCATCGTCTTCACCTTCACGCTCACCCTGCACGAATTCATATACGGGCTGGTGTTCATCGCGGATACCTCCCAGCGCACCCTCAGCGTCGGCGTGCCCACCGAGCTCATCCTGGGCGATGTCTATTTCTGGCAGCCTCTGCTCGCCGCCGCCCTCATCATCGCCATTCCGGTCGGCTTGGCGTACAACCTCTTCCTTGACAGCCTCGTGCAAGGCTTTACCATGGGCGCCGTAAAGGGTTAGAAATCATAACGCGTTTAACTTAAGTCAGCGGTGTCTGATGGTTCCAAGGCGGTTGGCCTACTGATGGGTTTTGCATGTAACAATAGTCACAAAACATCAACAGCATATTCACATGTCATGAAGCGAATAT
Organism: Chloroflexota bacterium; assembly: GCA_011523705.1. Lineage (GTDB taxonomy): Bacteria > Chloroflexota > Anaerolineae > Aggregatilineales > Phototrophicaceae > UBA6055. The sequence goes on along the minus strand of WTGC01000190.1, from coordinate 1,050 downwards.
CGTACACAGCCAAGAGCCTGCCTGTTGCTGTGGCCTCCGCTCTCTGTTACAATTGTGACAAAGTGAATGTTGAAAACCTAACGAGAGAAAGTATCGCCATGGAAGAGAACAGCGACCGTCATGAACAACGTGCGACAGGCTCTCCCAATGAACAGCGCGCAATCGGATACATTGAAGGCCGCTTGGAGGGCCTCGCAACTAAAGAGTATGTTGCAGAGAAAATTGACCAACAAACTCGCCAGTTGACTGCAGAAATCAAAGGTATACGAAAAACCCAAACGAAAGCAATTGGGGTTGCAGTCGGCATCGGCTTTGTATTATCGCTCGTAATAGGTGCGGGAAACCTTGCAGCCCAACTCGGTTGGATATGAACCGCATCAGAATAGCCTGTTGTGCCAAGTAGCTGCAAACAGCAGCTACACGTGTATGTAAATCCAATACAATTGCCTGAAGTTAACGGCTTCGAATTGCTCAGCGCCTCGCCGCAAGTGTCACCCCTCCCTGATGCTTCGGGGAGGGGCCGGGGGAGGGGTTGAAAAGAAAGGATTCCTCCATGCCCACAATCACCGTAAACCTCAATCAAGTCAACGACGCCACCACCGCCGCGCAAATCCGCAGCCACGCCATCGATATCGACCGCCCCGAAGCCAACGGTGGCCGCGACCAAGGCGCCATGGGCGGCGAATTGCTGCTCGCCTCGCTCGGCGGCTGCTTCAGCAGCAATCTGCTCGCCGCCGTCCGCGCCCGCGATCTGGACATAAACGACATTTCTATCGAGGTCAGCGGCGAACTGGCCGAGGCGCCCGCCCGCTTCGCATCCATCGACATGGTGGTGAAATCCGCCTACGAAGACCGCGCGGAATTCGAGAAGCTGGTGCTCATGTCAGAGCGCGCTTGCATCGTCGCCAACACGCTGAAAAGCGCCGTCGATCTCAGAGTTTCAGTAGCTCCAATTTAGTCGCAGAAAACAGCATCCTCTTTCGCAAGCCTCCCGTTCCGAAGGTCAGTGTCTACGCGACCCTAGCTCGCTGGAAGTCCGCCCCCCGTTGA
>WTGC01000217.1:14563-31792 GCA_011523705.1 Chloroflexota bacterium | reverse complement strand
ACACGTTTGCGCTTTGATCAAGATCCGTAGGGGCGAGGCGGTGACTCGCCCACAGTATTCCGTCTGCACAACAACACGCAAGGTATTTTGCGTGGGCGGCGGCTGTGCCGGGCGTGTGTCTACAGTATGTGAATCGGCGGGGGACCTAAGGCTCGCCGAACTGGGTCCCGCTGCGGAATTGAAATGAGGCTGGAAGCGCCTCCCAGCCTCATCGAAACCACTCTGCTCTTAGCCGGCCATATTGGCGGCCGCTTCGTCGAGCTGTTCCTGCAGGCGCGCCATCGCCTCATCAAGCGTCAACTCGCCGGCGAAGTATTGCGCCAGGCGGGTATTGGAGGCGTCATAGTAGGCGAAAGCCAACGGATGCGGATTGAGAGCGACCGCTTGCGGATGGAATTTCGGCACTTCGTTGGCGAAGCCGGTCAAGGCGGCGGCGACCGCCGGGCTGTCGGTCTGGAAATCGACGCCCGCTTCAATGACGGCTTGGTGCGCCGGGATGAATAACGCCCGCGCCACGTATTCGCCATAAACTTCCGGCTGCAGCAGGTATTCCATCACCTTGGCCACGGCTTCCGGTTGCTCCGTCTGCGCGTAGCCGACGATGGCGGCGCCGCCAGCAACACCGGTGCTGCCGCCCGGTCCGTAGGGATTGGGGGCGACCACCCAGTCGAAGGCATCGCCGATATCGGCGGCGAAGCGCCCAATCTGCCAACTGCCGCTGAAGTACATGACGGTCTCGACATTGATGAAGTAATCCTGGGCGCCGGTGTATTGGCTGGTGCCAAGCCAGGTTTCGGCCGGGGTCTTGCCGGCATCCATCAATTCCTTGAGGATCATGGCGAAGGCGCGGAAACCTTCATCGCCTTCCAGGTCGAAGTTGCCGTCTTCGTCAAAGAATTCAGCGCCGAGGCTCATCGCCGGACCGGCAAAGCGGTGGCCCTTATTGTCGATCGCCAGCGAGTATTGGACGCCCGTCGCGCTCGCGACCTCGTCCAGCGCCGCCAACCAGTCGTCCCAAGTCGGCTCGTCCATGACATCGCTCGGCAGATCGACGCCCGCTTGCTCAAAGAGCGTGGCGTTGATATAGGGGCCGGTCACGCTCAGTTGGTCAGCGAAGCCATACAGCCCGTTGTCATCGGGGCCGGTGCGGAAGGCGCCGACGATGGCCGGATTGAAGTTGTCTTCAAAAAGCGACGGATCCTCCATCAGCGGGCGTACATCCAGATAAAATCCAGCCATACCGGCGAAGTCGGTGATGCGCGCCAAGTCGGGCGCCTGGCCCGCTTCCACCTGTACGCGCAGCTGATCGCGCACGGTCGTATAAGGCACGACATTCACCGCGACAGTGATGCCCGGATTCTCCTCACTGAAGCGATTGAGCAAATCCTCCAGTACCCCGCATTCGCTGCCATCTTGATAGCACATGAAATCGAGCTCGACCATGTCCTGCGCCAGCGCCGCCGCGCCCAGCGACAGCAACATCGCAACCAGCAAGACGAGTGTAGTTATGCGTTTCATCGTATTTCTCCTGAAACTATGTTACTTGATAAGCGACGGTCCATTTGACCGCCCCGCCAAATCGCCTGCGAATCACAGACGTAGAACGGACAAATCCAGCATAAGCGCCAGCGACTCCAGCGCGTCTTGATGATCGCCGTAGGTGAGAGAGATGTGATGCTCCAAGCCCTCGCGCAAGATCGTATCCATCGCCGCCGCCGCGCCCGAATCGAATCGTATTGTACCACTCGTTCCCGTAAATGCGGGGGGCGCCTTCAGCATCTCGCCGCCGCCGATGACCAGCCGGAACTCGCCGGTCGCCTCGCTGAGGCGCGCGAAGGTTACGCGCCCGGGCTTCAGCGGAAATTGCATGAGCAGCGGCTTTTGCCGGTTGGAGTGGATGGTCGCTTCAGGCACAACGTCGGGATCAGCAATTGATAAGGGCGCCAAGCCGCAGTGCCAGAGCACGGCTTCGTCCGAATCAACGTCAAAGGACACCAGGTCGCTGCCGAAAGCCGGCTCGCCGCTGATCCATTGCAGAATCAACTGCGTAATTGTGCCGTTGACATCGGCTTCGCAACTGCTCGGCGTCAGCGCATCGCTGAGCAGCGACATCGCGCCACAAGCCGAACAACCCAGATCAGTGAAGAATTCGGGCCAGCAGCGCACCGCCACGCCGCTCAGCTTTTCCTCTTTAACCAATTCATCCAGCGCGACATAAGCGCCGAGCGTGCCCCGCGTTGGTTCGCTCTCCATATCAGCGAATCCGGCGAGCCGCGCCTCAAGCGCCGCCGAGACCGTCGCCACTCCTTGCTGATCAGCCGCCCGCGCCCGCGCGAAAAACGGCGCTAACTCAAACGAAGCCACTTCGACGCCCAATTTTCTCTTCAGCTCCTGATGATTGACCCGGCAGGTGTCGAAGCCGTCGGGATGCTCGCCCAGCCGTCCGATACGCGTCTCCGCCAGGCGCTTCTTGACGCGAGCGGCGATGGCGAAATTATGCAGCTTCTTGAAAGCCGCCTCGTCGTCCGCCGCGGCGTAGATGTAGTCATATCGCAAGCCCGCGCGCGTCAATCCATGGGCGGCCAGATTGATGCCGCAGAAGGAATTGATGCGCAGCCGCCCGCCGACCCGCTCCTCCGGCAGCGCCCACATCAGCAGCGGCGCGTCTATGGCTCGCGCCAGCTGCAGGATCATTGTGCTATCGGCAAAAGACGATTGCAGCATCAGGATCATGTCGATGTCGCCGGCGGAGAGCTCGGCGATGCGGGCGTCAATGGCGCCGCCGTCCATAATCAGTTCCGGCGAGCCAATCACGTCATATCTTTGCGAAATGCCGGCGTATACCTGCGCCGTCAAATGGCCCGCCAATTCCAGGTCGAAGGTGGGGCGGGCGATAGGCGCGAAGCCGATGCGGATGTCGGATGGGTTCATCTTGTCGTTGGTTTCCTTAGCCCAATTGACTAGAGTTCCGTCGCCAAAATACTGTGCGTTTGTACGGGCGAGCCGGTGGCTCGCCCTCAAAAACTGCACAGCTATTACGGGAGAACCAGCACGCCGCCCCACCATTTTTCGCGCTTTGGCGGGCGACCTGATAGGTCGCCCCTACACGAATGTAAAATGTGGAAAAAATCACGCCAAATTCAGCGTCATCAAGCGCAGCTCGGTCATATCTTCAATCGCGTATTTAATGCCCTCGCGCCCGTAGCCAGAAGCTTTGACCCCGCCATAAGGCATGTGGTCAACGCGGAAAGTCGAGACGGCGTTGATATGCAGCCCGCCGACCTCGACGCGATCCCAGGCATCCATGACGCGCTTGATATCGCTGGTGAAGACGCCCGCCTGCAAGCCATAGGGCCCATCGTTGATCAGCGCCACCGCGTCGTCCCAGCTGTCGTATGGGCTGACCGTGACCACGGGGGCGAATACTTCTTCGCAATTCACCCGCATGTCGGGCGCGGTTTCGGTCATCACCGTAGGCGGGAACAGCGTTCCCTCGCGCCCGCCGCCAAGGAGCAGTGACGCGCCCGCCTTCCGCGCTTCATCTACCCAAGCTTCCGCCCGCTCGGCATCTCGCAAGCTGATCATGGGTCCGATATCGACATCAGGATCGCGCGGGTCACCCACTTTGAGCGCCCCGACCTGCTCGACAAAAAGATCGGTGAAATCTTCAAACACATCGCGCTGAATCAGCAGACGCTGCACCGAGATGCAATTCTGCCCGGCATTGGCAAAAGCGCCAGCCGCCGCTTGAGCGGCTGCATGCTCAAGATCGGCGTCGTTATGCACGATGACGCCGGCGTTGCCACCCAATTCCAGCGTCACTTTTTTCTGGCCCGCTTTGCTCTTCAACATCCAGCCGACAGCGCCGCTGCCGGTGAAGCTGATCATGGCGACTCGCGGGTCGGTCACCATCATTTCGCTATCGGGTCCCCAAGCGTTCAGCATGCTGAAAGCCTCCGGCGGGAAGCCGGCTTCCAGAACGATCTCCGCCAGGATAATAGTTGAGAGCGGCGTCTTCTCGGCCGGCTTGATGATGATGGGATTGCCAGCGGCGATTGCCGGACCGATCTTGTGGCAAGCCAGATTGACCGGGTAATTGAAGGGCGTGATGCCTAGCACTGTGCCCACCGCCCCCCGGCGCGTGAATCCCTGCCGATTCTCGCCAGCCGCCGTCCAATCGATACTGAAGACTTCACCGCCGATGCGCCGCGCCTCCTCCGCCGAGATTTTGAGCGTTTCCAGGGCGCGCGTCGTCTCGCCGATGGCGGTCTTGCGATTCTTGCCGCCCTCGAGGATCATCGCCTCAACCACTTCGTCAAAGCGCTCGCGCAGCAGATGGACCATGTTCGCCAAGATTTCCGAGCGTCGGTGGCTGGGCAGCTTTCGTGTGACTTCGAAGCCCGCTACCGCCGCCGCCATCGCATCGTCCATGTCGGCCGCGCCTGCCATCGACACGCTGTCCACCAGCGATCCGTCGTAGGGAAAGCGCACTTCCATGACATCGTCGCTGCCGCGCCACTCGCCGCCTATCAGATTCTTCCGCGCCATGCGATTACCTCCCGGCTGCCGCTATCAAAGTAGCGAGGAGTATAGCAGTTTCGCCGGAGAAAGTTCAGCATGTGTTGGGCGCTGCCCGACGCACGGCATAAGCGGAGAAACTTGTGACCTCGTATTTGTCTCGCTTAAGCGCCTCATCGAGAAAGGCATTCCAGGCGGTGTAATCTGGACGATTCGGCTGCGCGCGCCAGGGATGGAAAAAGGTCCAGTAATGATTGCTGACGATTGTCAGATCGTTCCGCGCCAGCGCCCTCCGCGCCAGTCGCAGGGATTCAGTCGGAGCGCGCTTGTGAGAGAAAAGGTAGTCGTCACAGACGAAGAGCGTCTGCCCCGCCCGGATTGGCCCAGCGGCGAAGCCCGCGATCGGCGGCAACTGCGGCGCCGGCGCCAGATTCAGCGACTGGGTGCTGATGAGGAAGCCGCGCGCGACCAGCTCTTCCAGCGCGACCGGCGAAATGCGATCGTAAGGCGGGATGAAGGTCCGCACTGAGGCGGCGGGAAAGACGCGCTCCAGCATGGCCATGCCAGCGTCCAGCTTCTGCCGGATGAGCGCGCGATCGTGCGTGATGAACTCATGAAATGTGTGCGTGTATCCGTGAAGACAGATTTCAACCAGCCCGGCCGCCGCTTTATCGTCGAGAAAATCGCAGAGATCGCGATTGTCGCTGACCGGGAAATTCTCGGTCTTGCCGCGATGTTCTGGCGGGATGCCCGGGTCGTGCGGATTGCCATCGGTCCAGTAGACGCGCGTGTCACCGTGGAACGCGGGAATCACCGCCAGGCAGACCGGCAAGCCCGCCTCCCAGACGCGCCCGTAAATCGCTTCAAGGCGCCCCGGCGCGGTGAAGAAGCTGGTGTCATCATCGCGGAAAATGATCGTGGGCATGGCGCTGTCTCGGCATCGTGAGCGACACGCAGCGGTATCAAGCCTTGAGGCATTGCGGCGCGATGGACGCGGCGAGACTATTGGTAGGCCGGCAGATAATCCCCGTGCGCCTCGATCAACTCGTCCACCATTGACCAGATCTGGTCCAGCGTCAACTCAGCGCCCGTGTGCGGGTCGAGCATGGCTGCGTGGTAGATATGCTCGCGCTTGCCGCTAAGCGCCGCCTCGACCGTGAGCGACTGCACATTGATATTGGTCTGCATCAGCGCGGCGAGGTGAGGCGGGATCGCTCCCATGCGGGTTGGCTGTATGCCGTTGGCGTCGACCAAACAGGGTACTTCAACGCAGCAGCCGGCTGGTAAGTTGTCGATGATGCCGTCGTTGGCGACATTGCCGTAGATCGTTTGCGCTTCGCCCGTCTCCATGCTGTGGATGATCTGTGAGCCGTATTCGACGCTGCGCACGACTTCATTCAAGCTGGTGATGCTGCGCACGGTCCACTCTACCCCGTCGGTCTTGACATCGCGAAGGGCGTGCAGGATCTCTTCACGAGATGGGATTCGCCCGTCCGCTTCCGCCTTTTCCAATAGCTGCCAACCGATGATGCCGGCTTTGCAGCGCTCGATGTATTCGTCCAGCGGGATATTGAAATCGTCAACCAACTGCGGCGCGCTGTCCTTGATGAACCAAGGCACGTATTCACTGAAGTGCTCGCTGGATTCGGTGACGAAATAACCGAGCCGCTTGAGCATTTCGTAGCGCACACGGTTGTGCGGCGGGAAGCGGCCTTCTTCATAAACCTGATGCAGCCGCGGATACAGGTCTTCGCCCGTTTCGCGCCGTTCAAACTTTAGATAGAAAGCCATGTGGTTGATGCCGGCGACCAGATAATTGACCTCGTCAAATGGGACGCCAATGTCCCGCGCGAGTTCGTGGGCAGTACCTGGCACACTGTGGCAGAGACCAACGGTGGCGATGTCGGTCGCGCGATTCAATGCCCACTGATTCATACACATCGGATTGGCGTAGTTGATCAGCAAGGCGTCGGGGCAAATTTCCTCCATATCGCGCGCAATGTCGATGAGGACCGGGATCGTGCGCAAGCCGCGCATGATGCCGCCGATGCCCAGCGTATCGGCGATCGTTTGCCGCAAGCCGTATTTCTTGGGAATCTCAAAGTCGATGACCGTGGCCGGCTCGTAACCGCCAACTTGAATCATGCAAATGACATAATCGGCGCCCTGCAGCGCCTCGCGCCGATCGGTGGTGACTTCCACCTTTGGGCTGTTGCCCAGCGTATTGATGATATGCCCCGCCACACCTTCCGATTGCCTCAGGCGCTTGGGGTCGATGTCCATCAGGCAGATGGTCGCATCCGCCAACTCCGGGTAACTCCAGATATCGCCCATCAGGTTTTTGGCGAAGACGGTGCTGCCGGCGCCGATGAAGGTCACTTTGGTCATTGCGAGGTCCCTTTACGAGCTTGCCGTCAAAGCGCTTCGATTTAACCACAGAGCGACCCACTCCTGTAAGGGCGAGCTGTAGCTCAGCGTCACCGGCGCGGGGTATACTTGCGCCATGCTCACAACGCCCGAACTCACCGTCATCGGCATTATTGTCGTCACCCTCGCTCTGATCGCCTTCACGCGGCTGCGCATTGATCTCATTGCCTTGCTCGTCCTGCTGATGGTCGCGCTGGCTCAGCTGGTGCCGGCCGACGCCGCCCTCTCCGGCTTCAGCAGCTCGGTGGTCATCACCATAATCGGCTTGCTCGTGATCACCAGCGGATTGGAGCAGTCGGGCGTCATGCAATGGGTAGCGCGGCAACTGGGCGCCTATGGGCGCGGCTCCGAAGCCAAGCTGATTGCCCTGGTTATGTCGGCGGGGGCGGCTGTTTCCTTAATCATGAATAATGTGGCGGCGGGGGCGGTGCTGCTGCCGGCTGTCTTGCAGGTATCGCGAGAAAGTGGCGTCGCCGCTTCCAAGCTGATGATCCCGCTCGCATTTGGCGTCACGGTCGGCGGCATGGCAACGTATTTCACGACGGCAAATATCTTAATGAGCGAGTTGCTGATTACACAAGGCATCGCTGGCTTGGGCATGCTGGATTTCATGCCAGTGGGCGGCTTGATCGTGGCGGCCGGTTTACTGTATATGCTCTTGTTCGGCCGGCGTTTGCTGCCCGATCGCGCTGCGCTGACGCAATCCTTCCATCGAGTTGACCTGCATGATACCTACGAATTGGCCGAGCAGATGTGGCAGGTACGTGTCACTCCCGATTCCCGTCTGGCTAACCAGACGGTTCAGGAAAGCGATATCAATGCCGAATTGGGATTGACGGTCGCCGCCGTCTGGCGTCGTGGTGAGACGATCACCATTCCGAAATCCAACCAGATGATCTTCCCCGCCGATGAACTGCTGATTGTCGGGCGTGAAGATAGGCTGGAGCAGTTGCTGGCCTGGGGCAACGAACTGATCGAAAGGGAGAAACACGCCGTAAAAGGGGTGCTGCCGATTGAACCCATTGAAATCACGATTGCGCCCCGTTCCAATGCCATCGGCAAGACGCTCTCGGAAATGAAACTCAACCGCGACGCCGGTCTGCTGGCGATGGCGATCTGGCGCGACGGGCAGAGCTTCCACACCGATGTACGGAAGATGCCGCTTCAAGTCGGCGATGCGATTCTGGTCGTGGGCCTATCCACAGACATTCAGAACCTGGCGAACAACAGCAATTTCATCTTGCCGGCTGGCGAATACTCGGCGCAGACCATTGACAGCCGCAAGGCGCCCTATGCCATCGGCATCACCGCCATCGTCTTGACGCTCGCCTTCTTGAATATCCTGCCCACCCCCATTGCCATGCTGGCCGGGGCGGCGGCCATGGCACTCACTCGCTGCCTGCGGATGGAACAATTCTACGCGGCGGTGGACTGGAGGACGATCTTCCTGGTCGCCGGCATGCTGCCTCTCAGCCTCGCCATCAGCGAGACCGGCTTGGCCGACCGCGTCGGCGCCTACCTGCAATCGAGCCTGATGCACGCCAGCCCGCTGCTGCTGTTCGCGGTCATCGCCCTGCTGACGATGTCCGTCGTCCAGGTCATCGGCGGGCAGGTGACGCCGCTGCTGGTCGGTCCAATCGCCATCAAAGCGGCGCTGCAAATGGGCATCGACCCGCGGGCGATGGCGGTGGCGGTCGCCATGGCTTGCTCGCTGGCCTTCATCACGCCCATTTCCCATCCGGTGAATATTCTGATGATGGGACCGGGCGGCTACAAGTTCAGCGACTTTTCCAAGGTGGGCATCGGCATGACGATTGTGACGCTGCTGACGATGCTGCTGGGCTTGGCGCTGCTCTGGGGGGTCTAGGCGGGGAGCGGCGGCAGGTTCTCGAGCTTGGCGAGCCAGGCGTTGAAGAGCGGGCATTGCTCGCGGATCTTGGGCAGGCCGATTGCCTTTGCCACTGTCTCGCCCATTAGAGGTTTTTCGTATTCAGGATACAAGGCTTGTATTCGCTTCGAGGGAGCCGTGATTGGACTGTTGTCTATATGTTCGGGCGTCTCGAACTTCTCACGTATTTCTGCAAATTCGTTACGCAGAGCCGGCTGCCCTATCGAATCTGCAAAGGCGGCGGGATCACTAAACATAAGCGCCTCAAATTCGTGCATTTGTATATAGGGTATGAATCGAAGCAGCGGCTCTTGTTCTATGGTTCTACGTAATGCAGCGACAAAGCCTTCGGAAACCACCCTGGCTTTTGCGCCCAAATCTGCAGTGGTCGATGCAATTTCAACGCCTGGAAAGCTTGAATCAAGACCGTAGTAATCTACGAAAGTTGTGCAATATGACTTCCGATTGTTGTGTAGCTGGCGTCTAACGTTCATATACAGCCGGTCGCAAGTGACGTTACCACCTTTCGTGCGCTGACTCCCGATTGTGACCGGATGCAGAAATACGCCCCCATTTCCCAGAGCAGGCGCCAGTACATTCTTGACGAAGCGAACCTCGGTAGGACCCTCGCATATAATGTACACATCGGGCACTACGGAATTCCTCCACCCAACACATTCTTATCCCAAAGTTCTCCGACTGAAAAGTCCTTGAGCCACTCCCCGAAGTCCTCTTCCTCAAGGCGTTCAAAGACCGATACGCCATTCACGAGTTCGACAGCTATCAAGTTGTCGATCGAGAATTCGTCAAGCAACTGCGGAGATTGAGTAGCAACGATAACTTGCATTCGCTTCGATGCCGACCGCAAGAGCGCTCCAAGCAGATGGATAGCGTAGGGGTGCAGACCAAGCTCCGGCTCATCAATGATGATGGTAGACGGCGGGTCAGGCTGCATGAGCGCGGTGACCAAACAGATGAATCGGAGCGAACCATCAGAGAGTTGGCTTGGTATGAATTCGTAATCGAAATCCTTGTGCCTCCACTTGAGCATGATGCTGTTCGCATTGAGCGCCTCTGGCTCCAAGACGAAGTCATCTAGGAAAGGGATAGCGAGTCGCACAGCGTTAACAATCTGGTCGTAGGTATCTTCGTGAGCATGTTTGAGCATGTACAAGTAAGCCGCCAGATTGCTAGCGTCTTTGCGCAAATGCCGATTGTCATTCAATTGGCTAGTGAGCTTGACCGGCGCAGTGCTGCTTGTGTCGTGAAAGTGATAGACACTCGCGTCAGAGATTGAAGAATAGAATAATATGACCCGAATTTCTCCAGAGTTTGATGCAACATATCGTAAGCAATGTGATTCGCTATTGCCGCCGTCGGAAGCGTGGGTGTGCACTGGTTTTCCGTCTCTGATTAATGCCTTTTCACTTGCAAACACGAATCTATCGTCGTCGGTATGCTCAATCGCGAATTCGTAGAAGTTTTCACCAATCGAGATTTCTGAAGACATCTGAGGCGTATGATCCGCGCCAAAAGTAAGGACTCGAGACGCTCCACCCCTTTTCGCAGTCCATAACTGAAAGCGCTCCTTTGCCATCTCCTGCAGCATTTCAAAGTAGCTGACCAGATTACTCTTCCCCGCCCCATTCGGACCAATCAGCACATTGAGCTGGCCCAATTCAAGCTCGACATCTTGCAAGGATTTGAATCCCTTGATCGTTAGCTTGTCGATGGCACGCTTCTCAACCACATTTCTTCGCCTGACACTTCGGCAATTGCTACTGATAGCCAATGATAACACAGTGCAAAAGGCTAGGATGTACACCGCCATCGGCGCCGTCCACCCAGCAGCGCATATTCGTGCGCTGCTTGCCTAATCCAATTTACGCCATACAATATACTTAGAATATGGATGAAATATACTGCTAAGAAACGCCTTTCATCGGAGCGTCCCACTATGACTGCGACAGCCTCAGCCGCCAATCAGCCGCAAACCTCCGCGTTGGGCGCCAACCGCAGTTTCATCCTGCGCGGCATCGTGCTGGCGGTCGTTGTGGGAGCCTTCATGTCGCTCGGCAACGTCAATATCGGCGCGATTGGGCAGGGGCTGGGTTACGCGCTGGCGGGCGTCACCGTCTTTATGACCTTCCGCGTCTTGGGCTTCGTCGATCTGACGGTGGACGGCGCTTTTCCCATCGGCGGCGCCGCCTGCGCCATCCTCATCGTCAATGGACACAGCCCCGAATACGCCATGCTGATGGGCTTCGTCGCCGGCGCGCTGACCGGGCTGGCTACCGCCTTGATCGATATCATTTTCAAAATCGAGGGCTTGCTCGCCAGCATCATCGTCATCACCGCCGCCTATACCGTGACCCTCCACGTGATGGAAGGCAAGAGCAATATTCCATTGCTCGGGCAAGAAACTTTAATCAGCCGGCATTCCAAAGCCTTTCGCACCTGGCTGGTCGAACAATTCGGCGATCAAATGCGCCGGCAATCGACCAATCTGCTGGAGATCATTCTCTTCGGATTCATCGTCTTCATCGTGCTCGCCATTCTCTACTGGTTCCTGCGCAGCGAAATCGGCTTGGCGATCCGCGCCACCGGCAAGAACTCGCAGATGGTTCGGGCGACCGGCTTAAATCACAATCTGATGATTATCATCGGCTTGATGGCGGCAAATGGCTTGGCTGGGGTAGCTGGCTCGCTGGTCGTGCAGCAATTCGGTTTCGCCGATGTCAGCCTGGGGTTCGGGCTGATTGTGCGCGGGCTGGCGGCTGTGATCATCGGCGAGGTGCTGCTGCGTCCGCGCAGCGTCGGCCAACTGCTGATCGCCGCCGTTACCGGCATGTTGGTCTTTGATATTTCCCGCGCCTGGATCTTCAGCGCGCTGGATCTGCCGACCACCGATATCCAATTTGTTAGCGCGCTGGTCGTGTTGGCGGCGCTGGGCGCGCCAAGGCTCTACGACCGCTGGAAAGCTTATAGACAGAGATTTGGCGGATAGGCTTTAAGATGCTTACACTCGATCAGGTATCCGTAACCTTCAACGCCGGCACAGTCAACGAGGTCCGCGCCCTCAGGGACATCTCGCTTCTCGTGGAAGACGGCGAATTCATCACCGTCATCGGCTCGAATGGCGCCGGCAAGAGCACGCTATTCAATGTGATCTCCGGGGCGGTGCAGCCCGATAGCGGCCAAATTAGCCTGGACAGCCAGGACATGACCTACTGGCCCGAATACCGCCGCTCCCACGACATCGGCCGCGTCTTTCAAGACCCGCGATTGGGCACCTGCCCCGGCTTGACAATCCGCGAGAACCTATCGCTGGCAGCGATCCATGGGCGCAGCGCGGGCCTTCGCCGCGATGTGAAGAAAGCGGAAGAGGCTTGGTTCTTCGAGCAATTGGAGCGCCAGCACCTGGGCTTGGAACATCGACTGGACGCCGATGTCGCCCTGCTCAGCGGCGGGCAACGACAAGCAATCACCCTGGTCATGGCGACCTTGACCAAGCCCAAGCTGCTGCTTCTTGATGAACATACCGCCGCCTTGGATCCGAACGCCGCTGAGCAAGTGATCGCGCTGACGCAAGAGTTGGCGGAAGCGAACGACCTCTGCGTCGTCATGATCACCCATAGCATGCAGCAAGCCTGCGATTTGGGCGACCGCGTCATCATGATGAATCGGGGAAGAATCGAGTTCGAAATCGCCGGCGAAGAGCGCAGAACCCTAAAGCCGGCCGACCTGATCGATCGCTTCCATTCGCTGCAAGACGGCGAACTCTCGGACGCGCAATTGCTTGGCTAAATCCTGGATGGTGAAGATGATAAAGACAGCTGTGCTCTTGCTGACATTGACATCGCTGATAATCGCGCCTGCCGCCATCGCGCAGAACAATGACAATCCCACCATCGCCTGGTTGAAATGGGGCGATTCTAGGAATGTCGCCTTAGCGGAAAAAGCCATCCTCGATATGCTCGAAGTTTACGGCTTCATCACCGCGGATGAGCGCGCTATGTTGGATGATGAACGCTCAATTGAAGGCGAGCGCATCAACGTCATCTATGGCGATTCCCTGTTTGACCGCATGGAAGCCAACGCCATCATCGACGAGGCGCTCGACAAAGACGCCGATGTCTTTGTCACCTTCACTACGCAGATGACCCAAATCGTCTATTACGCCATCCGCGAATTCATTGACCCGCCCAAGCTAATCTTTACCGTGACATCTGGACCCTACATCACCGGGGTTGCCCAGTCTTCGTGCGTCAAACCGGACTTTGTCATAGGCACGGTGCCGGTGACGAATTATGAAGACATCGTTCCTTTGCTGCGGATGCAGAATCCGGACATGAAGGTGGCGGGCGCGATTTGGTCGCCACAGCAGCGCGCCAGCGAAGTCGGCGTCGCCCGCATCAAGGCAATTGCGGAGGCGCTTGACCCGCCCTTGAGCATCGTCGACGAGACCATCATTGTGACCCCTGATCTTTATCAAGCGGTCGACAACCTGGCCAATCGAGGCGCCGAGGCCATCATCATCCCAATCTTCACCTTTCAAGGCTTCAGCCTGCTGCTGTCGCTGACTTATGACTATGGGCTGCCGGTGGTTTTCTCCGCGCCCCAGAACGCCTATCGAGGCGGCACGATCGGCGGTGGATTCTACGGGCTGTACAAGCAAGGCGTCATCGCCGGCAACATGTTGATCGGTCATCTCAACGGCGACATTGACATCGCCACGACCAGCATTTACGAAAGCGACGATTTCGCCTTTGCCGTCAACCTGGATGCCGCCGATCTGCAGGATGTCGAGATTTCACAAGCGCTGCTGGATGGCGCCGCCTACATCGTCGAGAACGGGCAGAGCGCGCAGGGCGTCACGCTCCAATGGCCCGAAGCCGAGATCACGCTGCCCGAGATGCCGATTGAAGAGCGCCGCGCCGCCGACCTGGCCTTCCTCGCCGGGCTGGAATGCACATCGGAAATGATCGCCGAACAGCAAGCGGCATTGGCGGAGGCGAACCCATAGCGCGATTCACCGGACTGCGCCGACCTTGCTTGGCGCCAGCATTCTCGTGATACGATAACAAGTGTAACGTCGCATAAACTTCTGCCTCTGGAATGCGAAGACACAAAGCGACTAAACAGATGCGCGCAAGAGAATTAATCGGTCTTATGTTCGCGGCGCTCTTCCTCGCGGCGCCGGCGCTGGCTCACGATGCTGGCAAACCCACGATCGCGATACTGCGCTATGGCGGCACGGCGCTTACCGCTCTGGCCGAAAAAGGCATCTTGGACATGATCGAAGCCTATGGCTTGGTTAACCCACAAGAACGCGCCATTCTGGACGGCGCGGAGGACCTGGAAGGCGAGCGCATCAATATCATCTATGGCGATGCGGGCTTCGATATTCCGGCGGCGAATATCATGGTGGAGGATGCGCTGGACCGCGGCGCTGATACGCTTTTGACGCTGTCAACGCCTGTGTCGCAGATCGCCGCCAATATCGCGCGCCAAATGGACGACCCGCCGGCCATTATCTTTGCCATCGTCACCGCGCCCTATTTCGCCGGCATTGCCGACGCCCCTTGCATCAAAGATAGCCACATCGCCGGCACGCAAACCGTGGTGCCCTACGATGATTTTGTGCCGCTGCTGAAAGTGCAGGACCCGGAGATGCAGGTGATCGGCGCCATCGTGAATCTAGCTGAACCCAATAGCGTCTTCGGCGCCGAACGCATCACCACACTCGCCGAGGAATTCGGGATGCGTGTCGAAGTGACGCCGGTCGTCGCAATAGCTGATCTGCAATTGGCAACCGCCAGTCTAATCAGTAAAGGCGTTGAAGCCATCGTCCTTCCCGCCGGCTATACCACCTCTATCGGTTTGACCGCCATTGTGGAAACTGCTGCAGAGCACGGCGGCATACCGGTCTTTTCCATTAGCGCGCAGCATGTTTATCGCGGAGCAACTGTGGGCGCCGACTTCTACAGCCTGTATCGCGAAGGCGTCACCGCCGCTGGCATGCTGATTAGCCATCTCAACGGCGACATTGATATATCGCGTCTGAGCGTCAACTTAAAACCCGGCTTCACTGTCGCCATCAATCTCGATGCGGCGGCGGAAGCGGGTGTGGATATCGCCGACGACCTGCTGGCAATGGCCGACTGGACGATCCAAAATGGCGAAAGCAGCGAAGGCGTCACGCCCGATTTGCCGGAAATCGGCATTGAGTTGGAGGACATGTCGCTGGAAGAACGGCGCGAAGCTGACCTGGCCTTCCTGGCCGAGCTTTACTGCACCGACGAAATGATCGCCGAACAGCAAGCGAAATTGGCAGCTGCGGACGAGTAGGGCGAGCGGCCTGCCCGCGCCAAATCTGAGCGCTTTCGTGATATCATGCAAGAGAAATGATACACTGTCGCTACAGCTGTATTGAAAATTGATTCGTTGATGAGAGGACAAGTCATGACAGTACGAATGCTGCTCGGACTTTTGGTGGCGGTGCTGATACTCGCGGCGCCGGCGTTGGCGCAAGATGAAAATCCGACAATCGCATTTCTGCGATACGCCGGAACCGCCCCGGTCGCCGAGGCTACTGCCGGCATACTCGATTCGCTGGAAGCCTACGGCTATCTGACTTCGGCAGAACGCGCCGCGCTGAATGAATCCTTCGATCTCAATGGCGAGAATATCAATCTACTCTATCGCGATGCCGGCTTCGATCTCCCGTCGGTCAATCTCATGGTTGAAGAAGTGATCGACAAAGGAGCGGACGCGCTGGTCACCATCACGACTCAGGTGGCGCAGATCGCCGTCAATGCGACCCGCGATATGGAAAACCCGCCAGCGATTCTCTTCAGCCTGGTGACGACGCCATTCGGTACCGGCATCGCCGATTCCACCTGCATCAAGCCAGCGCATGTCGCGGGCACACAGCCGGTTCTGTCTTTTGCTGACTATGTGCCGCTTGTACTGGTGCAAGATCCTGACATCCAGGTCATTGGCACGATCGTAACGCCGGATCAGCCAACGAGTGTTGTCGGCGCCCAGCTCATCCAAGATATCGGCGCATCGCTTGGCTTGACTGTCGAGGTCGCTTCCGCCATTTCTTTAGCCGACCTCACTGTCGCGACAGAAAGCTTGTTGAGCAAGGGCGTCGAGGCAATTGTCCTTTCGGTCACTCCGCTGACCCTGCAAGGCACGCCGGCCTTGGTTCAAATGACGGCGGAGTACGGCATACCGCTGTACGCGCCCATCATTCAGCAGGTGTATCGCGGCGTGACAGTGGGTGCGGGCTTTTATAGCTTTTATGAAGAGGGCGTGATCGCGGCGACAATCCTGAACGCGCATCTCAGCGGCGATGTTAATATCGCCGACATCGCCATCAATCAATCGCGCAGTTTTGGCATCGCGATCAACCTCGATACAGCGGCCGAACAAGGCGTCGAAATCTCGGCTGACCTGCTGGCGCGGGCAAACTTCGTGATTGAAAATGGCGAGCGATCAGAAGGCATGGCCTCGGATGTGGCTGAAAACAGAAAGATGCTGCAAAGCATGTCATTGGAGGAACGCCGCGCGGCCGACCTGGAATTTCTCGCCGGGTTGGAATGCACGCCGGAAATGATCGCCGAACAGCAAGCCGCCTTGGACGCCGCCGCCGACAGCTAGGCCAGACAATTATTCCAGCAAGCAATTCTGCCGAAGGACGGTTCCTTGCAGCCGTCCTTTTGTTTCGAGGTTAAGTAGGATCAGGCATTTACCCAGCATTTGTAACTCTGATATACGATTTCCACAAATGAGCTATTTATATTCTGCCGCCACTCGTTTTGCAATTCGCGCCTGTTTTCGTGATATGATGAAAATGCTGGCTTCGCTTTGAAGCGTGCTTATCAATTGAGAACAGCCAAAGACGGAGGATAAAGGCATGTTTACCAGATTACTGCTTGGGCTTCTAATAGTTGCGCTTATGGTCGTTTCGCCGGCGCTGGCGCAAGATGATGACAAGCCGACGATTGCGTTTCTGCGCTATCGCGCTACTGGCACAGAAGATATCGCGAAACCGGGCATATGGGATGTCTTGCAGGCTTACGAATTGATTTCGCCATCCGAGCGCGAATTGCTGGATGCGAACGAAGATCTAAACGGCGAGCATATCAACGTCTTTTGGCGGGACGCGGCTAGCGATGTAACCAACATCAACGCGATGGTGGAGGAGACGCTGGATCGCGGCGCCGACATTCTGCTGACTTTTTCAACGCCGGTCACCCAGATTACCGCAAACATTACAAAGGAGATGGACGACCCGCCGGTTCTGCTCTTCGCCATCGTCAGCGCCCCTTATACCGCCGGCATCGCTGATTCCTCTTGCATCAAGATGCCTCACGTCAGCGGTACGC
>WTGC01000217.1:0-14553 GCA_011523705.1 Chloroflexota bacterium | reverse complement strand
TGTGGGCTTGTCCAAGATCCAGTTGCCCGATGTTCAGACCATCGGCACGATAGTCGATCCGGCGCAAACGCAAAGCGTTTATGGCGTTGATCAGATTACCAAATTCGCGGAAGCGCTCGGTTTGACTGTTGAAGTCGCCTCCATCGCATCGGCCGCTGACTTGCCCCAGGCGACGGCAAGCTTGGCCGACAAAGGCGTTGAGATATTGATGATTGGCGCGGGCTATACCGAGTCCGTGGGTATACCGGCGATCCTCAGCGTGGCGAAAGACTACGGTATTCCGGTCTTCGGTGTGTCCCCGCGCATGATTTATCATGGCGCGCTGGTCGGCGCGGGCTTTGATGACTTCTACGGCGAAGGCGTGTCTGTCGGGCGGATGATCGCCGCACATATTAACGGCATGCTGGATACCAGTACGACCGCAATCAGCTCCAGGGTAAACATCGGCATGGCCGTCAATCTCGATACCGCTGAGGAATTTGGGATTACCGTTGCCGATTCCATTTTGGATTCTGCAGTTATGGTTATTGAGGGCGGAGAGCTCAATGTACTAAGCGATCCGCCCAGCTTGCCGGAGATGACGCTGGAAGAGCGCAAAGCCGCAGACGCCGCTTTCCTCGCGGAACTGGAATGCACGCCGGAGCGCATCGCTGAAGAGCAAGCCGCCTTGGATGCCGCGGAGGCATAGGCAGCGCATTCGACCAATCCAATTGCGGTCTTACTAGAGGGCGATCAGGCAGAATCGCCCTCTTCTCGTTATCCCCGCAATCCATTTTCGACTATGATTGAGATATGCTTAACAAGACTCAGAATAAACTACTAACAGGAGGTTACAAATGATTCAGAGATTCTTGCTTCTGATTGCGATATTGGCGCTCTGCCTGAGTCCGACGCTGGCGCAAGATGATGAAATCCCCACGATCGCCATTCTGTCAATCGGCTATCACTCCAATGTCAACCTGTCGGTCAAGGGTACGCTCGATATGCTGCAAGCCTATGGCTATATCGATCAGGATGAGCGCGCTATTTTAGACCAGCGGCAAGACCTTGAGGGCGACGGCATTAACATTTTCTGGGGCGATGCCGCTTACGACATCGGCTTCGCCAATCTCATGGTGCGAGACGCGCTGAATAGAGACCCCGACGCCTTGATAACAATTACCACGCCGGTTACGCAAATTGCCGCCAACGCCACCCTGGATATGGAAGACCCGCCACCTGTAATCTTCAACGTCGTGTCCAACCCCTATGTCGCCGGCATCGCCGACGCGCCCTGCATCAAACCCGCGCACATCTCCGGCTCTCAGTTTCTGGCGCCTTATGATCGCATTGTCCCCTTGTGGCAGCTGCAGGACCCCGATATCGAGGTGCTGGGCACGATCTTCACCTCCAACGAACCCAGTGGCGTCTTTGGCGCGAGTCAAATCGCCGCTGTAGCGGAGTCGCTGGGCTTGCAGGTCGAAAGCGCCGCCATCGTATCGGCCGCTGATTTGACCCTTGCCGCCGAAGGATTGGTAAGCAAGGGCATCGAAGCCTTCATACTCCCGACAGAAGCGACCGTTGCCGCTGGTTTGCCAGCCATCATACAGGTGGCGAATGAACATGGCCTTCCCGTGATGTATACCGCGGGGAATGCCGTCTACCGCGGCACGACCATCGGCGCCGGCGTCTACAGCTACTTCAAGGAAGGCGTCATCGCCGCGCGGATGCTGATCGCGCATTGGGCGGGCGACATCGACATCGCCAGTACCGGCATCAATCTGCAAAACGACATGAGCGTGGGGGTGAACCTGGATGTGGCGGCCGCTCAGGGAATTGAGATTTCGCAAGATCTGCTGGAGGCAGCGGACTTCGTGGTAGAAGACGGGCAGAGCAGCGAAGGCGTGACACCGGGCCTGCCCGAAGTGAACCCCTACCTGGAAGATTTGACACTGGACGAGCGCCGCGCTGCTGACCTGGCTTTCCTGGCGGAGCTACATTGCAGCGACGAGGTGATTGCGGAGCAGCAGGCGGAGCTGGACGCGGCGGACGAGTAGCTTTCCTGCGCAACGCATCAAAAAAACCACAGCAGAGGGCGGTTGACGAAAATCGCCCTCTTTCTGTTTCCGCGCGATGCTGTTAGATTGGCGCCTAGCCCAACATATGCGAGGAACAGCCCATGCAAGTCGCGCGCCTGCACGGACCAACGGACATCCGCATTGCTGACGAGCCTGAGCCACCGCCGCCGGCGCCCGGCGAAGTCACGCTACAGATCAAAACGGTCGGCCTCTGCGGCAGCGATCTGCACATGTACGAGACCGGGCGGATCGGTTACACCGTCGCCAGCCAGCCCTTCGTCCTCGGTCACGAATTCATGGGTGAGGTGGCGGCAGTCGGTGAGGAGGCGCTCGACGGAGAGCATCAGCCGCTGCGGATTGGGCAGCGCGTGGCCGTTGAGCCAGCCGTGCCCTGCTGGCGCTGTGAGCTCTGCGAGAGCGGCCATCCCAATCTCTGCCCCCATCATTATTTCTATGGGCTCTTCCCCGAAGACGGCGCCTTGCGCGAGCGCATGAACGTCAGCGCGCGCAACTGTTTCCCCCTGCCCGATTCCCTCAGCGACGAGGTCGGTCCCCTGCTGGAGACGCTGGGCGTCGCCATCCACACGGTCGACCTGAGCAAGCTTCGGATCGGGGCGACGGTTTCGGTCCTCGGCGCCGGTCCGGTCGGATTGCTGATCACGCGATTGGCGGTCTTGGCCGGCGCGTCACAAGTCTTCGCCTTCGACAAATTCGATTGGCGCTTGCGGGTAGCTGACGCATGGGGCGCGACTTACGCCTACAATGTGGACGATTGCGATCCGGCCGATGTGGTGATGGATCTGACCGGCGGGCGCGGGGTCGATGTGGCGATTGAAGCGGCCTGGTCTGATCATTCGGTGCAGCAAGCGGCGGAAATGGCGCGCTATGGCGGGCGGCTCGTGCTGGTCGGCATCCCGCCGGACGACAAGCTGCAACTCCAGCATTCGGTGGCGCGGCGCAAGGGGCTGACCATTATCATGTCGCGGCGCATGAAGCATACCTATCCGCGCGCGATTCAACTGGCGACCTCGGGAAGAGTCAAGCTGGAGGAACTGGTGTCGCACCGCTTTGATCTCTCGCAGACAGCGCAAGCCTACGCCAGCAACGCCGCTTATGAGCGGGGCATTAACAAGGTGATTCTGCGGGTGGGGTGACTTCCAAAACATAACCTTCTGTAGGGGCGACTCTGTGAGTCGCCCGCGCTTGTCCTGTATGCAGAACGCCACACGCTTGCCGTTCGTAATTTCGCCCGAAGTTCATTATCATAAGCGTAATACGGTAAGGAGCTTAACAATGCACATTGAAGGCAGCTATGATTTCGACTTCGAGCGCGAGCTGGTCTGGGACGTGTTGATGGACATCGACGTCCTCGGCAGCATCATCCCCGGCTCGAAGGGCTTGGAAGAAATCGGCGAAAACAAGTATCAGAGCAAACTGTCCGTGCGCGTGGGACCGGTCAACGGCAAGTTTGAATCGCAATTCGAACTTGTCGATGTGAACGAGCCGGAGAGCTATCGCCTGCTGGTCGAGGGCAAGGGACCGGCCGGGCATGTCACCGGCGAAGGAACGATCCGCCTCGAAAGCGCGAACGGCAAAACAGTGATGCATTACGCCGGCGACGCGCGCATCGGCGGCAAAATCGCGGCTGTCGGGCAGCGCCTGCTCAATGTGGCGGCCAAGCAGATCGCCAAACAGTCGCTGAAGAAACTGAGCAAGCAAGTCGAATTGCGATTGGAGACGGCTGGCTGAAGGTGGGCGACCCAATGGCTCGCCCCTACGCCAAATCAATTGGACTCGTGTATGAACCGCGCCTTTTTTGCAGCACTCGAATCTATCTACCCCGCCGAGCGCCTGCTGACGCGCGATGTCGAATTGCTGCCCTACGAGTCCGACGCCCTGACCGCCTTCAGCGCCAAACCGGGCGCGGTGGTCTTGCCCGTCAATGAAGCGGAAGTCATCGACACGGTGCGGCTCTGCCACGAGCGGGCTGTGCCCTTCGTCGCGCGCGGCAGCGGCACGAGCTTGTCCGGCGGCTCGCTGCCCATTCCCGACGGGCTGACCATCGGCTTGAATCGCTTGAATCGCATCAAGAAACTCGATCCGGAGCAGCGCATCGCCGTGGTGGAGCCGGGCGTGATCAACTTGGCCATCACCGAGGCGGCGCAGCCCTATGGCCTCTACTACGCGCCCGATCCGTCGAGCCAATCCATCTGCACCATCGGCGGCAACATCGCCTTCAACAGCGGCGGCGCCCATTGCCTGAAATACGGCATGACCAGCAATCACGTCTTGGGCATGAAGGTCGTTCTGGCCGATGGCGCCGTGACAGAGTTCGGCGGCGAAAGCATTGAAGGCGTCGGCATCGGTCCCGATCTCATCGGGCTATTCGTCGGCTCCGAAGGCTTGTTCGGCATCGCGCTGGAGATCACCGTGCGCTTGATGCCGCAGCCGGAGATGTACCGCACGGTGCTCGCCGCCTACGATGATTTGGGACGGGCGGGCGACGCCGTGTCGATGGTGGTCGCTTCCGGTCTGCTGCCGGGCGCGATGGAAATTATGGATCGGCTGGCGATCAAAGCGGCCGAAGCCTCGGTCCAAGCCGGCTACCCCGATGCCGAGGCCTTGCTCATCGTCGAGCTTGAGGGCGAGGCACCCCAGGTAAAAGCCGAGTTCGATCAACTGCGGGGCATCATCGACCAATCGGGCGCCTTTGAAACGCGCGTGGCCAATGACGAAGAAGAACGGACGCGCATCTGGAAGGGGCGCAAAGGCGCTTTCTCGGCGGTTGGGCGGCTCAGTCCTGATTATATCGTGCAGGACGGCGTGGTCCCGCGCAGCCGCCTGGGTGAGGCGCTGGTGGAAATCAGCGCGCTCAAAGCGAAACACCAGCTGGATGTGGCCAATGTCTTCCACGCCGGCGATGGCAATCTGCATCCCCTGATCTTGTACGACGGGCGCGAAGATGGCGCGCTGGAGAAAGCCGAGGCGCTGGCGGGCGAGATTTTGGCGCTCTGCATTCATCTCGGCGGGTCAATCACCGGCGAGCACGGCATCGGCATGGAAAAGCGCGATTACCTGCCGGCGATGTTCAGCGAAGAAGAAATCGATATCATGCAAGCGCTGCGGCTGGCGATCGACCCGAAAGAAATCGCCAATCGCGGCAAGATGTTCCCCGGGGGCGAAGCGCCGGCGCTGGCCCAGCACGGCGTGCACCCCTTGGAAGCGGCGGGAGTGATCTCACGCGAATGACGGTCTGCACGCCCGCAACAGTCGACGATTTGCAAGCGCTCGTCCGGGACAGCGAGCGAATCCACGCCATAGGCAAGGGCAGCAAGACGGCGCTGCACTGCCCCGCCAATGGCGCCGTCGCTGCCGACCTATCTACGTTAAGCGGCATCATCGAATATCAGCCCTCGGAATACACTGTCACGGTCCGCGCGGGCACGCCGATTCGAGAGCTGGCGGCGGCGCTGCGCGAGCAGGGGCAATACCTGCCCTGCGATCCATTGCTGCCGCACGCCGCTACCATTGGCGGGACAGTGGCGGGCAACTTGTCCGGTTCACGCCGTTATCGCTATGGCGGCCTGCGCGACTTCATCCTCGGCGCGGAAGTAGTTGATGGCTTGGGACGAGCCTTCCGCGTCGGCGGCAAAGTGGTCAAGAATGCGGCCGGCTTCGATCTGAGTAAATTCCTCGTCGGCAGCCTGGGCGCCTACGCCATCATGACTGAGTTGACCTTCAAGGTCTTCCCCGATGTGCCGCGCTTCCGCAGCCTGGGCTTTGATTTTGAGCAACTGGAAGACGCGCTGGCCGCCATCTATTTCATCAATCAAAACATCTTTGAACTTGATGCCCTGGATCTCGTGCCGCATGAAGATCGCTGGCGGCTGCTGACGCGCCTGGCCGGCTTCGACGAGACCCTGCCCCAGCGCGTCGAGCGCTTCTCTGCCGCCATGACGCGCCACATATCGCCCTTCAGTATCGCCGAGCTGGACGATAGCGCGGCGCTCTGGGATCCGCTGGCGAAGCTGACGGGCGCGTACTTGGTAAAGGTAGCGCTTGCCCCGAAGCAGGTTCCCGACTTTGATCGCCGGATAACCGCGGCGCAAAGAAGATACGGCGTCGGCGGCAACCTCGTCTGGCTGGCGACTGAGGACATAAGACAAATCAGCGATGCATTGAACGCCTCCGGCTTGACCGGGCTCTGCCTGCGCGGCGCCATTGATTCGCCGGTCATCGGCGCGCCGCTGGAAAATGTACTGGCCGCTCGTGTGAAGCAAGTGCTCGACCCGCATGGCAAACTGGTATGATTTTCTGATGTGCTGCTATCTCTGTGTTCATATGCTTCTTGATTGCTGTGCCCGTGTCAACCCAGTTACACTCACGCCGAAACGTGTAGGGGCGACTGACCCGCTGTGTAGGCGGTCAGTGTCTACGCGACCTACGCGCGGCGGTGAGTCGCCCGCGTCCAAATGACGAGGCCAATTGCGGGCGAGCCACCGGCTCGCCCCTACACATGGTTGTTGCCGTGGGTTACTTCTTCTGTCAGAGCGCTGACCGCATTTGCGAAAAGCCATGGTGAATAAACATGCGACATCAGATACAGAGCGATGACCTGAGAGCGCCGGAGATGGCGACCGCCATCGAAAAATGCGTGCATTGCGGCTTTTGCCTGCCCGCTTGCCCCACCTACAGCCTGCTCGGCGAAGAGATGGATTCGCCGCGCGGCCGCATCTATTTGATGAAAAATGTGCTGGAAGAGCGGCTGACAGCCGAAGACGCGCAGCCCTATATCGATCGCTGCCTCGGCTGCATGGCTTGCGTGCCCGCCTGCCCCTCCGGCGTCGAATACGGCGACCTGCTGGTGAGCTATCGCGGCATGCAGGAAGAGTCGCGGCGACGCCCGCCGCTGGATGCGCTGGCGCGGAAATTGGCGATCGAGACGCTGCCCTACCCCAATCGCTTTCGGCTGGCCGCGAAATCGGGCGCGATCGGCAAGGCGCTTAGCGATGCCTTGCCGGCCGCCTTCGCTTCCATGTTGAACCTGATGCCGGAGAAACTGCCGCCTCGGCTGCCCCTGCCGCCGGTCCTGCCAGCGCAGGGCGAAAGGCGGGGGACGGTCGCGCTGCTGCCCGGCTGTGTGCAGCAAGTGCTGGCGCCGGAGATAAACTACGCCGCCGCTCAAGTGTTGGCAGCCAACGGCATCGAAGTGCACAACCCGCCCGGAGCTGGCTGCTGCGGCTCCATCTTGCTGCATGTCGGCGCGGAGAAGGAGGCGCAAAGCATCGCCCGGCGGAATTTCGCACAGTTTCCCAGTGATATGGACGCGATCATCACAACGGCGGCCGGCTGCGGCTCCGGCATCAACGATTACGAACTGCTTTTCAAAGGCGAGCGAGACGCCGAGCGCGCGGCTGCTTTCGCCGACCGGGTGATGGATTTCAGCGCCTATCTGGCGGAACTTGGGCTGCGGGCGCCGGCCGCCTTCGAAAGCGAGCGCCGCGTTGTCTATCAGGACGCCTGCCATTTGCTGCACGCGCAAGGCATTCAAAGCCAGCCCCGCGCCCTGCTGCGGCAGATCCCCAATCTGCGCCTCTTGAGCATCACCGACCCAGGCATGTGCTGCGGTTCGGCCGGCACCTACAACATCGACCAGCCGGTCATCGCGGCCGAACTCGGACGGCGCAAGGTCGAGTCCATCTTGGCCGCCGAGCCCGACCTGGTCGCTTCAGGCAATATCGGCTGCATCACCCAATTGCGCCAGCAGCTTGCCCTGGTCGGGAACCCACTGCCGGTGATGCATATCTCGGAATTGCTTTGGCGCGCATTCCAAGGGGAGGGCTAGGCGCAATTCCCGTTGAATCGCGCCTGGCCGGATGCCCCCAATTGTGCTTGCAGTCTCTTAGCAGTTGCCGATGTTGTCGACGTACTTGCCGCCGATCCAACCGGTCCGCCCCTGAAAGTTGATCTGGTACCAGCCGACGATGCGCGAAATGGCGCCAAGGGTGGTCCCACGCAGGACGACGCCGAGTCTTTCCGCCTCCAGTGACGGCTCGGCGCGGAAATTGATATGACCCGTCGTGTGGATTGGGCAGCCATCAACCATCGGCTCGCTGACCACCGCCTCTGTTTCCGGCGCTGGTTCTGGCTCTGGCGCTGGCTCGGGCTCGGAGACGACGGCTGGCTGCGTTGTTGTAGTCGGCTGGCCCTGCACCAGCACAACCATGCCAGCGCGATTCAGCGAGGCGCAGGTCGTTCCACCGACAGCGTATGATGCCAGCGTTCTTGCCACGCGCGGCGCCTCCGCCGCGTCCAGGAACATTAGCGCGCCAATTTGGGGGAAGCAAACTTCCACACCAGGACCCAAGTCACCCCAAATATCGACCGCGGCGATGAAGCCAGCGTCATATACAGTCTGATTCCCAACGCCGGCCGCATTAACATCCCGGCACTGAACACCGCTTTCCAAGCCTTGTTCCGCCGTGACAACGGCGTCGCTCAACTCCAGGCAGGTCGGCGGCCGCGGCGGTTCATAATCGAACCACTCCCAGATGACATTGCGCGCATGACCGCAAACGCCGAATTGTCCCAGCAGTTGGATTGTGCTTTCTCCCTCCACCTCCATGCCGCCGGTGCAATCATGGAAAAAGGCGTTCGACAGCGTCAAGGCGCCATCGTCAATGAATAGCACGTCGTCCGATCGCGTCGATTCAAAACGGATTTTGATATTCTGGAGGGTCAGCTTCCCCTCGTTTACAATGAAGGGGATGCGATCTTTGAAAGTCAAGGTGCGGCCCCGGCCGTCCAAGGTGATGTTGGTCGTGATCTCGGGGAGCGTCCTCCGCTGCGTGAGGTTCTCATACAAGTAGATGATATCCCCGGGACCAGAGCCGGCGACGCAACCGCCGATTGCCGTATTGTAAGTGGCCGCTCTGATGGCATCGCGTAGGTCGCAATCGCCTCGAACGTGAATATCCTTAGCCAGCGCCGTCTGCCCAGCGAAGAAAAAGAGTCCGAGCACGACCGTGAGCGCTGCTCGTCTCAATGAGCCAATTGTCAAGTTTTGCATCTCTTATGCTCCTGTTCTTTTCTGTTGCGGATTTGTACATACATGATATTGAGTTCGGCTTCGTAATTCAAGTTAACGCGAGCAATGCAAGCCCCTTGCGCCCGATTCCATCTGCGGCAACGCGCCGCTCACCAGGCATAAGCCTGCGGCGCTTCCCCGCCGGGACCAGGGAAGATCTGGTCCAGCCGATCCAGCGTCTCGCCATCCAGGCTGATCTCGGTAGCGCGGGCGGCGCTTTCCAACTGATCCATCGTACGCGGACCGATTATCGGCGCGCTGACGGCTGGATTATGCAGCAGCCAAGCCAAAGCGACCTCGCCCGGCGGATGGCCAATTTGGCGGCAGAGTTCTTCATAAGCCTCGAGTTGGCTCCGCTTTGCGTCGACGCGCGCGACCATGCTCGGATTACTGCGCCGCCCCGTCTCCACCTTTTCCAGCGCGCCGCCCAGCAATCCACCAGCCAGCGGACTCCAGGGAATTAGCCCCAAGCCATAATGCCGGCAAGCGGGGATGACCTCCAACTCAATGGCGCGATTGTCCAAATGATAGATGCTTTGTTCGCTGACCAAGCCCAGCATGTGGAGCCATGCCGCTTCATGGCAGGCGGTTGCGATATCCCAACCGGCGAAATTGCTCGAGCCCACATAAACCACCTTGCCCTGCCCGACGAGGCTGCCGAAGGCCGTCCAAGTCTCTTCCCAGGGGCAATCGCGGTCGACATGATGCATCTGATAAATGTCGATGCGGTCGGTCCGCAGGCGCTCGAGGCTGCCATCGCAATGCTTACTGATCTTGTACGCGGACAGGCTGCGGATATCCCGATTGGGCTCGGGCAAGAATTCTTTGCGGCTGACCGGATTGTATACTTTGGTCGCCAGAACGACGGCGTCGCGCCTTCCGCCGCCTTGGGCGAACCACTCGCCGATGATCTCTTCCGTCAACCCGTATTCGACCTGCCGCCCGTAGACATCGGCGGTATCGAAGAAGTTGATGCCCAACTCCAGCGCCCGATCCATGATGGCGAAGGCGTCTTCCTTCGCGGTCTGCCAGCCGAAGTTCATCGTGCCCAGGCAGAGGTTGCTGACCAACACACCGTGCTTGCCCAAACGTCTGTGTTCAATTGCCATCAGTATGCCGACTCCTTGTCCTATACAGTCGCTGCGAAGCTGTATCGTAACAATTAGGCCGCGCTTATGCTACCACATCCTCAGAAAGCCGCGGCGCAAATCATGGCCGAGCCCTCTGTGTTCTCTGTGTATCCTCCTTTCCGCTGTGGTGAAAATTAGTGTAAATTTCGACATTGCATGTGCCCGACTATTTCACCGTCCCACACGAGAAGCCTCAAGACAATTCGCGCGTTTTCGTCTATAGTTCTTTATCACCGAAGTGATGAATTATCGGAGAATACGATGGCAGCCACAGCAACAGTCGAAAACCTGGAGGCGCGCTGGGCGGAGACCGACCCCTCGCCGCAAGACAATGGCACAGTGGAATTGATCGTTCGCCGACCGGCGCCAGATCAGCGCGAGCCCTTGCAGCGCGCCACCTTCACCGCTGAAGCCGGTCTGCTGGGCGACGATTGGCTCCGGCGGCATGGCGACGAGATTGAAGCGCAAATCACGCTGATGAACGCGCGCGTGGCGCAATTGCTCGCCGGCGACAAAGCGCGCTGGGCCGAAGCGGGCGACCAGCTCTTCGTCGATCTCGATATCTCGCAAGACAACCTGCCGCCAGGCACGCGCATCCAACTCGGCGAGGTGGTCATGCAAATATCTACGCTGCCGCATACCGGCTGCACCAAGTTCGCCCGCCGCTTCGGGGGGCATGCGCGCAAATGGACCGCCACCGAAGAAGGCGCGCGCCAACGACGCCGCGGCGTCTACGCCCACGTCGTGCAAGACGGCGAGATCAAAGTCGGCGACCAAATCACCAAGCTGTAGCCGCTGCCGAAGCGCGGTGTCGGCGGTCTGTGTCTACGCGACCTACGTGCACCATCCGGTCGCCCGCAAACCAGAATTCGTAGGGGCGAGCCGCCGGCTCGCTCGTAAATGCGCTGAAAGCGTCGCCCGCCAAGTCGCAAATGTAGGGGCGACTTATCAAGTCGCCCGAAATCCGTATCCTGGAATCTTAAGGAAAGACTACAACTGATGATCGACGCCAAACTGATTCACCCGCAGATTTTGAGCGCCCTCGGCTCGGCCGGGCACGGCAGCACCATCCTGATCCCCGATGGCAACTATCCCTTCGAGACCGGCGCCAATCCGCTGGCGGAGCGCGTTTACCTCAATCTGGCGCCCGGCATCGTGAGCGTCACCGACGTGCTGGAAGCCCTCCTCAGCGTCACGCCGGTGGAAGCGGCACGGGTCATGGCGCGTCACGATGGCGCCGAACCAAGCATCTACGCCGAGTTCCGCAAGCTGCTACCCGCTGATGTCGAGCTCGCGCCGCTGGAACGCTTCACCTTTTACGACGAAGCCAAGAAGGAAGACTGCTGCCTGGTGATCGCCACCGGCGAGCAGCGCGTCTACGCCAATATTCTGCTCACCGTTGGCGTCGTCGATCCGCCGGCTGATCAAGCCGTCTAAGCGCCGGATTCCTCGACGCCGCATTCCAGCGATGTAGGGGTGACCTATCAGGTCGCCCGCCACCATGCAAACGCTGTAGGGGCGAGCCGGTGGCTCGCCCGCCGATTCAGAGACAGGACAGTATCATGCCGATAGAAGCGGTCATCTACGACATGGACGGCGTGCTAGTCGATAGCGAAGTCTACTGGGACAAGTCCCGCGTCGAGTTCGCGCGCGACCGCGGGCAAGTCTGGACCGACGAGTTTCAGCGGCTGGCGATGGGGCGCAGCACCATCGGCTGGGCGTCCGTGATGCAAGAGAAGCTGGCGCTTGACGAGCCGATTGAAGCGATTATCGCCGAGATGAAAGCGCGCGTGATCGCCCATTATGAAGAGCGCATGCCAGCCCGGCCCGGCGCGCTGGAATCGGTCGTGCATCTGAAGCGGCATTTTCGCGTGGGCTTGGCCTCCGGCTCGCCAACCGACATCATTAAAGCGGTGCTGCGCATTACCGGGCTCGATCAAATCTTTGAAGTGATGATCTATGGCGATGAAGTGCCGCGCGGCAAACCGGCGCCCGATATCTACCTCGAAGCGCTGAAGCAGCTCGGCGTTGCGCCAGAAGTAAGCCTTGGCATTGAAGATTCAGCGAATGGCTTGCGCTCGCTGAAGGCAGCCGGGATGTTCGCCGTGGCCGCGCCCAGCCCCGATTATCCCCTGACCGACGATGTCCTGGCTCTGGCCGATGCCCACATCACCACGCTGGAAGACTTCAACGCGGAGTTCGTCAGACGCATTGAACGGCAGCGGAATTCCTAGCGCAGGCTCCGCGGAAGTGCTTGGTTCGATAACTGTCGCCGGCCTCACATACAAATTGTAAGGCTTGTCCGGTACTGCGCTGTGCGCGCCGCCCAATGGATCTACCCCTCCCCCGGCCCCTTCCCCGAATCATCGGAGAGGGGAGCTAAATTCAACGCACGCGGGGATTCTGCCAGAGGATACGTCAAAGAATGCAGATCTCGGCGAAACCTTCCCCCCATTGATATGGGTCGCGTAGACACTGACCGCCGGGGGACCGAGGGGGGTAGACCCATTCGGCCGCCGATATGACAAATGTCGCCTATCCGTCTATAATTGCGGATATTCTTTTGCGGCGGCGCACAATTAGATTGAGCCAACGTTGCGACTATGAAGTCTGAATCCCGATGTAAATCCTCACGCGACAATACGAATCAACCGCGGGGCAGCCTATGAGCGCGGCACACGTCATCGCCATTGACCTGGGCGCGACTTCGGGCCGCGTCATGGATGTCGCCTTTGATGGCGCGCAGCTGCATCTCAGCGAAATCCACCGCTTTCCTAATATCCCGGTGCAGACGCCAAAGAGCTTGCATTGGGATGTGCTGCGGCTCTGGCATGAAATCACTCTGGGCGTTGATGCCATTAGCGGGGCCGCTTCCATCGGTCTCGATTGCTGGGGCGTCGATTACGCCCTTCTTGATAGCGCTGGCGAATTGCTGGCAAACCCCTATCATTACCGTGATCCGCGCACCAATGGCGCGATGGACTGGGTCTTCGAGCGCATGCCGCGCCGCGAAGTCTTCGAACGTACCGGCATTCAATTCATGCCGCTCAACGCACTTTATCAGCTGGCGGCGAGCATCCGCGATGGCAGCCCGCTGCTCGATCACGCCGCCTCCATGCTGACGATCGCCGATCTCTTCAATTATTGGCTGACTGGCTCTGCCACCTGCGAATTCACCGAAGCCACCACCATGCAGCTTTACAACCCGGCGCTCGCCGATTGGGATCGTGAGATATTGGCGGCGGTGGGCATCCCGGCGGACATCCTGACCCCGATCGTGCAGCCCGGCACAACGATCGGCGCCTACCAAGGCATGGATGTGATCCTGCCCGCCTGCCACGACACTGGCAGCGCAGTCGTCGCCATGCCCAGTACATCAGAAAAAGCCGCCTATTTGAGCAGCGGCACCTGGAGCCTGCTCGGGCTGGAGCTGGACGAGCCCATTATCAGCGACGCCGCATACGCCGCCAACGTCACCAATGAGGGCGGCTACGATGGCACCTGGCGCTTGCTGAAAAATATCATGGGGCTCTGGGTGGTCGATCAATGCCGGGCGACCTGGAAGGCGGCTGGCGACGAATACAGCTTCGCTCAGTTGACGGCGATGGTGGAAGGCGCCACAACATTCAAAGCTTTCATTGAGCCCGACGACCCGCTTTTCCTCCCGCCCGGGGACATGCCCGCGCGCGTCATCGATTACTGCGGGCGAACGGGGCAGCCGGCGCCGGAAAATGACGCCGAAGTGATGGCGACCGTCTACCTCAGCTTGGCGTACAAATATCGCTACGTGCTGGAGCAGCTCATAGCGGTTTCCGGGCGGGAAGTGGATCTGCTGCATATCATCGGCGGCGGCTCGCGGAACGCCCTGCTCAACCAGATGACAGCCAATGCCATCGGGCGCCCGGTCATCGCCGGACCGGCGGAAGCGACTGCGACCGGCAACGCCATCGCCCAGCTGATCGCCATCGGCGAATTAGGGAGCGTCGCCGAAGCCCGCGCCATGCTCAGCGGCGCGCCTAATCTCGTCCGCTTCGAGCCGCAGAACGCGGCCGCCTGGGCGGAGCATTACCCGCGTTTCTGCGCACTTTTGGAATAACTAAGTGATTCATGGCAAGTTATGATAATGGCTGCCTCAAAAGATAACCTGCAAAAGTCTAGCAATCGTTGTAGACACACGCGCGACAATGCCGCCGCCCACGCAAACTACCTTGCGTGTTGTTGTGCAGATGGAATACTGTGGGCGAGTCACCGCCTCGCCCCTACGGATCTTAATCAAAGC
>WTGC01000033.1 GCA_011523705.1 Chloroflexota bacterium | reverse complement strand
AAACAGTTGTACCCTCCGGGGTACCGTGGGTTCGAATCCCACCCTCTCCGCTCTTCGACTAAAGGAATGCAGTGTAACGGACGGGCAACACTTAACCCGTCCGTTTGCAATACTAACTACTGGCTGCCCATCTGCAGCAACATGCTTAAGGGCAGGATGAACGCGTCCTCGGGCATTTCGACTTCGACCGGCTGGTTGTGTTCGCTAATGACCAGGTCAATGGTGAACTGTGAGCTTGCCACGCCTGAATCGGCATACCCCATGCTTTCGCCATCCACCGCTATCGCGAAATCGACTATGGCGCGGTGAGTATAAGAGTCTTCCAGCCCAACGAAAGTCCGGATCGACATTTGCATGTTGTCAAAG
Organism: Chloroflexota bacterium; assembly: GCA_011523705.1. GTDB lineage: Bacteria > Chloroflexota > Anaerolineae > Aggregatilineales > Phototrophicaceae > UBA6055. The sequence goes on along the minus strand of WTGC01000033.1, from coordinate 31,830 downwards.
ACGTCCGACATCATCGTCGTAAGCAGCGCAAACGTCAGCGCGTCTTCGTCCGAAAGCTGCATCATCATTTCGCTCACGCTCGGCAGTTCGAAAAAGGCCGGAACATCAAACTGGTAGTCGAAGACAGCTACATCGACGCCATTGACTACGCCGTCAGGGAGGCGAGTGATCGTCACGACACTTTCTATTCCTTCCATGTCCGCGCCGCTTGGCATGGGGGTAATATCGATGTTTGCCGCGATATCCGGGATTTCCATGATCGTTTCCATCGCGCCGGTGATGTCTACGCCGAGCCATTCGACGCCATCCATCGGTTCGCCGGTAAGGCTTTCTAAAGTAGCGGCATCAACCACATAGACGCCGCTATCCATAAGCGCGTTGATTGAAGTCTCGCTGGTCCCCTCGCTGGACGTCTCCATGATGGTCATCGATAGCGAGCCCACAATGCTAGTCAATATGCGGTCAAAGATGTCCACTCTCTCCGCTTGCGGCGTATCCAGGTTGATAGCGGACCAGTCAGCAGCAGCTTCTGCATCAAATGCCATTTGAGCGCTGCCGTGGATGTCGAGAGTCTCTTGCTCGGATCCGCCCGCCGTCTTGGCGTAATTTGTTTCGCCAGCTACCGCAAAGGTTACGGCAAAGGAATTGACATGCCACATCGCTTCCTCGCTGGCTTCCAGAATGAGGCAATCGCTCTCCGCTACAATCGCGCAATAGTCTATGCCCTCATCATTGGCCTGCGCGCTAAGGCCCGCGCAGGCGATTAGCAGCAGGCTGGTCGCTAACAGCAGGTTCAAATATCGGTTGAACATTGTATCTCCCATTCAATCTATCCAAGTCGCAACCATACTATACTCCAAATGTCCCTCTTTGTTGCCCCAAATGTTGGGGGGGTATCACGAGGCCTTGTCCGCCGAATGATCCGCATCCCACATGCCGGCGACGACGGCAAGACCTGATTCGCGAAGCGAAACATGTCTGCTATACTCGCTGACAAGATTCGATAGCGAACGCGACGAAAATCGTGAAGACGATCACCGTATACGGCAGTTCACAGGTTGAACCGAATCACGCTGTTTACCAGGACGCAGTTAAGATTGGCCAGGCGCTTGCGCAGGCGGGCTGGGCGGTGATGAACGGCGGATACTTCGGCGTCATGGAGGCGGTCAGCAAAGGCGCCAAAATGGCCGGCGGCCGCGTCATTGGCATCACCACCGACCAGATTGGCTTGCAATTCAATGTTCAGCCGAACCGCTACCTGGACAAGACGGTGAATTACGCCGACTTACGCGACCGGCTGCTGCACATGGTGGAGCATGCCGATGGCTATTTGGCGATGCCAGGCGGGATCGGCACCCTGCACGAGATTGCGGAAACCTGGGAATTGATGCGCATTGGCGGCGTGCCGCGCCGACCATTCGTGTGTTACGGACCGATGTGGGCGGAAATCATCGCAATCATGGAAGGCAGCCCCTTTCTGGGCGACGGTTATCATGGCATGATCACCATCGCGCAGGATGCGCAGCGTGTCGTCGAGGCTTTCTCGTCGCCATCTTGGAGACAGCCAGGCGTCGAAAACCAAATGTCATGAAGAAGTTGCGATGTCGACCAGACCAATGAAATCGAGGAGCTTGTAGTGCCGAAACGATGGACGACAGTCATTGTTGTCATTTGCTTACTTGCTAGCGCAGGCATTCAAGCGCAAGAGGGTACTTTGGGCCAGGATTCAGCACAGCCGCCATTACGCGTTTGGCTGCCCGCGCCCCTGATTTCCGATGAATCCGGCGACGCCTTTCAACTGCTGAGCGAGCACACGGCCGCCTTCAGCAGCAGCCGCAATATCGATATTGAATTCCGCATCAAGGACGTCGGCAAAGTCGGCGGCATCATGTCGACGATCCGCGCTGGCAAAGACATCGCGCCAGCCGCCCTGCCCGATGTCACCTTGATTCGCCGTCGGGATTTCACGCCGGCGCAATCACAGCAATATCTGCAATCCATGGAGACTTTGTTTTCGTCCTCGCTGATAAACGCGCTTGACGGCGGGCTCGAATTCGGCCAGATTTCGCTGGAGGCGGGCGCCGAGCTTTATGGCTTGCCCTATCTTTACGATGTGCTCTTGGCTGTGCATTCGCAGCCTTTGCAAGCCGCTGGATACCGATTGACATTTGTCGATGTGCTGGCTAATGAGGCGGCTTTCTTGTTTCCCGCGGCGCGCGCCAATGGACTGAATCAGACCTTTTACCTGCAATATCTATCCGCGGGTGGATTGACGCCCAGCAATGGCGTGATGAATATCAACGAGGAAGCCCTGGGCATCGTGCTCAAATTCTACGAAGACCTCGTGCAGCGGGAGCTTGTGACGCCCGATGTGCTCACTTATCAGGCGCCGACCGCCTATCAGTCCGAGTTTATCAATCGATCCGATCGCTCTCAGTTGGCCGTATTCCGCGCCAGCGAATACTTCGCCATGACCGAGCAGCAGGACGCGACGCTGATGGCGGGCCAGGTACCCACTGCAATCGGCGGCGGCCGGTCGATTCGCGACGGCTGGCTTTGGGTGCTGGTCACGCCGGATATGAGCCGCCAGACCTTGTCGGCGCGCTATCTGGAGTGGATGATGGAGCCAGAATTCCACGCCAATTTCGCCCGCGCGCTCTATCATTTGCCGACGCAGCCGGCGCTGTTGGATGATAGCCTGCCGCCCAGCGCCGATCGCCAATTCTTCGTCGACCTGCTGGCGAACGCCACCCTTCCGCTGCCCGAAAACGAGGGCGGCACGGCGCCGAGACTCATGCAGGAAGCGCTAATCCATGTTTTGCACGGCGACGCCAGCGCCGAGCAGGCGACAGCGCAGGTGCTTAGCCAACTCGCCGAGCGCTAAGTCGTCAGCGATTTCTGATAAAAGCGATGCGTCTTGTAAATCTGGCCACCCAGACTGACGCTGATCTTGATGAGCGGGTTGGTCTCGAGGATCCAGCCTGAATCCAGGTAATCGTAGCGCGACGGCAGCAGCGCTTTCATCACCTCAAGCAGCATCGCCAATTCGACGCCTTTATTGCGATGCTCTTGCTTGACGCCCATCAAGGGCATGCGCACACCGCGGATGGCCCGGCGAATCTTCCAGTGCCAGGCAACCTGCGCCATAGTCCATATTTCCGGGACGCCGGGCCGAGGATAGGCGCGCCGCAGCGCTTCGTTGAAGTTGGGAATCGTCAGCGCAAAGCCGACCGGCTCGCCAGCGATCTCGGCGAAGAAGGCCAAATCTGCCTCGACCAACATGCCGAGGTCCTTGACCAGCGCCTCGAGTTCTTCATCGTTCATCGGGATGAAGCCCCAATTCTTCTCCCAGGCGGCATTGTAGATTTCGCGAAAGCGCTCGAATTCAGCCTTCTTGTCTCCCGCGTTCATGTTGCGCACGATGATGCCGCTGCGCTCCGACGCGCGCTTGACCAGCCTTTCCAGCCGCGCTAACGAATCGGTTGCTTCGATCGTTTCGCGGTCTTGGTAGATGCAGTGCACATCCATCGCCTTCTCGAAGCCGGCCTGCTCAATCAAGGCCGCATAATAAGGCGGATTGTAGGGCATCATGATCACCGGCTGGCTGAAGTTGTCGACAAGCAAGCCACATTCTTCATTGGTGGTGAAATTGGCCGGACCGCGAATGGCAGCGGCGCCGCGCGCGCGGACCCAATCAGCCGCGGCCTCCAGCAAGCCGCGAGCGACCGCCTCGTCGTCGATGGACTCAAATAAGCCGAAGAAACCGATATTCTCGTCGTGATAGCGATTGTGCTCATGGTTAATGAAGGCGGCGATCGTGCCGACCATTTGCCCGCTCTGCCAGGCGGCGAAGTATGCGCCATCCATATACTTCCAGGCTGGATGTTTGCTTTTGTCCAGCAGTTGCCGGCGCATCGAAAGCAACGGCGGCGCCCAATTGGCGTCATCGGCGTAATGCCGCCAGGGGAATGAAAAAAAGTCTTCGAATTCGCGGCGGTCCGCCAAGGTCTTTATTTCCAGAGTGCTCTCTCCCAATCGCTTTGTCTCGCGTGCAATCAGCTGCGTCTCAACGCGGCAAATTTATCTTGACAGTCAATTCTGCCGCTGATAGTATAGCAGGATATTATTCCGTAGTAGCTCAATTGGCAGAGCGGGCGGCTGTTAACCGCTAGGTTCTTGGTTCAAGTCCAAGCTACGGAGCCTGTGCAATGCCCCGCCGCGGGGCATTTTCATTTGCCGCGGTTCAACTCGTAAATCAGCCGCAAGCCATCCAGCGTGAGTTCCGGTGCGAATTCGTCAATCCCATCGATATGGGCGTTGAACAGCGGCGCCAGACCGCCAGTCGTGACGACTCTCGTTTCCGGCTCATCTAGTTGTGCCAGAATGCGTTTCAGCAGCGACTCGATCAGGCCGACATATCCCCAAAATATGCCCGACTGCATGGCCTGCGCCGTGTTGCGTCCGATCGGTTGCGGCGGCGGCAGCAGGTCAACCTTGTGCAACTGGGCGGCGCGGCTCACCAAGGCATCCTGGGCCAGACGAATGCCGGGCGCTATGACGCCGCCGATGTAGGCATTATCCGCCGACAAGACATCGAAATTGGTCGAGGTGCCAAAGTCGATGCAGACTGCGGGCGCGCCGTAAAGCTGCGATAAAGCGACTGAATTGCAAAGTCGATCGGCGCCGGCCTGCTCCGGCATGTCAATCGCTATGGCGATGCCCAATTCTGTCTGGCTGCTGACCGTAAGTGGCTCGAGGCTCAAGTATCGGCGCGCCAACTCCTGAAATGTCGGTGTTAGCGAAGGCACGACGCTGCTCAGGCATAGGGCGGCGATTTCATCGGGATTGACCTCTGCCGTATCGAGAAAGTTGCGAATCAGAATGGCGTATTCGTCCATCATCTTCTCGGCGACGGTGCGCGCTCGCCAGGAAAGCCGCCAGCTGGCGCCATCCCACAAGCCCAGGTGGACATTTGTATTGCCAATGTCTAGAGCCAGCAGCATGCCAGTCTCCCTGATTTCGAATAGCAGCACCAAGCGTGGGCCAGAATGTCCAGCGCAGGTTGCGGCGGCAGCGACCCATGCCGAAACGCGCTCTGCGCTATACTATACTAGATTCGGCAGCGAGCGGATGCAAGCAGGCCGCCAGAAACTCACCCATGTTAATACGCCAGGCGACACTCGATGACACGCGGCAAATCGTAGCGCTTTTCAGCGGGCGCGTACCCGTTTGGCAGCGGCTGAACGAGCAGGGCCAAGTCGAAGATTTGCCCTACGATGCGCTGTCGATTTACGAGCGCTGGCTGCATGGCGGCGCCTGGATGTCCTTGGAGACCGGTTCAATCTGGCTCAGCCATGTGCTTAGCGGCAATGGCTTGGCCTTCGTGATGGTCGATGACGGTCGCGTGCTCGCGTATGCCGAAGCCTTTCTCAATCGCGAATTGACGCCGATGGGATCGCATCTGCACCTGGCTGAATTATTGGTGGACGAGCGCTGTTCCGATGACGACCATCACAATTTGGCGGATACGATTCTGAGCAATGCGCGGGCGCCCGGGCGCCTGTCGGTCGCGCATCCGGATTACGACAATGACCTGGCGACCTATTTTCGCCGGTATTTCGGCGCCAGCGAAGCCTTTCGTCTGACGCGCTACTCCATCAATGCGCAGATCGGCCAGAGCTTTTACAAGAGTCAGGAATACACCAAGACGGAGGCAAGCCAAATCGACGACTGGGCGCTGGCCGTGGGGCGCTGGACCAGCCCGCGCGCCCTCTGGGAGAGCGAGTGGATCGAACATTGGCGCGGCATTCCCCAGATCATCGCGCGCAGCAAACACCGTCATTACATCAACGCGTCGGGGCATGAAGCCCTCGTCTGTTTTCATCAGCAGCTTTACAACGAGCGCAGCGCCGATGTGTATTGTTGGTCGCCCCGGCACCTGAGCACGCAGCTGCTGGTGGCGATCCGCGATATGGGGCATAGGCTGGGATTCCGCAGCCTGACGTTGGCTTTGCCCGAAGCCGCGGCCGAGCTGCTGCCGCCGGAGAATACGGCGGATCCCAACCAGCAGGTGATCGCCACCGTCAGCGTATAACTTCGCGCCTTCTCTCGCATCATCGCCATCAATTGCCCTCGCGAATGAGCGTAGCCTCATTTGGTCAAGCAGGTTAACATCCGGCAATGCGATTCATACCAGCACGGGGGCAATATGCGTACAAAGCAGGACATCGCCGATTGGCTCGACGAGCATGAGCGGCGCTTCACGCGGATGTCAGACGAAATCTGGGATAATCCGGAACTGCAATTTCTGGAGTTCAAGGCGTCGAAACTGCAGGCGGACTTCCTGGAAGCCGAGGGTTTCCGCGTCACTTGGGATATCGGCGGGCTGAGCACCGCCTTCGCCGCCGAGTGGGGCGCGGGAAAGCCGGTGATTGCCTTCGCTGGCGAATACGATGCCCTGCCCGGCTTGTCGCAGAAAGATCAGAACACGCCCGACCCCATTTCCGCCGGAGCGGCGGGGCACGGCTGCGGGCACAATCTCTTGGGTACCGGTTGCCTGGCGGCGGCGGTCGCCCTCAAGGAGTGGCTGGGTAGTTCGGGGCATTCAGGCACCGTGCGTTACTATGGCTGCCCGGCGGAAGAAGGCGGCAGCGGCAAAGTATTCATGGGGCGGGCCGGCGCCTTTGACGATCTGGACGCGACCTTCAACTGGCATCCCTGGTATATCAACTCGGCGATGAAGGGCAGCCTGCTCAGCGTCAATCGTTACTACTTCCGCTTCCACGGCCAGACCGCCCACGCCGCCGCCGATCCACATTCGGGTCGCTCGGCGCTGGACGCGCTGGAGCTGATGAATATCGGGGTCAATTATCTGCGCGAACACGTCACCGATGATGTGCGCCTGCACTACTCGATTCTCAGCGGTGGCTTGGCGCCAAACGTGGTGCCGGATTACGCCGAAAGCTATTATTACGTCCGCGCCATCGAGCCGGACACGCTGGAAGACGTCAGCCGGCGCGTCATCCGTATCGCCAAGGGCGCGGCAATGATGACCGATACCCAGGTCGAAATCGTCTACAAATCCGGCTCGACGCGCGTGCTCTCCAATGAAGTGTTGGCCGACCTGCAATACGATGTCATGCGCGAGCTGGGCGGCATCGACTTCAGCGCTGAAGAGCAAGCCTACGCCGCCGCCATCAACCAGCGCTTCGGCGACGCCAATGTCAAGACGCTGGTCAATCGCTACGGCGTCGATCCGCAGACGGCCGAGCGAGCGCTGATTGGCGATGTCTTTCCCAGCTGCGACAAGGATTTTGTATCGCCTGGCTCGTCGGATATGGGTGATATGAGTTGGTACGCGCCTTGCAGCATGCTGCAAACGGCGACCTGGGCCAGCCGGGCGGCCGCCCATTCCTGGGGCGTCGTCGCCACCGGGCGCACGTCCATCGGACATAAGGGCATGATGTACGCGGCCAAAGTGATGGCTCTGGCGGCGGCACAGCTGATCCTGTCTCCCGAAATCCTCGAGCGGGCGCAGGCAGAGTTTCGCGCCGTAATAGAGCGGAGCCCCTATAAATGTCCGATCCCCGACGATGTGCCGGCGCCGAGTCATGAACATCCCTTGAGGTGACCATGTCAAACGACCAGCCATGTCGAATTGTATTCTGGAACATCCAGCACGGCGGCGGCAGCCGAGCAGAAGGAATCGCCGAGCAGATTCTCGAATGGAATCCGGACCTCGTCGCGCTCGCCGAGTTTCGCGGGACCGCGCCCAGCCAATCGATCGCGCAGCGCCTGGCCGATGCCGGATACGAACATCAGCTATCGGCAGTCAATGAAGACGAGCCCAGTTGGAATGCCGTCTTTCTTGCGAGTCGCTTCAAGTTGAATCAGGTTGCTCAACCGCTGCCAGACGTGCCCTATGCAAATTTGTACTGGTCGCTCGCCCGCGTGGATACTGCGCCTCCCATCCATATACTTGCCGTTCATGTGCCGTTTGGCTGGTCAATGGGCCGGTGGGAATATTACGAGGCAATACTGAATATTGCCAGCAACCAGAAATCAGGCGCCGCCCTCATTGTCGGCGATATGAATACCGGGATGACAGGTTTGGACGAAGAGACAGAATTCTCGGAAGGGTACATGGAGAAAGTGATGAGTCCTTTGGATACGATAGGCTGGCGCGACCCGTTCCGCGTTCTGCAGCCGGATGTTGACGCGCCGACATGGTTTTCACCGCGTCGAAATGGCTTTAGGCTCGACCAGGTTTTTGCCAATGCGAAACTTCAGCCGCTTGTGCGGTCGTGTTTCTACGCTTGGGGCAAGAAGGCAGATTCCGGAGATTTGAGCGACCATGCGGCGCTGTTGCTGGATCTCGACCAAGAGGCGAAGACGCCCGTTACCTGACCAGCCGCTCGTCGTAGCCCAGCGCGACCAGCCGCTCAAATGCCTCCCACACCGCCGCCGGAATCACTTGCGGCGCTTGAAAACCATTCTCGCCGTAGACTTTGACGCGCTGAAAATCGCCAACGATATGCTGAATCACGGCATCACGCGGGAGGTGGCCGCGCAGATAATCGGCGCAGCTGATCGGCGGCGATGTCACTACATATTCTTTGTCACGCCATTGCATTTGCGCGGTGGCCAAGACACGCCGCTCCATGTAGGGTTTCTGCGCCAAAATGAAGGACTGGAAGTCCAATCCGCGTTCTTCAAGCAGCATTCGCGTATAGCGGAAGTTCTCGCCTGTATTGGTAGAGCGGTTTTCGATAAAGATTTGGTCGGGCGCTACACCGCGCACGATGGCGCGACGCGCGAAGTATTCGGCTTCTGTCGTATCCCAGAAAACGCCCAGCGCCGCATCGCGCTGCACCACGCCGCCCGAGAATAGCAGGACTGGCGCGTAGTCCATCTGATAAAGATCAATGGCGTAATCGGCGACGCGAACATCGTGGCTGCAAAGGACGAAGATGCAGTCGGCTTGGCGGGGGGAATGGCCGACCAGCAGGTAATCCCACAGGATCTGAACGAGGGAATCGACTTCGTCCATATATGATAAATGTGGTGGAGCGGCTATTCGGAAAAGGCGCCCCAATCAAGAGGGGAAAATGTCGGCAACGCGTATTTCAAAGCCCGGCAAAACGTCCCCGCCTGTAAGAACGTCGCGTTCTTTGAGTTTGAAAGTACGTTCATTCGTTAGTACTTTGACGCGCTGCAAATCGGGGTACACAATCCAAATCAAAGTCGTTCCAGCATCGAGCAATTGCTCGATTTTCTTTTCAATATCCTCCGCCTTATTGCTTGGAGAGATAATCTCGACAGCAAGGTCGGGCGCCACATGCAATGGGCTTGGCGGCAAGTTTCCCGGCAAGCGTTCCGCAGAAATGTATGCAATGTCCAAGCCGCGTAACGTGTCCTTGCCTTCCGCGCTCCGCCCGAGAACAAATGGCGCGTCGCCAACCAATACGCGGCCTAATTCGCTTTCGGTCACGAAGAGATTCAACTTTGTTGACAACGTGGCGAGAATGGCCGCGTGAATCGGATTAGGCAAGGGCATGTCAACGATGTCTCCTTCCACGAGTTCAACTTTGCGGTTGTCGAAATCCGGCTGCTCGACTATTTCGAGGAATTGTTCTGCGCTTATGAACTGTTTTTCCAGGACCATGGCGAAACGCCTCCTGCCTTTCCACGCTAGAGCAACCGCATTGGACCGGGTTGCGCCGGGGCGTCAAACTTCTTCAGAACTTGAAAATCTTTCTCTAGCGTCTCGCGTTGATTAGCATTGTAAAGCGCGGCGGCTGGATGAAAGAGCGGCACGACCGATGCCCGGCCGTAACCGGTGCGCACCTTAATGACTGTGCCGTGCAATTGGCTGATTTTCTGATTCGGTTGGTAGGCGCCGAAGCGGCGCAGGATGAACTCCATCGAAAAGCGGCCGAGGGTGGCGATGACTTTCGGCTGGATGATTTCGATTTGCTGCTCAAGGAAGGGCGCATACAGCTCAATTTCGCTTTTGAGCGGGTCGCGATTATTCGGCGGCCGATCCTTCAGAATGTTGGTGACGTAGACGTCTTCACGGTTGAGATCGATCGACGCAAGAAGCTCGTCCAGGACGCGCCCGGATGCCCCGCAGAAAGGACGGCCCGTTTCCGCTTCGTTTTTGCCCGGCGCCTCGCCAATGAACATGATATCGGCGTAATGATCGCCCTGCCCGATCACCGGGAAATAATTGTTGTTCCTGCGATATTCGTAAAGCGGCGACTCCTTGAGATTGACAATGGCGTCTCTAATGGCGCGGAGTTGCTCGCTGCGGTCGGTCGACATCGGTTAACTGCTTTCGGTTCGGTCATTGCCCGTAGTGTAGCACAGCCGCAAGTCGCCAGCGAAGAGAATCTGCCGCGCGCGAGACAAAAAAAGAAGCGCCTCGCTAGATTCCAGACGCATCCGTAAAGACTGGCGCAGGTGGAATCGACCCATAGCGTTCGCTTCTTGGCACTTAGTGTAGCTACTTTGGCAGTTTTGTCAATATCGATACAGTGTCAATCGGCCATCTTGCCGATGGTTGGCGAAAGTTCGCGATTTATCAGTCATCGATCGATCTCGAATCCGAATAGCGAAGCGGCTTTTCTCAAGAGTCGGCGCAGCGAGTCATCGATGGCATCACTCCTGGACAGCGCCTCGGCGAAGCTCAGCCAGCGGAAGCGCGTCGACTCGCCGCTAGCCGGCGCCAGCGCATCAGGCTTGTTCGTCACCAACGCGTAGCGGAAATCCAAATGCAAGTGCGCGGGAAAATCGTCGACTTCTGGGATGGTATGCACATCGTAGTCAATCGGCTTGGGCGCGGCGCCCGAAGGAAAATGCGCTAGATCGGGCAAGCCGGTTTCTTCGCGCGCTTCGCGCAGAGCCGCCAGGGCGATGTCGGTTTCAAAGTCGACATGCCCGCCGACCTGCAGCCAGCGATTCAGGCGTTTGTGCCAGTGGAGAAGCGTCCGCCCGGAAGCCGGATGCGCAATCGCGGCGGAAGCGGTGATATGCCCGATTTCGCAATGCATACTCATGATATTGGGATGCGTGGCGATCAGCGCCTTGATGCGCTGCATGTCGCGCGCTTCTTTCGCGTCGGCTGGCTGATGCGCGTCGAGTTGGGCGACAATCTCCGCCAGCGCGCCGCCCATTTGGTGGCGATAGAGTTCAAGCATTTGATCGCGCAGCGTCTCTATCTTCTGTTCGGGCGACTTGTCATCCCAGAGCGGCAGGCGGGCGTGGCGAGGCATGAGCGCTAGCCGTAACGCTTCACGACAGCGACGAGATCAGCGCCGTATGTCGCGCGGCGCCAGGGACCCAAGCCGCAGATATCGCCCAAGTCTTCAGCCGACGCCGGATTGCGGCGGGCGATCTCCCAGAGAGCTTGTCGGCTGATGATCACATCGGACTCGACGCCGCGCGCGCTCGCCGTCTCGCGGCGCCAGCTGTGGAGCGCGGCATAACGTTCGGAGATCGCCGGCGGGATCGCCTCTTGATGCGGGCGCTTGATCGGCAGCCGGCTGGACAGACCATGCCGCAGCGCTTCAATGATCTCGTCGCCGCTCTGGCGGATCAGCCAGGCCGGCAGCCCCTTGATATCGTAGAGCTGATTGACCGAGCGCGGACGCCGCTTGACGATTTGCAGCAGCGCCTTGTTGGGGATCAGCCGCTGTGGAGGATGATCGAGGGACTTCGCCAGTTCGTCGCGCAGTATATAGAGTTCGCGCAGGACAGCAGTGGCCTGCGGGTTGAGCGAATTCGGGCGCGCCAGCGACCAGAAGCCATCGGGGTCGAATTCCTCCGATTTCACTTCGAAGTGGGTCACATCGGCGATATACTCGCGCGCTTCCTCAAGCCGGCCAAGGGAGCGCAACCGCTCGTACAGGGCATCGCGCAGGGCCAGCAGATAATGCGTATCTACCTGGGCATAGCGCCGGACGCTCTGAGGTAGGGGGCGCCGCGCCCAATCGTACTTCTGGTGCTTCTTGCTGTGGCGGACGCCGAGCAGATCTTCCAGCATATTGCCCAAACCAATGCGCTGGATGCCGCAGACGCGGGCGGCCGCCATCGTGTCGAAGATGTTACGCACGTCAAAGTCGAAGTCGCGCTTGAGGCAGATCAAATCGTACTCGGCGGCGTGGAAGACTTTCTCGATGCGCTTGTCGGCGAGCACGGCGCCTAGCGAACTGACATCGGCAATGGCGAGCGGGTCAATCAGCAGGTCTTCGCCCCCGGTCGAAAGCTGGATGAGGCAGGTGACGCCGCGATAAGCGTGCAGACTGTTGGACTCGGTGTCGACGGCGATGCGTTCTTCGCGCGACAGGCGCTTGACGGCTTCGCCGAGGGCGCGTCCCTCATTGATGTAGGCGGCGGGCGGGAGCATGGCAGGCGTCACAGCCAGTGGCGCTTGCGGAAAAAGGCGAGCATCAAGACGACGATGAAGATCATGATGCCGGCAGTGATGGCAAAGGCGTGCGGGTCATCGGCGAAGGGGAGCACGATGTTCATGCCGTAGATGCTGGAGACGAGTGTCAGCGGCAGCATGATGACCGAGATGACGGTGAGGATGCGCATGACCTCGTTGATGCGATAGCTGGCCAGCGTGTCAGCGGTATCGGCGAAGCTGTTGATGATTTCGAAGTTCTCGTCGGCGATGTCGCGCAGTTTCAGCAGATGGTCGGCGATATCGCCGAAGTACTCCTCCATGTGCTCTAGTAAGATTGGATGCTCGACCGATTCGAGCTGCTGGATGATGGGGATTTGCTGACGGATGATGCGGCGGAGGGAGATGATATCGCGGCGGACTAGCGCGATTTCCTGGATGACGCCCTTGGCGTTGGAGGCGAAGAGATCGTCTTCGATGGCGTGCACGCGGCGGTCAACGCGGTTAAGAATGGGGAAGATGTAGTCAACAAGCCGGTCGATGAGCGTGTAGACGGCGTGATTGACCCCGCGCCCGAGCAAGCTGTCGCGCTCGGCTTCATCGGCTTGGCAGCGCTCGAAGGCGGCAACCAGCGGTTTCAGCGTGCCGTTGTGCACCGTGACGATATGGCGGCGGACGACGAAAATGTTGACCTCGCTGGCGCGGGAGATTTCGGCGCAGGCGTCCCAGAGCGGGAAGTGCATCACCAGGAAGAGGTAGTCGTCGTCCTGGTCGAGCTTGGGGCGCTCAATGGACGAGCGGATGTCTTCCAGGTTCAGGGGGTGGAAGCCGGGGAAGCGCTCGCGCAGGGCGGCGACGTCTTCGGCGCTGGGGTGTGCGATGTCAGTCCAGGTGACGGGCTCGTGCTGGATGATGCGGGTGGTCATGGCGTGATTCTACCCCCCGCAGTCCACCGATCGCAATGGGGGGACGCTTGGTCGGTGCGGAAAGGGTTGCCGTTCTGCCGCCGACGGGGCGAAAGTTTTTTCGGCGGTTTGGCGGTTTGGCGGGGAGCGCGATTTGGTTGTTAATGTGCATGTAGGATCAGGATAGCGGGGATTGGGGCGGTAGGGGTGAGTAGATGGTCGCACTTTTCAACACAGAGAACGCAGAGGGTCGCGTAGGTCGCGTAGACACTGACCGCCGACACCGACCGCCAGCGCAGAGAAAAAACTATTCTGTAATACATTCGCTGCCCGATATGGCTATATTGTGGATAGAATCCGTTTGGGGGCGGATTGGCTGCTACCCAATGCCTATCCATCAAGAGCGCTGAACGAGGAAAAGCAAATGAAGAAACAAAGCCGGCTGCGCGCGATGAAGAAACGTCAGCGGATGTTCCTGCTGGCGGTCGTCGCCTGGATTGTATTCGGCGCGGTTTCGGCGCTGGCGATCCTGTCCTGGACCGCGGAAGAGGACCCGGGTGTCACGGTGCGGGTGACGCCGGCGGCGCTCTCGGAAGTGGCAGTCGAAGGCGAAGCGGTCTTCAACGCCAATTGCGCCGAGTGTCATGGACCGAACGCGGCGGGGACGAACCTGGGTCCGCCGCTGATTCATGACATTTATAATCCGGGGCATCACTCGGATCAAGCTTTTTATCTGGCGGCGGCGAACGGAGTGCGGGCGCATCACTGGCCTTACGGGGACATGCCGGCGCAGTCGGAGGTTTCGTACGACGAGGTGACGCTGGTCATTCGCTATATTCGGGAGTTGCAGGAGGCGAATGGGATAGTGGCGAAGTCGTATTGAGCGGGGGTTGGGTATGCCAACCCCACCCCCAAACCCCCTCCCCGAAGCATCAGGGAGGGGGCTTTTTCGATTTGGGCGAGATTGGTGGCTGGTTTTTCACCACCGAGGGCGTCGAACGCGTACGCTCTTCAACAATGCGCGAAGGGATGAGCCTTCGACGATGGTGGACTGAGCGCTTGATGATTGCAATCGTGCATTATGCGCCGTAGGCCAGCTTGTTTCATTTTGAAGGCGCAATGCGAGAGGGAAACCTAGTGTTCGAGCTTAGATTCCGCGAGACTGTATATCTTACCGGAGAGTTCGTTCACTTTGTCAGCGTAGGCACGAATTTCTCTTTGAAGTTCCTGAAGCCTTGGGACGTCGTCTTGTGTTGGAGCAGGGATTACAATTCGTGTCAACTCATCAAATGGCAAGCTAGCCCGAGCCGATGACAATGAATAGTTCATTATTACTCGCAAGTATCTAGGGTGCTTTAACACAGACACAATATATTCAGGTGAAAATGCGGGATTCTTTACTCTAGCGACCACGTAGGCCGGGCTGGTCAAAGCACCATCAAAGCAATTGGGAACTACACCTATACTGCCAATATTTACGCGATACGGATTGTAAACAATATCTCCCGCCTTCACTTGTTTGTACTTTTGCGTCGCTTCGCTTCCCTTGAACCGATCCCCTAGGAAAATTCCATTTTGGGATACTGTAATCAAATCCCAATCTTTGTCGGGGCAATCGCCGGGGTCAATTTTAAGAGTAATTTCATCAAGAATTGTGTCGTCAAGCGTCAGGCTGCAGCCTGAGATCCTGGGAACATCTTCCATGTAGAGGAAGGGACGTAGATTCCATGCTTTAGCAGATTTGATCGTGTCTCGATCGACAATTATTGCTTGGCCGTCAATGGCCGTGGGAGCATCGAGCTCAGATAAGAGTCTCTTAATGTCGCTTTCACCGTCGATGGGTTTCCTCTTAGTATTGAGCTCAAAGCCGTCATTGTGGATTACAAAGAAGAATGAATTCGAAAACTGCTTATCGCCTTTTTCAAAGTACAGTATATTCGTTTTGGTAGGCGTATACGGCATAAACACACCTCTCGGTAACGAGAATACTGATAGTTTAGACGCAGATTTAACAATTAGTTCACGGGTTTTTCCTATAACTCCACCGCTGTATAAGAAAGTCTCCGGCACAATTACGGCCGCCCGTCCACCATCTTTCAGGGACAGCCAAATGTGCTGCATGCAAATGGCGTCACCGTTATCGGTAGGAATAGGATAAAGAGACCCGGAATCGGTTTTCTGTGAGTAAGGTATATTTGATACAACAATATCGTATTTGTCTCTTATGGGATTCTCCAGGCTGTCCATCTGTGTGATATTGGTATGACCGTCGCCGAACAAAATCATATTCATCCGCGTAATTCGCGCCGTAGACGTAATCTCTCGTCCATGTAGTGCCTTAGTTCTGATCCAATTCATCGTTTCAGCGTTCTTTGCGTTAGATCGAAGCGACAGATACTTGAAAGCCTCAAGAAGGAAACCACCGGTTCCACAAAACGGATCATAAAGGACGTCGCCGTGTTTGGGTTTGACGATGTTTACTACAGTGCGAACTACGTGCCTGGGCGTAAAATACTCGCCTAAGTCTTTGTTGCCGTTGGTAACCGTTTTAAGAAAGAACTCAAATGCGTCTCCTTTAACATCAGAGTCCATGGCGGTCAGATTTATTGGATCTACCAAGTCTATGAGTGCCCTGAGAGTCGTTCCTTTTTTGATAGAGAATGGTGCGTTGAAGATGTCTCCGAAACGATTTTGCAAGTTCCGCCATACCGAATCTGCGACAAATCTGTAGAGGGCCGCGTCATCGTTGTGGAACTTTTGCGTGAAATTACTCCAGAGAAAAGATTCATCAAACTGCCGCTGATCCCCTTTGTGTTCGCGCAATAGCTCAGATTCATCTACCAGCTTAAGGAAAAGTACCTCTGCTACGGCAGAAAAGCGCTCATAACCCTCTCTCAAACCATCTTTACGTAACCTCTTGTTTATGTCCTTGAATATGTCGATCAGCTCGGAACGTGAAACCGTTAATCCTCTCGGAGAAGATAGAATCTCTGAACCCTCATTCATAAACCGGATGGCAGTAAGCTGGTCAATGAAATCCTGTAACTCTTCGCCATTGATTTTAAGCGGCCGGTTCTGCAAAACATGCTTGCTTATCACAAATGTGTCATTAAATGCGAAAGCAAGCGGCGCTTGCAATGGCTTAGCATATCTTTCTATTGCTTGTTCCATCGCACGATCCAGGTCTCCCCCCGGTTTCTTGGCCTCGATTACCGCCAGTGGAATATCCGTGCCCGACTCGTACAAAACATAGTCCGGCCGTTTGCCCTCGAACAGCTGGTTCTGGAAGTTGGTCTTAGCCCGCTCTTGAAAAACGTTGCAGTCGGGATCCAGCTCATCAATGACCCATCCAAGATTTGCCAGCCTCGTATGTATCTGGCTTCGAGTGTGCGCTTCACGCGGATTAGTGGATGAACTCATAGTCGAATTTCCTTAGTTAAATTTGGCTTTTGTACATGCCGAACAAAAGCAGCAATCATAATATGAAGTACACTAGCTTCGGTACAATTGTATTCAATGGCGAAAAGAACGCAACAAGATCAGAAACATCAGTTATATGGAGAATACAGTTGAAGTATCATCCCCAAAACATTTCACTTGTATCTCCCGCTTCGATTGTGATATATTTAACTATCGGCTTATCTTGCGATTTACTCAACAATCATTGCTGGCGAAATGACGCTTGAAGTCCTCTTGAAGTGGAAGGACATCCAAAGCTTATGGCAACAGCGGAAGCGACACAAAATCCAACGGCGATGAGCGCGCCAGTCGCCCGGGCGGCGGCCAGGCCGAGCGTCCAGGTGGCCGCGCCCAGCCGGCGCGAATTCCTCTATTATATTTGGGGCGCGTCCATTGCCCTGCTGCTGGGCCAGACATCCGCCGGGCTGATCTGGTTCGCCTTCCCGCGCTTCAAAGAGGGCGAATTCGGCGGCGCCTTCGCCTTCAATCCCGAGGAACTGCCGGGCGTTGGCTCAGCGCCGACATCGGTGCCGGCCGGGCGCTTCCATGTGACGCGCACGCCAGAGGGCTTGCGGGCGCTCTATGGCGTCTGCACGCATCTGGGCTGCCTGCCCAAGTGGGTGCCGACGAATGGTCGCTTCGAGTGCCCTTGCCATGGCTCGAAGTTCCAATTGAGCGGGGTATGGATTGAAGGACCGGCGCCGCGCAACCTGGACACCTTCATCACGTCGGTGACTTATGCCGATGGCAGCACGGCCGAGACGCCGCCCGATGGCGGACCGATTCCGCTGGATCCCGAGCGGACGATCACGAGCATACAGATTGACACGGGCGCGCGCATCATCGGCGATCTGCACCCGTAGCGCCGCTGGCTTAGCGACGAGGAGTTTCCATGACCATCCTCCCCTTCCCGTCCTTCCTCGATGACGTCAAGGAAAAAGGCTTCAAGAAAGCGGTCTTTGAAGGCATCGACGATTCGGTCGAGCGCCTGACCGCGGGCTTGAATGTTCAGGATCTGCGCGAGGCTTTCCGCGGCGAAACGGCGAGCCGGCGGCCCAATCCGCGCTTGACGCCGCATGCCGATGGCTTTTGGCTGCACATGCGCCCGTCGTATTTCAATCGCGATGTGACGGGCATGTATCCGAGTTTCCGGCTGGGCTGGCTGTCGTCATACTTCGTCTGGTTCGAGACGATCACTGGCATTTTGTTGATGCTCTGGTATACGCCATCGCCGGAGATCGCTTACGGCGATATGCTGACGATATTGAGCAATGTGCCGCTGGGTCAGTTGATGCGCGATATGCACCGCCTGGGCGCCGAATTCATGGTGGCGGTGGTGGCGATGCACATGATGCGAACGTGGATTACCGGTTCGTATAAGAAACCGCGCCAATTCACCTGGTTCACCGGTCTGTTATTGCTAGTGATTACGGGCTTCTTGAGTTTCTCCGGTTACTTGCTGCCTTGGGATCAGCTGTCGCTGTGGGCGGTGACGATTGGCGCGTCGATGGCGGAAGCGACGCCGGTGGTTGGCGATCAGGTCAATTTGCTGCTGCGCGGCGCGCCGGAGCTGGGCGCGAATGGCTTGCTGCGCTTTTATCTGCTGCATGTCTTGGCGCTGCCCGCCCTGCTCTTCGTCTTCTTCGGCGTGCATTATTACAAAGTGGTGATTCACGGGCACAGCCTGCCGCCGCAGAAGGAGAATATCGGCGAGGACACCGCCAAGCGCGTGCCGCTGGACAAGCGGGTTTATTTCATCCCCGACATGCTGACTTACGAGATGATGTGGCTGGGGGCGACCACATTCATTATCACGGTGCTATGCATCTGGTTCTATCATGCGCCGCTGGAGAATCACGCCGATCCGCAGGTGACGCCGCTGGGCACGACGGCGCCTTGGTATTTCTTGTGGATTCAGGGCGCGCTGAAGCTGGGCGACAAGTTCTTCTGGGGCGTGGCTTTCCCGACAATTGCGCTGGGCGGCTTGGCGCTGCTGCCTTATCTCGATGTGACGCCGAGCCGGCGTTATGCCCATCGCCGCTTCATGCTGACAATCGCCAGCCTGCTGATATCAGTGACGACCATACTGAGTTATATGGGCTTGGCGAAATTCGCGGTGCAGACATCGGCTGAGACCGAAATTGTGCATGAGCTGACCTTCGAGCCGGCGCATAGCAAGGTCGGCGTCGGGCGGACCATCCCCTTTGATCAGATGATTGTCGGCGCTTATTCGACTGCGCAAATTCATCATCATGATGACATGTCGGCCAATGACATCATCGCCGAGATCAATGCCGAAGTGCTTGCCAATGGGCAATTCGAGCAGATGATACAAGAATTGAAAGATCAGCATGTGGGCGCGAATCAACTGCCGCTGCGCTTCCGAGCGATCCCCGCGGCCGAGGCGCCGACGCTGCAGCGGGTCTTGGAAGCCTTCGCCCATCATCTGGAGGCGGAGCCGAATGAGCTGCCCAACGTCTGGGGCGCCCTGGTGATCACCGACAATCAAGCCGGCTTGAAGCGACTGGATTGGGTCGTGAGCTGGGACAGCGTTCTGATCCAAGGCGGCGAAGTGCAGTTGGATGACAACGGGGATCCGATTCTGGTTTACTCCGACCAGGTTGATGCCGAGGGCAATAGGATTCCGGTACGGCGCATCTACAGCGACCATCTCTTCATCCATCAAGCGTCGGCTTATTTCGATTAGGCGCGAGACTGAGCGAAGCGGACACAGGATAAGTCAATGAACATTCTCTTCATCAGGTCAATCGAAGGTCGCATCCTCGCGGGCATCACGATGTTTGTCGGCATGATGATCCTGGTTGGCTGGGTGGCGATCAACGAAGAAGCGCGGATGCAATCCTTCGTGCGCCAGCATACCGGCCGCTCGATTGAGCGCGGGGCTGAGTTGTACGCTTCGCTGTGTTCCGAGTGCCATGGTGAAGAGGGATATGGCGCTGGCGACCGCGCGCCCGGCCTGAATAACCCGCATCTCTTCGGATTCGACCCGGTTGGATTGCAGACGGCGGCGATCACGAATGCCAATCGGGCATTGGTGCGGCTGAACAAGGAGATCGATCGCTTGCTGGCTGAATTGACCGATGCGCAGAATCCGCCGACGGAAGATCGGCAGAATGCGATTCTGGCTGAGATCGCTGGGCTGGAAGCGCAAGTCGAGGAACAGAACATAGCGATTAACGCCGCGGTCACCGAGCGCATCACCATCCTCGAGACATTGGAAACCGCGGTGGAAAACGGCTTGTTCCCGCTTTGGGATACGGTAGTCGATATCGAGCAAACGGGCGATAACGAGGTTGAGGTCTTCTTCAACAACAATGGCACGCGGCTGGCGCAGGTGGGCTGGGCGGGCGATCTGCATGGCTATGTCGTCACGACCCTGATTCACGGGCGGCCCGGCAGCGCGCGCGTTTACCCCAACAGCACCGGCATGGCGGCTTGGTCGCAGACGGCGGGTGGACCCTTGCGGCAGGATCAGATCGAGGATTTGGCCGCTTACATCCTCAACTGGGACAAGGGCGAAAACTGGACGACTGAGGATTTCATCGCGGTGGCGCAGTATGGCAAGCCGCTTGCCGATGGGTCCTTGCCGAGCGAACCGCCACCGCCGCCGGCCGGCGACAATGTGGCGGGCATCCTGCTACGTTGGGAGCTCGAGGCAGTTGTGGGCAGCGCCGTAAGTGGCGAGATGCTCTACGACCAGGAATTCGGCTGTACCGACTGCCACCGTGATGGCGCGTCGGCGCCGGACACGATTGGGACGGCGACGCGCATTCGGAACGAGCGGCTGACGCTGCCGCAATTCGCTGGATACACGCTTGAACAATACCTGATCGAGAGCATCACGCGGCCCGGCGACTACGTGGTGGACGGCTACAGCTCAGGCTTGATGCCGGTGAACTTCGGCTTGCGCATGACCGACCAGCAACTGGCGGATATTGTCGCCTATCTGTTAACGCAGGAGTGATTGGTGCAAAACTGCAAACAGGAGCCCTCGGTTGCGGGGGCTTTTTCATTTCAGAGGTGAGCGTTTTATGAAGAAATCGTGCATTCTTATAGCGTTGCTTCTTGCATCAGTGATGCCGGCGGCGGCGCAGGATGTTTATGTCGGCTGCACGGACGAAGAGCTGACGCGGCAGCAGGAAACATTTGCGCTCTACCTGACGTTGGACTTCGCGGTTAATCGTGACATGGCGCTGGCCAACCTCTTTCGGCTGGGCGCAATCTATCAATCGATGGCGCTGGATTGCGGCTATGCGCCGAACCAAGCCGAAGTCAATGTGATGCTCGATCAGGTGCTGAAATTCGTCTCGATAGACGATTTGATCCTGGCGCAATCGGTCGGGGTAGATGTGGAGGAAATCCTGACCGAGCTGGACGAGGTATACGGCGATCCGCTGCGCGGGCAACTGCTCTACAATGGTCTGGAGCCGGCCTTGGGCGGGTCGCCATTGGGCTGCTCAGGCTGCCACGAAAACGAAGCGATCGCGCCTTTGACCGCCGGCACCTGGACGCGGATCAACGATATTCGGCTGAAGCTGCCGCCCTTCGCCGATTATTCGCATCGTCAGTTCTTGGTGGAGAGCATCGTGCAGCCGCTGGATTACATCACGCCGGACTACACCGAGGTGATGCCGGAATTTTATGGCGGGCAATTGACGATACAGCAACTGGCCGATTTGGTGGCGTTCTTGGATAGTCAGGATCAATTGCTGGAGGGCTAGTAACGGAAGACCAGCGCGGCCTCATCAACAAGGCGCGGCGCCCACACGAATGAGGAAAAGCGCTAGTCGTCTTTCCGCTCGTCGCCTATGGCGCTGGAGCGGTCGATCCTGATAACGTACTCAGAAAGAATGCCTGTCGGCTGAAGCCTGGCGATTTCCTCCGGATCGGTGATGATTCTACCGGTGGGCCTCATATGGGGCTGGTTGGCGCGGGCGGTCTTGTGAAAATTCACAAGCTCCCTGAGCTGTTTAGGAGTCAATCTGTCATTCATGGCTTGCTCCACTTCCCAAACCAGTAATGTTCAAAGCGAATTGACCGGTCTCTCTGGTAGCGCGGCTGCCTGTCCAACGTATGATAAACGTATAGAGTCCGGGCAGAGTATACCATATATTTGTCCAGAACAGATCCAGCACTATCGGAACAGTTGTAAACTCTCGCGAAATGACGGCGTATTCAAAGCTGCTCAAGTTAGGCACTTGATTGTACAGAGTTACTCCCAAGGGGTCTCTGTATTCAACTATAGGCGCAAGCGGCACGCCAACGTCAACTTCATCTATCATCCATTTTGACCGAATCAGCCATGCCGGGTCGAGCCTGTGTTCCAGTGGCAGCGCATGTAGGCTTGCCGAAGCGGGCAAAACGTAGTCACTCATCGGCAAGTCAAGCCATTCGGGTTCTCCTGCATCGTGAGTAACCGTGTTAACTGTCGTAACCATAGTCCAAAGGTGTCTCATTGATCTCCCCGCGCAACTCGGCAAGCCGTTGAGAGCCTAGCACCCGCGCTGCGCCACGTCAAGAAACCGTTCAGGCGCCGAATCGGTCTCTATTTTGACCCACTATGCTGTGATAAAATGCGTTAGTCGAATGTGATTGTGGGCGGCCCATTGGGTCACCCCTATACGCGATAGGCAGAGTTGCGGACGTGAACCTGAGCCGGGCGGACAACTTGATGGCGAGGCTGCTGCTGGTCAATAGCGGCGCAGCAGCTGTCGCCGTCGGTGATGAAGCGTCCGTAAAGCGGGGCGCGGAGAATGCTCTGACGCTCTCGCTGATGTTCTCCGGCGCGCGCTGCATCTTGCAGTACGCCTTGCTGCCCTTCCTGCTGCCGATCATCGGGATTGCGGCGGAGGCGACGCTGCCGATCTTGCTGTTGATCAACCTGGTGGCGATGGTTTCGATATTCTTCAGCTTGCGGCGCTTTTGGACCATCGGCTATGCGCATCGCTGGCGCTATCTGGTGGTAGCGGCGGCGGCGCTGGTCTTGCTGGCGGCCTTTACGATTTACGACATTCTGAAATTGGGAGCGCTCTAAAAGCGCGGCCGGGAGACGACGCGATGAGAGTATCGAAAGCAATTGAGGCGACAAAAGCCTTTGCGCTTCTGTGCGCCCTGTTCGGTCAAGTCGGTGCGGCGCTGGCGCAGGAGGGCGAAGCCTCTTCCTCGCCCGAAGGCATGACGATGTTGGTGCTTTTTCTGGGCATCGCCGGCATCATCGGCGTCTTCGTCATTCGCTGGGGGCAGTCAACGGGCGACGAAGAAGAAAACAGCTGAGCTACCGGCGCCTCGGAGACCAGCATGACCAATGACAACTGGCAGAAGCCGAAGCATCCGAAGAAGAAGCGGTCTGAGCGGCTCAAGTTCGTTTGCGCCGGCTTGCTGATACTGGCGGCAGTGCTGTACCTGCTGATTTCGGGCACGCTGCAAGGCGCGCGCTATTTCATCACCGTGCGCGAGTTGCTGGATGACGGATCCTACGTGGGGCGCACGGTTCGGATATCGGGCGCGGTCGATGGAGAGAGCATCGACTACGACAGCGAGCAGGCGATCATCCGCTTTGAAATTGCAAATATCCCGAGCGAATATGACGATCTGGCGACGGCGCTGCATGAGGCGCTGCTGGACCCAGCGGCGCCGCGTTTGTCCGTCATCGTGGAAGACGCGGCCATCCCCGACTTGCTGCAGCATGAGGCGCAGGCGATCCTCACCGGCGCTTTGAGGACCGACGGGGTCTTCGCCGGAACGGAACTGCTGCTGAAGTGCCCGAGCCGCTTTGAAGAGAGTACCGCGCCCGAAGGCTTGAGTCGCATCCCGGAACATCAGTAATGCTCGCTGAAATTGGACTGGCGGCGCTGACGCTGGCATTTGGGCTGGCGCTCTATGCAATTGTCGCTTCCGTCGTTGGCGCGCGCAAGGCATGGTCTGGGCTGATCCTCAGCGGACGCAATGCCGCGCTACTGACCTTCCCGGCGCTCCTTTTGGCGACCGGCTCGCTGGTCGGCGCCTTGATGACCGAGCAGTATCAGCTCACCTATGTGTACAGCGTGACGGATCCGCAGACGCCGGCGATCTATCGCTTCACAGCGCTCTGGGGCTCGCAGAAGGGATCGCTGCTCTTGTGGTCCCTGCTGATGAGCTGCTTCACCTCCGCGGCGATTGCGCTCAATTGGCGGGGCGAGCGGCGGCTGATGCCCTATGCCATCGCCACGATGATGGCGACGCTGGCATTCTTCCTCGGATTGTCGTTGATTGTGGAAAACCCATTTGAGCGCTGGTGGATCCTGCCTGATGCGCCGGCGGCTGAACAGGTGGTATCGACCGCGCTGATTCCGCCCGGGGCGATCGCGCCGACCGAGGCGAATTTGCGCGCGGGCGCCGAGGGGCTCAATCCGCTGCTGCGGCATTTCGGCATGGTGATCCATCCGCCAATGCTCTACTTGGGCTTCGTGGGATTTACGATACCCTTCGCCTTCGCCCTGTCGGCGCTGGCGTCGGGCGATTTGTCGACCGGCTGGATCAAAGCGACGCGGCGCTGGTCGCTGATCGCCTGGATCTGCTTGAGCATCGGGCTGATTCTGGGCGGGCGCTGGGCTTATGATGTGCTGGGCTGGGGCGGCTATTGGGGTTGGGATCCGGTGGAGAACGCCGCTTTTCTGCCCTGGCTGGTGGGCACGGCCTTCATCCACAGCGTCATGATTCAAGAAAAGCGCGGCATGTTGAAGCTGTGGAATATGCTGCTGGTGATCGCCGCTTTTTCTGCGGTGATGTTCGGCACTTTCGCCACTCGCAGCGGCGTGATCGAAAGCGTGCACAGCTTCGCGCGCAGCGAGGTTGGCTTTCCCATGTTGGCTTTCTGGGCGGCGATGACCTTGGTTGCGCTGGCGACGCTCCTGTGGCGCTGGCGGCGCGGTGAATTGCGCGATGAGCGTCAATTCGCCAATCTGCTCAGCCGCGAATCGCTGTTCGTGCTGAACAATGTGATCTTCATCGCGCTGTTCCTGGCGATATTCTGGGGCAGCTTCGGCTTGCCGATTACATCCGAGCTGCTGCTGGGCAAAGAAGTGACCATTGGCGCGGAGACCTTTCAGTTCTATGTCGTACCGCTATTCATCGCCATGTACGTCCTGATGGGACTGGCGCCGCTATCGGCTTGGGGCGCGACATCGCTACGCCGCCTCGGCACAGCGCTGAAGCTGCCGCTGGCGCTGACCGTCCTGAGCATCGTGGCAATTGTGATAAGCGGGACGGGAATTGCTGTAGCTGTATTGGGCTACGGCGTAGCGCTCTTCGCCGGTTATGTCGCGCTCTTTGAGATTTATCGCGGGGCGGCGGCGCGGCGGCGCTCATTGGGCGAGAGCTGGCTGCGGGCGGCCAGGGCGCTCTTCCGGCGTAATCAGCGGCGTTATGGCGGTTATATCGTACATCTCGGCGTGACCGTGATCGGCATTGGCGTAATCGCGAGCACGGTATTTCAGACCGAAGTGCAGCATACGCTGGTGCGGGGCGAGGCGATAAGCGTGCGGGATTATGCGCTGCGCTTTGACGACTTCCTGCGGGCGCAAGCGGTTGACGGGCGCATGATGAATATCGCGGCGGTGACAGTCTTTCGCGATGGTGGCGAGATCGCGCGGCTGCGACCGCGAATCGATGATTATCCGCAGATGCCGATGAAAATCGCCGGCGCCCACAGCACGCTGGAAAACGACTTTTATGTGCTGCTGATGAGCGGCGACCGCGAGCGCGCCACCTTCCGCATCTATATCAACCCGCTGGTGAATCTGGTCTGGTGGGGCGGCATTCTGCTCCTGATTGGCACGGCGATTGCCGCCTATCCGAAGGTGGTGGCGGCTGGCCCGGGGCGGAAGCCTGAGCTGGAAGATCTGTAGCGATTCTGCGAACTGCGCTACAATACTTCCCTGCCATCCACTTGACGGAAGCGCGCAATGGCGCCCATCACCATCCAGCCGAACGACCGGCACTTGACGAAATACTACGATACCATCAAGGAACTGCGCGCGCGCCAAGCCAAGCCGACCGAAGGCAATATGCGCCGCGCCTTCGGTACGCTGCTGATCGGTCTCGGACGCCGCCGCAAGCTGACCCTGATTGACGAATACGCCACGCAAGGGCAGGGCAGACGCCACATCCGCCCCGATGGCGCGCTGGTCGACGAGTGGAAACGCCCCTTCGCCTTCTGGGAAGCCAAAGACAGCGGCGACAATCTCTTCGCCGAAATCGAAAACAAGAAGGCTGTCGGCTATCCCCTCGACAACATCATCTTCGAGGACACCGTCACCGCCGTCCTCTATCAAGATGGTTACGAAGCCCGCCGCACCTACATCCGCGAGAAGAAGAATTTCGCCGCGCTGCTGACCCAATACTTCAACTACAAGGAACAAGCCCGCCAGAATTTCAACGAAGCCGTCCAATCTTACGGCGAGCAAATCCGCGATATCGCAACCCAGCTCAAAGCCAAGATCGACGCCGCCCACCAGGACAACCCCGAATTCCAGCGCCAGTTCGACGAATTCATGGAACTCTGCCGCCGCTCGCTCAATCCCAATATCAGCATTGAAGCCGTCGACGAAATGCTCATCCAGCACCTGATGACCGAGCGCATCATCCGCCGCGTCTTTGATGTCGCCCACTTCACCCAAACCAACGTCATCGCCGCCAAGATCGAAGAAGTCATACGCGCCCTCACCAGTTCTTATTTCAGCCGCTCGGATTTCTACGGCAGCTTGCACCGCTTTCACCAAGCCATCGAAGACGCCGCCGAAGACCTCGATTTCAGCGACAAGCAAACCTTCATCAATTCCGTCTACGAGAAGTTCTTCCAGGGCTACAGCGTCAAAGTCGCCGACACCCACGGCATCGTCTACACGCCCCAGGAGATCGTCGACTTCATGTGCGCCGCCGTCGAAGAAGTGCTGGAAACCGAGTTCGGAAAGAAGCTCGGCGATGAAGGCGTCGTCATCATCGACCCCGCCACCGGCACCGGCAACTTCGTCGTCAACCTCCTGCGCCGCGCCCACCAACGCAACCTGCGGGAGTTCGAGGATTTCTACCGCGAGCGTCTCTTCGCCAACGAAGTCATGCTCATGCCCTATTACATCGCTTCCCTCAATATCGAGCGCGAATACTACGAGCTTACGGGCCGCGCCGCCCCCTTCGAGGGACTCTGCTTCGTCGACACCCTCGATCTCGCCCGCGAGCGCCAAATGACCTTTCTCACCGAAGCCAACACCGAACGCGTCGAACGCCAGAAAGCGGCCGACATCAACGTCATCATCGGCAACCCGCCTTACAACGTGGGCCAACTTGACGAGAATGACAACAACAAGAATCGCAAATACGACGTTATTGACAAGCGCATTAGAGATACATACGTCAAAGATTCGGCTGCTACATTGAGGACACAACTTTACGACGCATACGTGAGGTTTTTTCGGTGGGCAATAGATCGTCTGGAAGATCGACCTGGCATCGTCTGCTACATCAGCAACAACAGCTTTGTTGATCAGTACGCCTTTGACGGAATGCGTAAGCACTTAATGCAAGATTTCAATCTCATCTATCACTTTGATTTGCATGGTGACGTTCGCCGGAATCGTAAGATCGCGGGCACGACGCATAACGTCTTTGGAATACAGGTAGGTGTCGGAATTACGGTTGCCATCCGGAGGGAAAACGATCGGCGCAAGTCGCTGCTTTATCACCGCGTTCCTGAGCAATGGCGTAAAGAGCTCAAGTTGGAATACCTAGCTGAAAACGTCGACCAGCACGGCATGCACAACGCTCTTAACACTGTAAACTGGCGTAGGTTAATTCCAAACAATAAGCACAGATGGTTGGTATCGGACACAGAGAACGAGTTCGACCAATATATGCCTATCGGCAGTAAAGAAGGTAAGAGTGCTAAATCCAGCAACGCCGAAACTCTGTTTAAGACCTACTGCGCAGGAGTCAAGACTAATCGGGATACTCACGTCTACGCATTTGATTTCGATACACTTGCGAAGCGTATCCGTCAATTAATTGAGGCGTACAATTCCGAGGTTGATCGATATCGGCGTCAGACCCCGAAGCCCGATGTGGATGACTTTGTCAACTACGATTTGCTAAAGTGGGATGGTACGCTCAAGTCTGATTTGAAAAAAGGAACGTACGGTTCTTATCACGTTGGGAATATTCGTAACTCGATCTATCGTCCATTTGCAAGGAAACTTCTATATTTTGATCGTCAATTTAACAACAGTGTATATTTGCAGTATTACTTTTTCCCCGACGCTCGGTCGGAAACGGAAAACGAGGCAATCTGTACTGTAACCGAGCCGCAGATGGAATTCTCGGCGCAGATAACAAACATGATTCCAGCTTTGCACTTCGGCGGCCGCCAAATACAATGCTTCCCCTTCTACACATACGACGAAGACGGGGGCAACCGCCGCGAGAACATCACCGACTGGGCGCTCGACCAATTCCGCAGCCACTATGACGACCCCGCCATCTCCAAATGGGACATCTTCTACTACGTCTACGGCATCCTCCACCATCCCGGCTACCGCGAACGCTACGCCCTTGATCTCAAACGCAATCTGCCCCGCATCCCGTTTGCGCCTGACTTCCGCCCCTATGCCGATGCCGGCCGGGGACTCGCCGACCGCCACCTCAACTATGAATCCGCCGACCGCTACGAACTCGAATGGGTCGCCGACCGCAGCCCGCCCAGCTACCGCGTCGAGAAGATGCTGCCCAAAGGCAAAGTCGATTCAAGCGACGGGGCTTACAAGATCTACAGCACGCTCAAATACAATGACACGCTCACCCTGCGCGGCATCCCCGAACGCGCCTTCGCCTATCGCCTCGGCAACCGCGCCGCCCTCGATTGGATCGTCGACCAATACCGCGTCAAAACCGACAAACGCAGCGGCATCACCCACGATCCCAACGGCTACAGCGATGACCCGCAATACATCCTCAAGCTCATCGAGCGCGTCATCACCGTCAGCCTCGAAACCGTCGACATCGTCGAAGCACTCGCCGCGCTCCCCTTCCGAGCGCATTCGGAATAGTTATGGTCGCTCCTACAGTGTGCTTGGGCAAAGGATTTTCGCGTGGGCGACACAGCGCCGCGCGTAGACACTGCGGTTCAGTCGCCCCTACATCAGTTGGTTTCATGCGCGTTTGTACGGGCGAGCCGTCGGCTCGCCCCTACAGTTTTCGCTAAATTAGATGCTTGTAATTACTACCTTAGCACTTTCATTTACGATTGGACCAAACCTGTCCTGTCGTCAGCCTTGTGGGAGAGGGGTTTGGGGTGAGGGGTAAAACCCACGAACATTTGGTCTACCATTCCACCCAAATCCATGCTACACTATCCGCACACGCATATTAACAACCGCATAGCCCAGACCGCCCTGGCTGTCATTTCCCGTGCAAAAAAGTTTTCCATTTCCGGGAAACATCCGAATCGCCACCCACCCGCATTGGCGCAAAAAATTTTTCCCCGCGCCAATGCCAATGACCCGCCCTTTCCGCCGCAATCCCCAGCCGCCACTCGCTTTCCGCCTTTGCGCAAACGCCGAAACCATTTGCCCAAATCGTGCCAATCTGTGCCAATGCCCTCGTTGGCGACCAAACTTCCCCCCATTGCGATGGGGGGACTGAGGGGGGTAGAATCAGTCCCATGACCACCCGCATCATCGCTCACAGCCCCGTCACCTGGACCGACATCATCCACCCCAGCGCCGAAGATGTCGCCGCCCTCCGCGGGCGCTTCCCATCCTTCCACCCCCTCAACCTCGAAGACATTCTCAGCCGCATTGAACGCCCCAAGCTCGACCAAGACGACGACTATCTCTTCCTCGTCCTGCACTTCCCGCTTTGGGATTCCCGCCAAGAAATTTCCCGCGCCAGCGAGGTGAATATCTTTGTCGTCCGCGGCCACCTCGTCACCGTGCATAACGGCACGCTCAAGCCATTGGTCGCCGCCTTCGAGCGCTGCGAGGCTCGCGAAGCGGAACGCGAGGCGCTGCTGGGGCATGGCGTCAATCACGCGGTCTATACGCTCATTGATGAGCTCGTCGACTATATCTTCCCCATCCTCAACAAGGTCGATCAGCGCGTCCACGCCATTGAAGACGCCCTCTTCGAATCGAACGCCAAGCGCGTCATCCAGGAGATCGCCCTCGTCCGCCGTGATATCATCTCGCTCCGCCGCATCATCCATCAGCAGGTCCCCATCGTCCAGCAGCTCGAAACCTGCGAACACCCTATCTTGCACGAGCGCATGGAGGAGTACTTCGGCGATATCGCCGACCACCTCTTCAAGCTCCGCGACATCGCCGACGAGAACTTCGAAGTCATCAACAGCTTCGCCGATACCGCCGACACGCTGGCCAGCTATCGCATCAACGAGGTCATGCGCATCCTCACCGTCATCTCGGTCATCATGCTGCCGCTCACGCTCATCTCCAGCATCTACGGCATGAACATCAATCTTCCCTTCGCCGATGACCCGCACGCCTTTATAATGACAGCCGGCATCATGATCCTCATCGTCATCCTGATGCTCGCCTGGTTCCGTAAACGCCACTGGTTGTAAGCCCCTCCATGCTCTCGCCCGCCGCCTACATCGACAACAGCCGCGCCCTCGACGCAGCGGTTGAGCGCCTGTCGCGCGCGGAACGCATCGCCGTCGACACCGAATCCAACAGCATGCACGCCTATCGCGGAACCACCTGCCTCATCCAACTCTCCACGCCCGCCGAAGACCTGCTCATCGATCCCCTCGCCATCGCCGATATCAGCGCGCTCGGCGCCGTCCTGGCCGCGCCGCGCATCGAGAAGGTCTTCCACGCCGCCGAATACGACCTCATCTGCCTCAAGCGCGATTTCGACTTCGATGTGCGAAACATCTTTGACACGATGGCGGCCGCCCGCGTCTGCGGCTACCAGCGCATCGGCTTGGGCAACATGCTGGAAGATCTGCTCGGCGTCCGGCATAGCAAGAAGCACCAGACCGATGATTGGGGGCAGCGCCCCCTGCCGGAGAGCGCCCGCCGCTACGCCCAGGTCGATACACACTACCTGCTGCCCCTGCGCGCTGTCCTGCGCGAGCAGTTGCGGCTGCGCGGCCGCTTGGAGGAAGCGCGCGAATACATCGCCGATATGACCCGCTTTGAACTCAAATCGCAGGAATTCGACCCCGAGGGCTTCTGGGCTCTGGTCCGCCCCAACTCGCTCAATCGGGAGGGGACCGCCGTCCTGCGCGAGCTCTACATCCTGCGCGATGAGCTGGCGGAGTCCGTCGATCATCCGCCGCAGCGGCTGATCTCCAACAAGGCGCTGCTGCAAATCGTCAAAATGCAGCCGCGCTCAGTCAAGCATCTTTATGACATCCGTGGGCTGCCGGCCTGGTTGGTCCGCCAAAGCGGCGATGAAATCATCGAAGCGGTGAAGCACGGCATCGCCAGTCGCCTGCCGGTCAAGCGGCCCGTTCATGAGCCGATCCCGCCGCCGATTGTCGAGCGCTATACCGCGCTCCACAGTTGGCGCCGCGAGCTGGCGAAGTCGCGCGGCGTCGAGTCCGATGTCATCATCAGCCGGGGCGCGCTCTGGGATATCGCCCGCCGCAATCCCGCTTCCGTCGATGAGCTCGGCAATATCTGCGGTCTGGGTCCTTGGCGGCGCGAGACCTACGGCGCCGACCTCGTCGCTGTCGTCAAGGGCCGCGGCTAGCGCCGATGCCTCGTCATGCCCGCCTGCGCATGAGCCGGCTGACGGCCTCCGAATGTCAGAGCGAATTGACACTGTATCGATATTGACAAAATCACCAAAGGGACTACACTAAGAGTCAAGAAGCGAACGCTACGGATTGATTTCCCCTGCGCCAGTCCTTATGGATGCGTCTAGGAAGCTAGCGAGACGCTTCTTTTTTTGTCCGGCGCGCCAGTTGGCAATTGTTGACAAACGCAGCTTAGATTGTGTCTCACCGGGCACTTGGGTAGTGGAACTGTCTCTGTGTTACACTACAGG
>WTGC01000007.1 GCA_011523705.1 Chloroflexota bacterium | reverse complement strand
ACCGACAAGGTCAACTTGCAGCTCTGCCCGATGTTCCCGCACAGCGACTTCTTCCGCGCCATGCCCTTCGCGGACAAAGCGATTGAAGCGGTGCGCCAGCTGATCGGCGACCCGGTCGTGCTGCATCTCGATCAGGTCTTCATCAAGCCGGGCAGGCAGGGCATGGGCACCAACTGGCATCAAGACAACGCCTATTTCGAGATCGAAGATCCGCTGCGAGGCACGGCGATGTGGACGGCCGTGCATGAAGCCACCGTCGCCAACGGCACCATTCACGTCATCCCGGGCAGCTACCGCGTCGCCTACGAGCATAGCCGCGATCCCTATAGCAATCATCACATCCGCTGTTATCCGCCGGAGGACGAGGCGATCGCCATTGAGCTGCCGGCGGGCGGCGTCGCCTTCTTCGCCTATGGCGTGGCGCATTGCACCCTGGGCAACAACTCGGACAAGGAACGCGCCGGCGTGGCGCTGCACTTTATCAATGGCGCGATGGATGCGACAGCGAGGTCTGGCTTCCAGCTAGGCAAGCGGCCTTATCTCAGCGGCGACCAAGCTTCCGGCGGCGTCAAGGAGCATGGCGTGCTGGTGGCGGGGACCTGGAATCGTGAAGTGGCGGCGGTATTGGGGGATTAGGCAGGCCCTCCGTCCCCCCCAGCGCCCGGCCCCTCTCCCGCCATCTCTATGGCGGGCATCCCACAAGGAGGGAAGGGGAGCTAACCACAGCGGGATGCGCGGTATTTTGCGTGGGCGGCGGCATTGTCGCGCGGGTGTCTACAGTTTTCGTCACGAGGGGGTGACATACAGCCTACGCTTTGTATACGGCGCGCGCAGGCTGCTTGCCCGGCGGCATTTGAGCGCGCTAGACTGAAATTGTTCAATTCTATTACTTCACGGTTTGAACGTTTCAATATGAATATCGTCCGTCCTGCTCCAAGATGGTTCAATCTTCTTGCCTTACTCGCGTTGCTTGCGTTGTCGCCTGTATCGACAGTCCGCGCGGCCGACATCACCGTCAATGAGACCTGTTCACTGGCCGATGCCATTGATGCCGCCAACACGGACTTACCGCAAGGTGGTTGCCCAGCTGGGGTTGGCGCGGATGTTATATTTCTAACGGACGATGTCATTCTTTCGGCCGAACTGCCGCACATCTACACTGAGATCTCGATCGAAGGCAACGGCTTTACCATCAGCGGTGACCTTAGCCATCGCATCTTTAGCGTAGGCAGAAGCGCATTAACGCTGAATCATGTGACGATTAAAGAGGGTAGAAGTCGATCCGGTTCAGCAATTTATGCTTGGAATGCAGCGATTACTATCAGCAATAGCGTGTTGGAAGGCAATGTCGCTTTCGCAAGCATTCTTGGTTTTGGTGGCGCGGTTCACTGCTGGCCCTGCAATCTTGTCATAAGAAATAGCGTTCTGCGAAATAATACCGCGGCAGGCAATGGAGGAGCGATATACTTCTCGGCATGCTGCGATGACAGTTACACGCTGCGCATTTCCAACAGCATCATCGAGAAAAACAATGCCGCCAATGGCGCCGGTGTGTACATCGCGGGGCTTCTTCCGAATAAAATAGCCACCGTTGAGAATAGCGAATTCGCCGACAATTGGTCATCCAAATGGGGCGGCGGCATCTACCATGCCGGCCCCGACACGCAGTGGGGCGGACAGCTGGTCATCGAGAATAGCACAATTCATCACAATGCCGCCTACGAGGGCGACGGCATGTATTTGGACAGGCATACCGTGAACACGCTGAGGCATGTGACACTGGCGCATAATGTCGGCTCCAGCATCTATATTCATGCGCTCTCGAAGACGCATCTTGACGCGAGCATCATCGCCCGTCATTCCCGAAACAGCTTGTGCTTTGGATTTTCCAGCGTAATCTCTCAAACCATCATTGAAGACGGCTCTTGCGATCCTCCGCTAGCGGGCGACGCCATGCTCGGCGACTTGGTCGAACCGGTAGACGGCTCCCGCTCATATTACCCGCTGCAGCCCGGCAGCCCCGCCATCGACGCAGTCGATTGCGCTGAGAGCCTTCCTACCGACCAAATCGGCACACCGCGGCCGCAAGGCGCTCGCTGCGACCTGGGCGCGATTGAGTTCGTGCCGGACACCGAAGGCTAATATGCCGAATAAACGGGCGAGTCACCGACTCGCCCCTACAAACAGCTTTAGAATCTATTGCCCATACTCCTCCCGCCCCAGCATGATCTGGCTCAGGCGGAAGATTTCGGCGCTCTCTACTGCGGCGGCAGCAAGCCCTGTGCCACTGCCGGCAGATCGAGGTAAATGCCAATGACGAGCGCGATCAAGAACCAGAGCAGGCGCTTCACCCACTCCACGTCCGTCTCCAGGCGCGCCAAGCGACC
Organism: Chloroflexota bacterium; assembly: GCA_011523705.1. GTDB lineage: Bacteria > Chloroflexota > Anaerolineae > Aggregatilineales > Phototrophicaceae > UBA6055. Next base: position 29,924 of record WTGC01000007.1, on the reverse strand, counting down.
GACGCTTCCAACCGGCGTATCAGACTGTGAGCGGGTCGCTTCAGAATGCGGCATTACTTTTTCGCTCTCCGAGACCTCTTGTCATTTGACAGCTAAACCACGTCAGACTCTACCACAAATGGGCGGGCTTGCCGCCGTCTCACTCCTACGGATGCTACGTTGGACTTGTGACCGCCACATCCGGCGCTATGCGCTCCCCTCCCTGATGCTTCGGGGAGGGGCCGGGGGAGGGGTTGGAAAATAGCGGGCGACTCACCGGGGCGCGTAGACATAACCCGTCAGTCGCCCCTACATACAGCTTTAGAATCTACCGCCCATACTCCTCCCGCCCCAGCATGATCTGGCTCAGGCGGAACATATCGGTGCGCGAGGTCATGTCCAGGCTGATCGGCGTGACCGAGATAACGGCGTCATTCAGCAGGGCGTAGACATCGCTGTCCGGCTCGGCGGCGGTCGGGTCGCTATTGTACTGATAGCCGAGCTTGCCCGCATCATGAAGCGCCAGTCGTTCGGGGCGGGTGGGCCAATACACGCGCCGGCGCGAAAGGCGGGTCAAACGCCATTCGGTTTCTTTTCGCGCGCCCGCGGGCACATCGATCTTCAAGACATCGACATCATCAGGCAGGGCGCTGTGATCCATCAGCCAGCTGCCCATCTGCAAGGCGAAATCGGCGGCTACGCTGAAATCAACCGAATTGGAGTAGCTGCGATGCAGGTCGGTCGGCGTTTGCTGGCTGACGGCGAGGGCGGGGATGCCGAGGCTGGCCGCCTCCAGCGCCGCCCCGACCGTGCCCGAAATCGTCACGCCGTTGCCGGTGTTTTCGCCGTAGTTGATGCCCGATACCAGCAGAGCCGGCGCCTCGCCAGCCAATTCCAACACCGCGTGCTGCACCGCTTGCGCTGGCGTGCCATCGACCGCGTAGGCGGTGCAATCTTCGCATTCGATCGGCGCATCGTAGGGGAAGATGCGCCCTTCGCTGTAATGGGGCATGCTGCGCCCCATGCCCGATTGCTGCTCGCGCGGCGCCGCCACCAGGAGCTGGCCGGCGCCCTGGTATGCTTTGACAGCCGCCCATAATCCGGGCGACTCGATGCCATCATCATTGGTGAAGAGGATGATGGGCTTGTCAGATTGAGACATACTGGATTCCTGGCAGTTTTACATCGCCTGTGACATTGGATTACAGGCTAAGGCAAAAGGATGAAGTCCGCAAGTGCTGCCGTTACCGGTGTGTTAAAGTTTGATTGAATCTTGGCGCGGCACTTCACTGGAATGGGATCATGGTATGACCAAAGCGCAAACAGAAACGCGTCTGTTGCTGGAATTGATTCAAAGACATCTGCCCGACTTCGCCTTCGAGCGCGCTGAACGGCTCCAAGCGCCCGGGCAGTTCAACATTGTGCTCGCTGTTGATGCCAAGTGGATGTTTCGCTTTCCCAAGAGCCCGGGGGCGGCCGCTGACCTGGCGCGAGAACTGGTAATTCTGCCGCGCTTGCAGGGGCGGCTACCCCTGCCGATTCCGCAGCCGTGCTTTCAGGCGACGGAAGCTGAAAGCGGCGACCTGCTCTTCATGGGCTACTCGCGTCTGCCCGGCGAGCCGCTGATGCGGGAGCGATTCAACCGGCTAAAAGACGACGAAGCCGTGGTTGCTGGCATCGCCAAGGACCTGGCGCTGTTCTTGTGCGCGCTGCACGCTATACCGCCGGCAGAACACGGCTTGACCCCGTCAAACGAGAGCGCCTTGGCTGAATGGACGCGGATCGGCGAAGTGTTCCGCGAGAAGCTCTTTCCGCTGATGCGAAGCGACGCTCGTGAAGCGGTCGCGCGAAACTTCGATTTGGCGCTGAATGACGCGGATATTTGGCGCTATGACGAATGCCTCATACATGGCGATTTCGGGACCGGCAATTTCCTCTTTCATAAGGGGCGCATCAGCGGCGTCATCGACTTCGGCTTCTGTGGACCCGGCGATCCGGCGCAGGACCTGGGCGCTCTGATCGCCAGCTATGGCGAGCCTTTTGTCGAGCGGGTCTTTCGTCATTATCCGGCGCTGCGATCCGGCTTGCGGCGCGCGCGCTTTTACTGCCGCAATTACGCGCTGATTCAAGCGCTCTACGCCCTGCGCGATGACGATGAAGCCGAGTTTGAAGACGGGATGCGCGATTATGTGTAGTCAGCCGCGCGACATTGCCGCCGCCCCCGCAAAATACCTTGCGTCTCGCTACGATTAGCTCCCCCTTCCCTAGCTCGCTGGGGAAGGGGGCTGGGGGGATGGGGTAGAAAAAGCGGAGTAGCGTTGCTCGGTATCGGACAAGCCTGATTTGGGCGACAAGCAGCGCCTTTCGGCGCAAGATCGCCCACCCTCTCAAATCAACCATGCTATACTAAATGCAAATTTGCCTACCAAGCGGAACAAGCAGGACCCCTATGGCCGAGATTAGCTTGCGCGCCTATCAGAACGAGCTTGAGAGCCTGCTGAGCGAGAGCCGCCATGATGAGGTCATCGCGCATGCCCGCCATATCCTCAAGTCCCAGCCCAAGAATCTGCGCGCTTATCAGCAGCTGGGCGACGCGTTGGCGGCGGGCGGGCGCTGGCAGGAAGTCGGCAGCGTGCTCCGCCGGGCGCTGGCGGCGCAGCCACAGGACTTTCACGCGCATTCGCAACTGGCGCGCGCATACCAAAACCTCGGCGAATATGACCGCGCCATCTGGCACGCCGAACGCGCGCTGGACCAGAAGCCGAGCGATCAAGAGGCGATCGGGCGCGTCCGCGAGCTTTATCGCGCCCATCGCAATGAAGAAATCGATCGCCTGCAGCTGACCGCCGCCGCCCTGGCGCAGCAGCAGATCCGCGGCAATCTGCTGACCGAGGCGCTGGGTACGCTGGCGACGGCGCTGGAACGCAGCCCGCAGCGCGTCGACTTGCAGCTTTTGCGGGCGCGGGCGCTCTGGCTGGATGGTCAACGAATGGACGCCGCCGAATCCGCGCTCGACATTCTGGATCGCTTGCCTTACGCCATCGACGCCAATCGCATCATGACCGAGCTCTGGCTCACGGAGCAGCGCCCATCCGACGCGCAGACCTTCCTTGAGCGCATCAACGAACTCGACCCCTATCTGGCGTATCTGATGGCCACCGGCGAAGAAGCGCCGGAGGATCTGCTGAAGCTGGAGCGCCTCGATTACAGCGCCCTTGCGCAGCGCGGGAGCGAAATTGTCAACCCCGCGTGGCTGGACAGCTTGGGCGAATCGCGCGCTAAAGCGGCCGAGGCCGACGATAGCAGCGGCGGATTAGGCGCGCTGCTCGGCATTGACGACCAGGAGCCGGCGCCGCGAGACGAAGCGGTCACCGAGGGGCTCGACGATTTGCTCTCCGACGAGCAGATTGAAGCGCTATTCAGCGAATTGGTGATCGGCGAGCCGGTAGCCGCGGTCCGCGAGGCGCAGATGGAGGAAGACGAGTCCGAAGCGCTGCTGACCTCAATGGAAGAGCGAGGCTTCCTGGAATCCGCCAAGCCTGACCCGGTCGAGGACGACGACTGGCCGATCTTCGACGACCAGAATGACGTGGTCGAGTTTGTCGCTCATGCCAGCGCCGCCGACGACCAGCAAGCCGAGCCCGCAGCGAACGATGAGCGCGCCGAGTTGGATGACGACTTGGCCGACTTGTTGGAGCGGCTCGACTCCTCGGAAGAAGACGGCGACTGGATGGTTGAAATCCAGGGAGGCAGCCTGGCGCCTGAAGGCGATGACGAATCGCTGGAGTATCTCGATGATTTCGAACGCGAATGGGTGAAAGCCGGGACCGAGGACGATGGCGGCGCGCCCTGGCTGTCGGCCGCGATGCGCGAAGCGATTGACAAAGACGGCGACGGCGACTTGGACCTCTTCGATGGCGACGAGCCCCTTCGAAACTTGCTCAACCTCGATTCCGACACTGAACCGCTGCACATGAGCGATATTGAAGATTGGCTTGCGGTCGAGCCGAATGGGGCAGCCGACGAATCCGGCGAGCGCTCTTTGGATCTCGACGACGAATTGCTGCATTCGCCGCCGGCCGATTCCTGGCTGGACGATGATGAAGCGGGAGGAGGCGAGCCGCTGCTCAGCGCCAGCGGTGAGGACCCGAACCAGCGCAACGCCGAGCTGATCGAGGATTGGGGCGCTGAACTGGGCGATGACGACGACGATGACCCTTATGTCGATTGGCTGCTTGATGACCCGAACGAGTTGAATGACGATGAGTTGGGCATCTTGTCAGTCTCGGCAGAAGACGAAGCGGCGGCCGCCGCCAGCGATCGCCGGAATGCCTCCGCTGAGGAGCGGGCGCGCGCCTGGGGCTTGGATGACCCCGATCAATTGGCCGACTTCGTGGAAGAAGCCGGTGGCTTCGATAGCGCGCCGGGCTGGCTGAATGCGGTCGTGCCGGGGCTGGACCGCGAGAACGATGCCGCGACCGGCGATGTGAACGCGTATGCCCGCCCAATGTCATCGAAGGGGGTGGAATTCGCCTGGGTCAGCGATCTGGTCGAAGAAGAGACGGGCCAGATGAAGGCGGTCGACCCGGACGAAGATGCCGAGACGCCCTATTTTCGCTTCAGCAATCAGCCGGCCTGGCTGACGAGCGAGCAAGAACGCGCGGGCGCGAATCCCGCGCTGGCAACGGGTTTGACCGCCCTCAGCCTCGACGAAGACATTGAAGCGCTCGACTTGGAAGACCTCACCTTTGACGATTACTTCAATTTTGACACGCCGACGGATAAGCTGGACGCAATCAGCCTGGATGAGGATACGCAGCGTTTGAGCCTCGCGAGCCTCGATTGGGACGATTATTTCGATTTGGAATCGCCGACCGAGAAGACCATCGCCATCACCCTGGATGAGGCCGCCGACGATATCAAATACGATGCGCTTGGCGTCGATGACGCCGATTTCGAATTTGAAGAGGCGGTTGATGAGACGCGGGACGCGGGCGCCGACATCGATTTCAGCGACATCGGCTTGGGCGATGACTTGATCGCGGACGCGAAGCGGGAAGCGGAGCCGCCCCCAGCCTGGCTCAATTACGACAGCCTGCCGGGGGATGACGCCGATGACGATGATCCAAAGCGCAATCGCGCTGGCGACCAAACGACGCTATAATCTGCATCCAATTCACATTCAAGAAGCCGCTGTAGAAACACGCGCGACAGAGCCGCCGACCACGCAGAATACCTTGCGTCTGCCTGTGAGTAGCTCCCCCTCTCGAACTGCTGTGTCTGCGCGCAGCCCATGTGGGAGAGAGGGCTGGGGGGTGAGGGGTGAACCGCCCGCAACGGAAACAGGGGCGACGCGGTGAGTCGCCCGCCGCGCCATCCATCGCAAATCGCATTCCAACATAACGAATTTGGAATTACCGAGAACATGTTTGAAGACCCCGAACTGCCCGATTTCGACTCCATGTCGCAGGAAGAACTGATCGAATGGCTGGAGGAGCTGACGAAGATGCAGGGCGCTTCCGCTTCGGAGATCATTGACGACCGCGCCGACGCGGAAGGGCGGGGCGAGCCGGAGAACCCGGCTGACGAGGCCGATGACAGTTGGACGGCTTGGCTGGATGACACCAATGCGGGACCGGCAGCGTCGGCGCCGATAGCCGCGGACGATGTGCCGGTGGGCGACAATTTCGAAGATGAGGACGAGGAGACGCCGGTCGACCTCGCCCGCTTTATCGACGGAGAGCGAAGCCCGCTCGACGCCGAGGCGATGGCTTGGCTGGCGGAAATCAGCGCCGCAGAAACCGAAGAGGATTTGCCCGAAATCACAGATTATCGCCCGCCGGAGCCACCACCCGAAAACCTCAACGCATTGCTCGCCCAGGGCGACCAGGAAGATCCGCTGGAATGGCTGGACAGCTTGAGCAGGCGGAGCGCCGGACCGCGACTCCCAACCCCCACCGATAATGAGCCGACCGGGGGGAAACAGGAAGCGCGGGCCGATGCCGCAGACGGCGACGACTTTGACGACGCCTACGAAGACGACGAGACGCTTGACGACCTCGAAGACGAGAGCCTGTATACGCAGCGCCCGGATAAATCCGCCACCGTGCTCGAATCGATATTGGGCATGGATGACCGCGAGAGCGAAGAGTACAGCACGCAGTCGATGGCGCCTGTGCCGGATAACGTCGAGGCGGCGCCGGCGGATGACTTAGGGGAGAACGACGCCGATGCGCTTGTCGCCGAGCCGACAGAGGAACTGTCGGCCGCCGATGCTTTGACGCAAGCCTTCATTTGGCAGGAACAGCATGTGGATCTGGAAGCCTGGTACAGCAGCCGCTTGCGCGCGATCGCAGCCGATGGCGAGCAAAATGCGCAACCGCTGGCGATTCCCGCCTTGGCGCCGGAGGTCGCGCCTGCAAAGCCGCCGCCGCCCGGCCTGGCGGCCGCGATTTACTCAGCGCGCGGCAAGGTGAACGCGAATCAATTGCCCGCCGCCCTGGCCGATTACGAGACGCTTCTGCGCACCAGCGCCGGCCTCGATTGGGTTGTCAGCGACATGCGCGGACTGATCGCCCAGGACCGCTTCTGTCACAACCCGTCGGTGCATCGCGTCCTGGGCGACGCCTTGATGCGGCAGGGACAGCTAGACGCGGCGCTGGAAGTCTATCGGTACGCTCTCACCTTGCTGTGAGCAATGGCCGCTCCCTTCGCGGAAGAACTCCTATCCTGGTATCGAGAAAAGCGCGCCGACCTCCCCTGGCGCCGCGACCCCAGCCCCTATCAAGTCTGGCTGTCCGAGGTCATGCTTCAGCAGACCCAGGTTCAAGCGGTCTATCCTTATTATGAGCGTTTTATCGGCGCCTTCCCCACCATAAAGGCGCTGGCGGCCGCGCCTCTGGACGATGTATTGAAGCTCTGGGAGGGCTTGGGATATTACAGCCGCGCCCGCAATCTGCATCGCGCCGCTCGCATCATTTTGAGCGAACACCGCGGCGAATTGCCGTCGGACGTCCAGGCATTGCTCGAGCTGCCCGGCATCGGTCGCTATACCGCCGGCGCCATCGCCAGCATCGCCTTCGGACGCTCCGCCCCGGTTCTCGATGGCAATGTGATCCGCGTTTTCGCTCGCGTGCTGGATTTGGATGCGGACATCAGTCGATCAGCGACGCGTGAGAAACTGTGGCGGATCGCCGAAGGGTGGCTGCCGGCGGGCGTCGCGGGCAAATACAATCAAGGGCTGATGGAGTTAGGTCAGCGCATCTGCCGCCCGAAGAATCCCCAATGCGGCGAGTGCCCCATTCGGTCGCATTGCCGCGCCAGGTCGGCGGGGACGCAAGAATCGCGACCCGTTCGCGCTAAGCGGCCGCCGACGCCGCACTATGATGTGACCGCCGGCTTAATCCGCGATGACGAAAAGCGCCTTTTGATCGCGCAGCGCACATTGGACGGCTTGCTGGGCGGCCTGTGGGAATTCCCCGGCGGCAAGGTCGAAGCGGGCGAGACACTCGCCGACTGTCTCAAGCGCGAGCTGCGCGAGGAATTGGCGATCGAGGTGGATGTAACTGGTTTGTTCACCGTGGTGGACCATGGCTTCACCCATTTCAAGATCACGCTGCACGCCTTCGACTGTCGCTATCGTGGCGCCCTGCCGCCGTACGATGAGCCGCAGGCGCTCGGCGTGCGGGACTGGGCTTGGGTGGCCGAGGCGCAATTGGCGGAATACAGCTTCGGCAAAGCCGACCGCATGGTGATCGACGAGTTGTCAAGGCGGCGTGAGATGCTACTATAAGCCTCTAGTACAGGAAGGCATAGACAACGCTTGACCACAGCCGCGCGGCGGCGGCGAAAAGAATCAACCTCGCTCACACAAAATAACAAGCCCTCACCTTGCGCGAGTAAGGGGGATTATCAAGTAAGATGCGAAAGGGAGGCCCAAGCCCGTGTCCAATCTCGAATACTATCAGCAACAGAGCGTCATCACCGATCCAGGTCCACATGCCTGCCTTTACGATGCCCTGCCAAGTGACATTGGCGAAATCTGCCGCATCGCGCGAGACTTGATCGTCCATTACGCCACCCTTGTTCCTAACCCGCCAGCCAACCGCATTGGAGAAATCGATTGTCGCTACCTTCGGGCCATGCTCGATCGAATCCTCGAATTGGATGACCGCCCCTTGACCGAATCGCGGGGCAGTGAAAACCGTCTAGTGGGCTGTTGCCGCGATCACACCGTGTTAACCGTCTCGATCCTCCGACACAAAGGCATCCCAGCCCGCGCTCGCTACGGCGCATCAGCCTATTTCGAACCCGGATATTTCTGCGATCATGTCATCGTCGAGTATTGGAACGGCGCTCGCTGGGTCGGTGTCGATAGTGAATTGGGATCATACGAGATAGACATGTGGAAAGTCGAGTTTAACCCTCTTGATGTGCCGGCGGATCAGTTTATCCGCGGCGGCGCCGGCTGGCTGATGTGTCGCGCCGGTCAAGCCGATCCAGAGCGCTTCGGGCTTGGGTCGGGATCCACATTGTGTGGCTGGGAATTCCTGGTCGGGGAAACACTGCTGGATTTGGCAGCGCTCAATGGGTTTGAGATGCTCTGTTGGGACTCTTGGGGCATGACCGAAAAAGCGCCAAACCTTGATGAAGATGACAAGGCATTCCTTGATGAGGTCGCTCTTGTCACGCTAGACGATTCCCGCAGCGAGGGCTGGGCTAAACTCATGGAGGACGAGCGGATGAGCATTCCGCCCGCGATTCTGAGTTACTCGCCGGCGGCCAAGCCGGAAGATTTGCCGCTGGAAGTGGTCCTCGATTTTGCAGCCGACTAATGATAACTGGCGGATCGTCGCGTATAATTGGGTTTGCTGCTGACGGGCGAAAGGACACTCTTATGCTTTCAGATGAATTTCTCCAAGATATTAGGGCACTGGAGGACGTAGACAAGCAAGAGCTATTCTGGATGCTGCTTAAGGATCCCGCATTGAAAGAAATCGCTCCTGAGGTTACTGGTCTTCGTTACAATTATGAGGCGGCCGGGAAACTCCTAGAATATCTTGAGGATTTGAAAGCGGAAACTACTCCAGAAGTCAAATAATGTCGCGAATCGCCTATTCAAGCCTAGCGGCGCAGCCTGGCAGCCTGATGCCACGCCTGTCACTTGATGTTTTCAGTGAAAATCATGCGGTCCAACTCAGCGGAATAGTCGACTCAGGCTCAGCGGCAAATCTGCTGCCCTATGCCGCCGGGCGTTCGTTGGGATTCGACTGGAATCGACAGAGGAGCCTCGGCAGGCTCTCCGGCGGGCTTTCGAATGTTGAGTCGCGTGCCATTTCTGTAGTGGCGAGTTTTCCGGAGATTGTTGGAGCCAACGAAATTCAACTTCTGTTTGCCTGGGCAAACAGCGATGAAGTCCCAGTTCTGTTAGGACAAACCAACTTCTTCATGGAATTCAACGTTTGTTTCTACCGCTCGCAGAATTATTTCGAAGTATGGCGCAGGGATTAAACCAGACGTCATTGGGCGAAAGGTGCCTGTTGCCCAAGTGGACATCGTTACGAAAAGAAGCCTGATGTGCGACCAATGCTCGAATTCCTAAAGAAACTCTACGGATTCATCGGCAGCCTCTTCGGCGACAACGTGCCCGAGGGCGTCGCTTGGGATCGCATCCCGCCCGAGCTGATGACCCCGCGCGAACGGCTGCTGCGGCGCAGCTCGTTGATCATGTTCTGGGGCGCGCTGCTCAACTTCATCGCGGCAATTGTCGTGGTTGGCGTCGCGATACATGCCGGCAGCCGGGATGCAACCGTCTTCCTCGCGCTGCAAGAGGCGGCGCTGAGCCGCTTCCATATCGACGCCGATACTGCCGCCTTGTTGGTCTTCGCCGGCATCGCGGCAAACGGGGCGATTCTGCTGGTGCTGGCGGCGGTCATTATGGCGCAGGAACTATGGACCGTCTTCACCGCTTGGCTGCTGACGGCGGCCAATCTGGCGGCGCTGCTCGCTTTTGGCTTCACGCCGGCGCTGCTGGCGATGGCGCCGCTGGTCGCGGTTGGCTTGCTGACCATCGGTGATTTGCGCGCCTTCCGTTTGAATCCGGTGATGGTCAAGGAATTGCGCGGGCGTATGCGCGGCGTCCGCGGCTTCGCCATCATTTCTGTCTTCTTGACATTGATGAGTTTCTTCACGATTCTGCTGTATCTTCTGCGCGTGCCAGCCGGCGGCGTGGTCGTCACTGGTGATTTGGGGCGCGAGCTCTTCATCGGCGTGCTCTTCATTGAACTCATGCTGATTATCTTCATCGTGCCCGCTTTGACCGCTGGCGCCATCACCACCGAGCGCGAACGCAAAACCTACGACCTCTTGCAGACGACGCTGATCACCAAAGCGACTTTCGTCGTCGGCAAGATGCAGTCGGCGCTGGGCTATATCGTGCTGCTGCTGCTTTCGGCGATTCCCCTGCAAAGCATCGCCTTTCTTTTCGGCGGCGTCAGCGAGGCGGAATTGATTCTGGCGCTGCTGGTGCTGCTGGTTTCGGCGATTGCGCTGGGCGCCTTCGGCATGTTTTTCTCTTCCATCACCGAGCGCACGCTGGCGGCGACCATCCGTTCCTATACCGTCGCCATCGCGATCACCGTGGGCTTGCCGCTGGTCGCGCTGATTCTCTTCCAAAACGCCTATGGCAATGTCGTCAACAACTTCACCAACCGCTTCACCGACAATCCGACCGTTGAAGCGACGATCATCTATCTCGATATGATCGCGACGGGGCTGAATCCGATCATGGCCACTCTGCGTTCGCAGCAAATGCTGATCGATCATCAGCAACTGGTGACGATGCGCGTCACCCTGGCGAGCAACGGCGCTTCCATTCCGATTCTCTCGCCCTGGGTGCTGCTGGCGCTGGTCTATCTATCGGTCACGGCGCTGCTGGTGCTGGTGTCGATCCGGCGGATGGAACGGCAGGGAGGGTAGCTCACGACGACTGCATACATTAGCAGCCATTCAATGCAACTTGGTAGTCAACATGAGACACGAAGTAGGTTGTTCTGCACAATCTATGCTGAGTGTGCGTGGATTGACGTTCAGAGGGGTCAACTTGGTGATACAAACTGCTCCAGGAAGGATTGGTTTGCATAGACAAAACTTCCTTCCCATATCCATCAAACGGCGTAATTCGAATTATGATCGCAAGGCTTAATCTCAGGCTCCGGAACGTCTAGGCCGCGGGTTAACATGGAGAGGATATAATCAATTAGCACCGAACTGATCTCTTTACGAGCTTCCTTTTCCGTAAATCCCTGTGCCACACAATATGGTATTTCTCTTACGCTGGCCATATATCTTGGGACCTCCGGTGACAGCTCACCAGGTTCGCATTCAATTTCGAAATGATACGGTCTGTCAGCAAGACTCCGAGCCTCTGCGCGCAGCGCGTCACTCATCGCCAACCCCTCCTTGCTCGGAGTCTCTTCATTAAACGCTACATTTTCCGCCAGCAGTACCCATGAGATTTGCATGAGGATTCGTCCTATCGCACAGTTCGTTATCCGCAACAGTAATCTACCACAGTCGAAAATCCGTATACCAGGTTTTGCAAGAGACGGGTCTATATGGAATTCGGCGTGAGAGCTTGGTAACCCGCTGTAAAAGTCGACGGCCTGCCGCATGGACCGAGCAGTTTCACAGTGCTCCTGTTTACCGTGCCTCTGTAGAGAAATGGCATTGTCTGTTAAAATGGCGAATCTTGCAATCACATGAGCAATATCGGGAGACCCTGATGAGCAATCCCCTGCTGGAAATCCAAAACTTCGGGCAGAGCGCCTGGCTCGATTACATCCATCGTGACGACTTGGAAAACGGCGACTTGCAGCGCCGCATTGATGAAGAAGGCGTGCTCGGCGTCACCTCCAACCCCTCCATCTTCCAGAAAGCCATCGGCGATTCCGACACTTACGACGACGACATCATGACCATGCTCGATCTGGAAGCGCAAGACATCTACGAAGCGCTGGCGATTGAGGATATCCAAAACGCGACCGACCTCTTCCGTCCCATTTATGAGCGCGCGGCTGGAGGCGATGGTTATGTCAGCCTCGAGGTATCGCCCTTGCTGGCGCGCGATACGCAGGGCACCATCGACGAAGCCAAGCGGCTCTATAAGACGGTCGGGCGGCCCAACTTGATGATCAAGATTCCGGCCACGCCTGAGGGCATCCCCGCCATTGAAGACACCATTGCTGCTGGCATCAATGTCAACGTCACGTTGATCTTCGCCATCAAAAATTACGAACGCGTAGCCGAAGCCTTCATCCGCGGGCTCGAGCGGCGCCGGGCCGCCGGCGAAGATGTGACGCGCGTCGCTTCAGTCGCCAGTTTCTTCCTCAGCCGGATCGACAGCATGGTCGATCAAATTCTGGAAAACAATATCCGAGCGGCGCAGGTTCAGCAAGACACGGCGCGCATCGCCGCCAACCGCGTTCTGCTGGGCCAGACGGCCATCGCCAACGCCAAGATGGCGTACAAGTCCTTTCAGCGCATCTTCCAGGGAGAACGCTTCGAGGCGCTGCGGGAGGCCGGCGCGCTGGCGCAGCGTCCGCTCTGGGCATCGACCAGCACCAAGAACCCCAGCTATCCTGATACGCTATACGTCGATAACCTGATCGGTCCGAACACAGTCAACACCTTGCCGCCGGCCACCCTGTCCGCTTTCAAAGATCACGGTACGGTCGCCGAGACGGTCACCCAGGAGAGTGGTCAATTTCTTCCGCCGGAAGAGGTGCTGGACCGGCTGGCGGAAGCGGGCATCGACATGGGGCAGGTCACATCGCGCCTGCAAGACGATGGCGTTGAGGCTTTCATCGACAGCTTCGAGACTCTGATCTCGCAAGTGGCGGCCAAGCGGACGCTCCTTCGCAGCGGCATTATTGAGCGAACTAAACTGGCGCTGGGCATTTACCACGGCGCTGTGGACGAGGCGATTGCAGGCTTGGACGCCGATTACGCCAATCCGCGCCTTTGGAATAAAGACGGCAGCCTCTGGAAGCCGGGGGCGGCCACAATCAAGAAGATCGTTGATCGGCTCGGCTGGCTCGACTTCGAATCAACCATCGATCGCGAGCGGCTGCAAGCGCTGCAAGATAGCATGCGCGCTGGCCGCTTCAAACATGTCGTGCTGCTGGGCATGGGCGGAAGTTCGCTGGCGCCCGAAGTGCTGGCGAATACCTTTGGTCCGCAGCCGGGCTTCCCCGAGCTGATCGTGCTCGACAGCACCGACCCGGCACGGATTCGGGGGGTCGAGGCGCAGATTGAAATGGATAAGACGCTCTTCGTCGTCGCCAGCAAGTCGGGCGGCACCATCGAGACCCTGGCGCTCGATCATTACTTCTGGGAGCGGACCGGCGGCGGCGCTGACCAGTTCATCGTCATCACCGATCCCGGATCCAACCTGGAGACGACCGCGCGCAATGCGGGCGTCCGCGATATCTTCCTCAATCCAGCCGATATCGGCGGGCGCTACAGCGCGCTCAGCTACTTCGGCATGGTTCCCGCTGCGCTGATCGGGCTTGATCTCGACGGCTTGCGGGCGAGCGCCGATACGATGCGGGCGGCCAATCGCGAGAGCATCCCCGCGAGCTATCATCCGGGTCTGCTGCTGGGCGCGGTGATTGGGACGCTGGCGAAAGAAGGGCGCGACAAAGTCACGATATACACCACTGAGTCGCTGCGCAGCTTCGGCAATTGGGCCGAGCAGCTGCTGGCTGAGAGCCTGGGCAAGGAAGGGAAGGGCGCGCTGCCTGTGGTTGGCGCCTCCGTCGGCTTGCCGCATGATTATGTCAGCGACCGCCTCTTTATCTATCTGCGCCTGGACAACGACGCCGATGTCGCCCAGCAGGACGCGGCGATCCGCGCGCTGCGCGAAGCCGGGCACCCGCGCGTCACCATCCGCATCGCCGATAAACTTGACGTCGCTGGCGAATTCTTCGGCTGGGAATACGCGACCGCCATCGCCGGCGCGCTGCTGGAAGTGAACCCATTCGACGAGCCCAACGTCACCGAAGCCAAAGAGGCCACCAAAGCGCTGCTGCATCAATATCAGGAGCAAGGGGGGCTGCCGACGGAAGCGCCGCTGATGACCGGCGAGGGACTGGAAGTCTACGCCGATGAAGTCACGCTGGAGCCGCTGCGCGAGCTATGTCTTCAGCATGGCTTTGATGGAGGAGACGCCGTTCAAGTCATCGCCGCGCAGATGGCCGCCTCGCGCGCTGGCGATTACTTCGCCTTCCTGATTTACTTCAGTCCGACACCGGCGGAAGAGCGGCTGATCGCGCATATTCAGCGGCGCCTGCGCCATGTCACCAAACGCGCCGTCACCATCGGCTATGGACCGCGCTATCTGCATAGCACCGGGCAGTATCACAAGGGTGGGGGAGACAATGGCGTCTTCTGGCAGCTGACCGCCGACCCGGCGCCCGATCTGGCGATTCCCGGGATGGACTTCAGCTTTGGGGCGCTCTTCGCCGCGCAAGCCGCCGGCGACCTGCGCGCGCTGCACAATCATGGACGGCGGGCGATGCGCTTGCACCTGAAGGGCGATCGCAGCCTGGGGCTGGAGCAACTGTTGACGGCGATCGAGTTCGTCGAGTCGCGCCGGCTGTAGGGGAGAGCGTAGGTTAGTGTCTACGCTAGCCGTTGGGTCGTCCGCTCGCATGGCGGCACTGTGGGGGGCGAGCCTGAAAGCCGCCCGCCAACACCTGGAGAATGTAGGGGTGAGCCATCGGGTCGCCCTCTATTAGGCGCCAACTGTAAGGGCGAGACGGTGGCTCGCCCAAATATTCACAATCTGTACGCGCGATCAGGTCGCCGGATAGAACGAAGACTTCGCGCTAAAACAATGAACCCGCCTCAAATGAGACGGGCTCGGTATTTGAATTGATTGGTCGGAACTAGTCGAGCACGGCCACAGCGCTGGCTTGCTTGCCCTTGCGGCCTTCGGTAATTAGGAATTCAACGCGCGCGCCCTCGTCGAGGCTGCGGTAGCCGGTTCCCTGGATCTCGCTGTAATGTACAAACAGATCATCGCCATCTTCCTGGGAGATGAAGCCATAACCCTTCTCGGCGTTGAACCACTTGACAGTACCTTGCGAACGTTCTTCGGACATCTTCTGCTTACTCCTGCTAGAGAAACGATTAACCGGGTTTTGCCACAGCCGCGATTGAGCGGTAAACGGAGGCCAACAAGGCCACACTACCGGTGTGGACCATTCGCCGCGGGTTTTGCGCTCTTGGGGACTGATGGGTGCATACCCACTGCACCAATGTGGAAAAGACGCTCATGTCTTCCTTGTACCACGTTGCATGATGACTTTATCACCAAAACGCCGGCAATGCCATAGCGAGTTTTCATCAAATAGCGAACATCAGCGAGGGTAAGAATGTGTAGTGGCGCACCTTAGATTCCCAAGATATCACGAAATCGCAGGCGCCAGCGGGCGAGACAAGTCTCGCCCCTACATGGCTTGTCCGCTACTAAAGTGAATCGGCGCCCGATTGGGTCTACCCACCTCGGTCCCCCCATATCAATGCGGGGAAGGTTTCGCCGAGATCTGCATTCATTGGCGAATCTTCTGGCAGAATCCCCGAGTATGTTGAATTTAGCTCCCCTCCCCGATGATTCGGGGAGGGGCCGGGGGAGGGGTATGTAGTGGACCCATCAGGCGGCAAGCAGAGCGCAGGTCCGGACAAGCCTTACACGGTCTGATAGAGCGCGCCTCACACCGATTTCGCCAGCTGATACAGGCGAGGCGCCTGCTCGGCAATGACGGCTGCTTCGCTGCGCCAGGCGAAACGTTCGCCGACGCCGCCGTATTCGAAGGCCATGGTCTCCGGCTCGCGCCAGGCGCCGGCGCGGATTTGCTCCAGCGCCCATTCGGTCATTGCCCAGTCAGCCGCCGTCATGGCGAAGTGATCGTGGCGAATGCCTTCGTCGTCCGGCTCGGGCAATATGCCGACGACGTGCAGCTCGCGCAGTGCGTGTACCGGCAGCGCATTGAGATAGGCTTTGACGTCTGCGCGCCCGCTGCCTTCGCAAGCGCGGATGGCGTGGGCAATATCCAACAGCAAACCGCATCCCAATCGGTGGACAACTTCGGTGATGACCGATGGGTCCACGACCGCGGGCAGCGGGCTTTCTTCCCAGCTGGCCGCGGGTGCGGGATAGGGCAGATTCTCGATGACGATATTCTCGGCGCCGAAGCGCTCGCACAGCGGTGACAGAACACGCAAAGCCTTTTCAACGACCGCTTCTGGCGTGATTCGGCTACCTGGCGCGAAATCGGATAGCGCCAGCGCAAAATGCGTATTGATGACCTGCGTCTCGGTGGTGTCTAACCAGCGCTGCAGCAGGTCAAAGTCGACATCGTCCAACTCGCCGCGCCAAGTGAGGAGCGCGCAATGCACGTAAACATCATGGATCGCGCCCACCTGCGCGACCAGATCAAGCCAATCCGGACACTTGAAGAGATCGACCTGGATGCGCCCCTCGCGCCATAATTTTTCCGCTTGCGGTGAATAGTTGATGGCGAATTTCATATGCTATTGCCTCCTGTGATTTCGCGCTTCCTAATCTACACGCGAACGACAACCGATACGCAAGCCGACTAGCCGAGCTGAATGAGATTATGTTATCATCGGGCGCAGCCCAACACGCAACTAGAGCCATTCTCATGACAACGATTCTGCTCATCCGACATGCCGTGAATGACTTCGTGAAGACGGGCAAACTGGCGGGGCGGATGGCGGGAGTGCATCTCAACGATGAAGGCTTGGCGCAGGCGGAAGCGCTGGGCCTCCGCCTGGCGCAAGCGCCGCTCGGCCGCATTTATTCCAGCCCGATGGATCGCACCATGGAGACCGCCGCCGCCATCGTCAAACATCATCCGAAGTTGACCGTCGAGGCGCGTCCCGAGATCACCGAAGTTGAATACGGAGCTTGGCAAGGCAAAGCGATCAGCGAGCTGCAGCGGCGAAAAATGTGGGCGGTGGTGCAGGAATATCCCTCGCGCGCCCGCTTCCCCAATGGCGAGACGATGCGCGGCGTACAAACGCGAATCGTCAACGCGATCGAAGCGCTCGTGCGAGAGCATCCTGAGCAGATGATCGCGCTGGTCTTTCACGCCGATCTGATCAAGATGGCGCTCGCCCATTACTTGGGCATGCACCTGGATGTATTTCAGCGGATTGTGATCTCGCCGGCGTCGATTAGCACGCTGCATCTGGGGCACAACCGGCCTTTCATCATCGGCATGAACGATTTCGCTCATCTGCTGGAACTGAAAAAAGCGCGGCCGGCGCCCGATGCGGCATCAGACCCGGGCGAATAACGGCGCCGGGATTTCGAGAGACTCATTCTACAGGTTGCGGGTACAATGCTTGTAGATGGAGGAAACAATGGGAAATGTAATCGAACTCAATCCGGTTGACTTTGTTACCATCGGCACCATCGGACCCAAGGGCAAACGCACCTTTCACCTGCAAGCCGGGCAAGACAACCGCTTGGTCTCTTTCACCATTGAAAAGGAGCAGGCGCACGCGCTGTCCTCGGCCATCGCCGAACTGCTTGATGATATCGACGAGCAGGACAACACGAGGACCGAAGCCGATTTCAGCAAGCTGGATATGGCGCTGCGTGAACCGATTGAGCCGCTGTTTCGCATCTCTCAGATGGGCTTGGCGTATGAGCCGAACGACAACAAGATCATCTTGGTCGCCCAGGAATTCGTGCCGCAAGATTCGAGCGAAACCGACGAAGATCTCGATATCGACGACCTGGACGATGACGAAGAACAGGCGGCTTACAACTTGTTTGAAGGGGCTGATGGCGAGCCGCAAGTCGTTCGCATGTGGTGCACGCGCGAGCAGATGCGCGCCCTGAGCTTGCACACGATGGATACGGTGAAATCGGGCCGCCCCGATGCCAAACAGAATGGACGGATCATTTTCTACTGGGCGTAACTGATCGTACTGCCTCCGCAGGTGCAGGGGCGCTAACCAGCGGCACAGCGGACAAAGAGATTGGCGGAGCGAGATTGACAAATGGCGATAGAAATCCAGCAACTTACAGTGGAACAGTATCTCGCGCTGGAAGCCGAGAGCGAGATTAAACACGAATACATCGACGGAGAGATTTTCCCCATGCCGGGTGGCACATTGAATCACGACACAGTTATCATGAACTTGACTGGCGCGCTTTTTCCGCAATTGATTGGCTCCGACTGTCGGCTTCATACCAGCCACATGCGCGTCGGCCTCAGTCCCACGCGTTACGTCTATCCGGACTTAACGGCGGCCTGTGGAGAGGCGGAAACGGACCACGGGACGACCACCTTGCTCAACCCCGTTGTTGTGGTTGAAGTCACTTCACCCTCGTCTATTGAGCGGGACCGTGTGCGCAAGCTTGAGCTTTATGGCGCTATGCCCAGCATTCAGGGATACCTGATTCTCGATCAGGAGCGTGTGTTCGCTCTGTGGTATACACGCAGCGAAAGCGGCTGGCCTTCGCGGCAATTCTCCGACCTGTCTGACGAGATTGAGCTGGAGCCGCTCGGTTGCGCGCTGCGGCTGGCTAACGTCTATCGCAGCGTGAATCTGGCTTCCTAGGTTCCGAAGCGATTTGAGCGCGATGGAGGCAAGACGATGGCGATAGAAATCCAGAAACTCACGGTGGAACAATATTTCGTGCTGGAAGCCGAGAGCGAGATCAAACACGAATACATCGACGGAGAGATTTTCCCCATGACCGGCGGCACATTGAATCACGACCAGATAACTATGAACATTACGCTCAACCTTGGTTTACAGTTGATGGGCTCCGATTGTCGGCTTCATACCAGCCACATGCGCGTCGGCGTCAGTCCCACGCGCTACCTCTATCCGGATTTAAGCGCTGTCTGTGGCGAGGCGGAGACGGACCACGGGACGACCACCTTGCTCAACCCCGTTGTTGTGGTTGAAGTCACTTCACCCTCGTCTATTGAGCGGGACCGTGTGCGCAAGCTTGAGCTTTATGGCGCTATGCCCAGCATTCAGGGATACCTGATTCTCGATCAGGAGCGTGTGTTCGCTCTGTGGTATACACGCAGCGAAAGCGGCTGGCCTTCGCGGCAATTCTCCGACCTGTCTGACGAGATTGCGCCGGAACCGCTCGGCTGCACACTCCGCCTGGCTGACGTCTATCGCAGCGTGAATCCGGGCGCCTGATCCCCCGCGCCGCCGCCTGCTTGCATCGGCGCTTCCCAACAAGCTACAATATTCGCAGCCTCTTCACTAGCCTGGTCAGCCGCCATGAGCGTCACCCGCGTCTACACCGCCCGCGCCCTCGATGAACCAGTCTGCATCTCCCTCGACGATGCCATCGCCGTGCTCGAAGGGGGCGAGATGGACGAAGAAGTCGGATTGATGCGCTGGGGCTCCAACTACACCTTTCTGGTTAATCTGGTGCGCCAAGACACGCGGCTGCTGGCGATTTACAAACCGCGCCGCGGCGAGCGCCCGCTATGGGATTTCCCCGATGGCACACTCTGCAACCGCGAGACGGCCGCATACCTGACCGCGCAGGCTCTGAGCTGGAATCTGGTGCCGCCCACGCTCCTGCGCGCCGGCACCCGCGGCATCGGCTCGGTGCAGCTCTTCATCGACCACGATCCGGAAGAGCATTACTACACTTTCGATAATCCGGAATTGCTGCCCCAGCTGGAGCGCATGGCCATCTTCGACGCCATCGCCAACAATGCCGACCGCAAAGGCGGGCATTGCCTGGTCGACCAAGACGGGCAGCTCTGGGGCATCGACCATGGCTTGACCTTCAACGCCAGCGAGAAGCTGCGCACGGTGATTTGGGATTTCGCCGGCATGCCGATTCCAGCCGCGATCCTCGCGGATCTGCGCGTCCTCTGCGGGCGGCTGGGCGATGCGAACGACGACTACACGCGCGGCATGGCTGAGCTGCTGTCGCCGATTGAGATGCGCATGCTGGAATATCGCGTCGATCGCCTGCTGGCGGAGGGGCTCTTCCCGCAGCCGGGCGCGGGTCCGAATCGGCCCTGGCCGGCGGTGTAATGAGAGCGCTCTATAGTGGTAGCGCGTCTTTCAAATGGTCTCTCAAGCGAAGCTGAATTGTTGGGTCAAGATGTCCCACAACAACAGTAAAGAGCGAGTGGAAATTGAGGAACTCGCGGTCATCAAAGTCATCTAAGTTATTTGCAAGGTACTCTTTGCCTGAATCAGTCAACAGTCGATTCTCTGGCCCTACCGTCTCGTCATTTAGATTGGATTGTAGACGATCTTGGCCAACCGGAAGCACTTTGAACGAGTTTCCTTGCATCTCCACAAATGAGTCTTTACGATATAGGCCCTCGGGCGAATCGCTGTCTATCTTATCGAGACGCGTATCGGAGAAATACCACTCTATGGGAAGATTGCGGTTTCTAGCATGTCGTGTACGATTGTAGAAACTGGGTATGGGTAGAGTGAGAGCCATCACCTGACTCGCCAAAACACACTGTTTGTTGAACTTGCGGCTCTTATCTTGAACGGAATACTGACGACACTTCTTTATTCCGTCGAAAGCCTGTAACCCCTTGTGATCATTGTCCAAGAGAGCGCACATTCTATTTTCGTTAATCCCTGCCCACTCAAGTGTACGCGCTTTGACTCTGTCTGCGCTTTTTCCGTCTAATATCTTGAATGGAATAAGTTCTGAATACAGACGATTCCATGCTTCCTCGACGATTTGCTTGTCCGATATGCCTTCTACAAGTAACGTTGGCTCGGTAAGTTGCCTGTTTTTCTCCTTAAGAAGCAGAATTTCCCCTTCTCTTTTCTTGATCAGTTTTCTCATTTTAGAGTCAAATTCCTCTGCAATTTGAAAGAATCCTAACTCTTCCGGCAGCAGGTATTCATCATTTATCGTGCCTCGAAGGGCAACAGCCTGAACATTCGTAACGAATTCCTGATAGTCCGTTTGTTCGTACTTTGCTACTTCCTTGAATGTTCTATAGACCGAAGTCCGTGTGTTACGCATCGCTACAAAAGTGGGCGAATGTGTACTCATGAAGATCTGTGCATCATCCGAGTAGACAGAGTCAATCCGATCAGCCAACTCCGTAGACTTGATATACTCCAGTGAGTTCTCCGGTTCTTCAAGTGCCCAGAAATAGAAATCGCCGGTTGACTCCTTACTCAAGTACGAAAGTACCACAGGTACCGTCAAGCTCTGGATTCCGTCGCCGCGCAAATGCAACGGTATTTGTCCCTGCGTGTGAAATGTGGCGGCTTCAAGCAAGGTACGCAGGCTACTAGGCAATTGCAATTCAAAATCTAACTGCGTGATCGCTTGAAGCTCAGCAATCAGTACTGCACTCCTATTGCTGATTGCGTATTCTACGTGCTTACTTGCCTCTTCCAATTCTGTGCTAGGTTGTTCTACAAGAGAAGCCGCAAGGCTTTGAATCAAGTGTCGAAAGTAAGTCTGACCTCGTATTGCGGGAACGTAAAAGAATCGGCAGCGCTTTAGAAACTTCGTTATCGAGCTCCTTTTTCTGCTATCGGTAATCTCGCCCTTTAAACCACCGAACGTCTCCCGCGGTTGTGTCAATCGCGCATTGTCCCATTGTCTCTTAACCCAAAAAGTCTCGGGCAAGCTGTGAAATCTGTTTCTAGGTCTCTCAAATGTCAACTTTACCGCTATCAATTTTTTTGTTTTCCAGTTTCTCGGCTTGCTTGCGTGGAATGTATTTGTGTCTCGCTCGAAATCCAACTCTGTCTGCCAGTCAACCTGATTGTTAAAGAACAGATTCAGCGCCTTTATTACATTTGACTTCCCAACGTCATTTAATCCAGAAAACACGTTGACGTGAGATAATCTGTCGACCTCCAATTTGTAAATCGAACGGAAGTTGTTGATTTCAATTTTACTGACAATGTCCATTGCACTTACAATCTCGTCACGGATGATATGCTGGTAACTCTAGCACATACGTTTCTCCTCGTGAATGCTTAAGACTGAATTCGGCTAAGTCTGCTATAATCCCCCCACCGCACTGACCAACAGGACACCCCCCATGCCACTCACCACCCGCGGACGCTGGTTCATCGACGAAGCGGGGCGCGCGCGCATCCTGCACGGCGTCAACCTGAGCGGGAGCAGCAAGGTCCCGACCGAGCCGCCCGGCGCCACCCACCTGCCCGACAGCCTGGCCGAGAAGCGCAAGGTCTCCTTCATCGGGCGCCCCTTCCCGCTGAAAGAAGCCGATGAACACTTCGGCCGTCTCAAGCATTGGGGGCTGGATTTCCTTCGCTTCCTCGTCCCCTGGGAAGCGGTTGAGCATGAGGGACCGGGCATCTACGATGAGGACTACCTTGACTACCTTGAAGCGGTGCTCGAAAAGGCGCTGGAATACGACATTGACCTCTTCATCGACCCGCACCAAGATGTCTGGAGTCGCTTCTCCGGCGGCGATGGCGCGCCTGCCTGGACCTACGAGGCGGCTGGCCTGGATGTCGAGCGCTTCCATCAGACCGGCGCCGCGCTGCTGCATCAAGAGCAGCCGGACGATTTTCCTCACATGCTCTGGGCGAACAATTATTATCGTTTCGCCGCTTTCACCATGTTCACGCTCTTTTTCGGCGGGCGGACCTACGCGCCGCAGCTGCTGGTTGACGGGCTGAATATTCAGGATTACCTGCAAGAGCGCTACGTGGACGCATTCGCTGAGGTGGCGAAGCGGGTTCGGCACTTGCCCAACGTGCTTGGCTTCGACACGATGAATGAGCCGCACTACGGCTTGATCGGCGTGCCGGATCTGCGCGCGCTGGGTCATCTGCCTTTTAAGCGCGGGGTGATGCCGACGCCGGCGCAGGCGATCTTCCTCGCCAACGGCTTCGCGCAGGAACCTTCCGATTTCGGCTCGCCCCTGCCCAGCCTGCCGCCTCTGAAGGTCGAGACTGTGCGCATTGATCCGGGGGGCGCGACCGTCTGGCGCGAAGATTGCGCCGATGTCTGGCGCGCGCAGGGCATTTGGGATGTCGGCAAAGACGGGCAGCCGCGCCTGCTGCGCCCGGGGCATTTCGCTCGCGCCAATTTCAGCCAGGACTTCCTGGCGCCCTTCATTGAGCGCTTCGCCGATGGCATCCACGCGGTCATGCCCGAAGCGCATATCTTCCTCGAAGCCGAGCCATTCGCGCCGCCGCCGCGCCTTGAAGACGCCTGCAAGTTGGTCTACGCGCCCCATTTCTATGACGGCATGACGCTTTTCACCCGCCGTTTCAATCCGCATCTCAACTTCGACCTGTTCAGCATGCGCCCGCTGATCGGCGAGGCTGACATCCGCAATTATTTCAGCGATCAAATGGGCCGCTTTCGCCGATTCGCGGACGAGGCCCTGGGCGATGTGCCGATCGTCATCGGCGAGTTCGGCGTTCCCATTGACATGAACGGCGCCGACGCTTACCGCAACGGCGATTTCTCGGCGCAGGCGGACGCGCTGGATTACAATCTGCGCGCCCTCGATGACCATCTGCTGAATTACACGCTTTGGAATTACAGTCCGGACAATACCAACGAAAGGGGCGATGGTTGGAACGGCGAAGACCTTTCCATCTTCAGCCGCGACCAGCAGAACGACCCGAGCGATATCGATTCTGGAGGAAGAGCCTTGAGCGCAGTCGTCCGTCCCTACGCCAGGAAAGTCGCGGGCCAGCCGCTGAATATGCGCTTTGACCGCAAGCGCGGGCTCTTCACCTTCAGCTTCCGCCATGACAGCGCCATCACCGAGCCGACCGAGATCTTCGTGCCCAACTCGCAGTTTCCCGAGGGCTACCTTGTCGAGGTCAGCGATGGGGAATATGAGGTGCTGCGCGATGAACAGCGCCTGCTCTATCGCCACAGCGACAAAGACATGCCGCATCTGATTCGTGTCATCTCGAATACGCCGCCGCCGCCCGAGCTCTCGCCCTGGGACAAGCTGGCGATTGTCGGGCTCGTTGTGGTGTTGCTGCTTTATCTGCTGGGGCGGGCTGGGAAAAAGTCCACCATGCAGGACTAGGAACGATAGACTACAATTGTATACTAGAGTTAGAACATGGCAGACTACACAATGTCTGACGATTTCTTTGTCATTCTTGGCGACGCCGCCATTGAACTGGCTCAATTGCATACAGACTCGGTCCAGTTGATTTTCACTTCGCCGCCGTACGCCGATCAGCGCAAGAAGACTTATGGCGGCATTCACCCAGATGAGTACGTCGACTGGTTTCTGCCGATATCGCTTGAGCTTTTGCGCGTTCTGAACCCGCGCGGAACATTCATCCTCAACATCAAAGAGAAAGCTGTCAACGGTGAGCGGCATACCTACGTCCTTGATTTAATTAAGGCGATGCGCGAGCAAGGCTGGCTTTGGACGGAAGAATTTATCTGGCACAAGAAGAATTGTTACCCGGGCAAATGGCCCAATCGCTTCAGAGATTCATGGGAGCGGTTGCTGCAATTCAACAAATCCAAGAAGTTCGACATGTATCAAGAAGAAGTCATGGTGCCAGTTGGCGAATGGGCGGAGAAGCGGCTCAGAAAGCTGAGCGAAACTGACAAGATTCGCGACGAATCCAAAGTAGAAAGTGGATTTGGCAAGAACATCTCAAACTGGGTCGGGCGAGAAAAGGTCTATCCTACCAATGTTATACACATGGCTACAGAGACCAACAATCAGGGACATAGCGCGGTATTTCCGAAGCAGCTTCCAGAATGGTTTATCAAGCTCTTTACGGCGCCGGGCGATACCGTCCTCGATCCTTTCGCCGGTTCCGGGACAACGCTTTATGTCGCGCGCGAGATGAAGCGCAAGGCGATCGGGATCGAGATCGTGCCGGAATACGTCGAAGCGATAGAAGCGCGGCTGGGACACGCACAAAAGCAACTTCTCTGAGGCGGGAATGAGCGACGACTTGCTGCAGGCGGTTCAAAACTACGTGGAAGCAAACATCGGATCCTTCCATGAGAAGCGCCTGGACACGGTTAAGAAAAAGCAGCTCAATGATGTACTTAGCAGGAAAAACCCATATCTGTTCAAGGCCAAGTCGCCCAGCGTAACACGCATGATAACCGGCATAATGGACGCTTTTCTGTCTTCACAGGAAGAGGGTCTGTTTGGAACGTTCTTGGAGGGTGTCGCGGTCTTCGTGGCCGAGCAGGTTTATGGCGGTTACAAGCCATCAACCGCGGAGCTCACGGGTATTGATCTTGTCTTCGAAAAGAATCGTATCGTCTATATGGTCGACATCAAATCGGGTCCCAACTGGGGTAACTCCAGCCAGGTCAACCGAATGTATCGACACTTCCGCGACGGTGTCGCCCGCCTAAGTTCAAACTTCCCCGATCAAATGATAGTCCCCGTGAACGGCTGCATGTATGGCAAGGAAAGAAAGCCGCGCAAGTTAGGCAAAATCAAAGAAGCGGGCAGAGTTGTTGCCGAAATCGAATACTGGAAGCTTTGTGGGCAGGATTTCTGGCATCTAATTTCTGGAAATCCGCAATTTTATACGGACATTATCGAGCCGCTCGGGTATCGCGCCAAGAAAAGGAACATGGCTTTCCAAGAGGAATACGAGAGTTTTCTGAATCGGCTTCTGCGTGATTTCCTGAACACGTACTCGAATGACGATGGCACGATTGCGTGGGAGCGACTGACAGAATTCGTTTCGAAGAGTGAAAACGTAGGCATTGTCAGCGAAGTATCCAGTTCGTCAAGAAATGAGTAGACGCTCCGCATCCGCCAATTCTCGGGCCAGGATCCCACCATGCGCAAACTGCTAGCAAGCATTACTTTCGCTTTACTTCACCTATCCCTAACCGTCCCCGTCACCGCCCAAGCCCCGCCCACCCACCAAACCATCACCCTCACCCGCGCCGACGCAACCCTCACCGCCGACTTCTACCCCGCCGATGCCGACGCCCCCGTCATCCTGCTCCTGCACATGCTCAACAGCATCCGCGCCGCCTGGGACCCGCTCATCCCCGACTTGCGCGCCGATGGCTACGCCCTGCTCAACATCGACCTGCGCGGGCACGGCGATTCCGGCGGGACGCGTGATTGGGAGGAAGCGATTGATGACGTGGCTGTGGGCTGGGTCGGCTGGCTGAGTGAGAATCGGCATCTCGGCGATGAGGGCTTGGCCATCATCGGCGGCAGCATCGGCGCCAATGTCGCGCTCATCAGTTGCGCCCGCGTGGAGAGCTGCCGCGGCGCCATCGCCCTCTCGCCTGGGCTGGATTATCGCGGCGTCAAACCGGAATCGGCGCTGGTCGATGGCTTGGCAAGCCGGGCGGCGCTTTTGGTCGCGGCGCAGTATGACGCCAGCAGTTCAACCGCCATCCGCCAGATGTTTCTCAACGCCAAGGGCGATGTCTCCGCCCGCCTCTATCGTGGTCGCGCCCATGGCACGCGCCTCTTCGATTCGGAATACGATAGCGTCAGCCGTCTGATTCTGGCCTGGCTGGCGGAGACATTTATCACGGACGACCACTAACATGCAACGCCACTCCGTACAGATACTCGGTGTACTCGGTGTACTCGGTGGTAAATATTCTAATGCAGACATTCAGCGAGAAAGGAACGGACAATGAACTTCGACCTGGCATCAGTAGATTACATCCTGGAGACGACGCGCAGCGTGCGCAAGCGGCTGGACTTGACGCGCCCGGTCGACCGCGCCACGGTGGAGCGCTGCCTGGAAATCGCGATTCAAGCGCCGACCGGCAGCAATCGGCAAGGCTGGAAGTGGCTGATCGTCACTGACGCGGAAAAGAAGGCGAAGGTCGCCCAATACTACAAAGACTCCTGGTACGCCTACGCTGGCGTGGCGACGCGCTCCGCGCCCGGCGAAGAACCTTCGGCGCAGATGCAGCGCGTCGTCAGCTCGGCGCGTTACCTGGCCGACCACATGCACGAGGTGCCGCTGATGATCTTCCCCTGCGTACAGGGTCGGGCGAGCGACGCCAGCCCGGCCGCCAACGCCGGCATGTACGGCTCGATCATCCCGGCCGCCTGGTCGCTGATGCTGGCGCTGCGGGCGCGCGGCATCGGCTCGGCTTGGACGACGCTGCACCTCAGCTTTGAGAAAGAATGCAACGAAGTCTTGGGCATCCCCGACGATTACACGACGGCTGCCCTGCTGCCCGCCGCCTATTTCACGGGCGAGACCTTCCAAATAGCCGACCGCGTACCCGCCAAAGAACTGACATACTGGGAAACCTGGGGCGCGTAGGTCGCTTGTCTACCCCTCACCCCCCGGACCCCCTCTCCCACAAGGGGAGAGGGGGAGCCAAGCTTTGCGGAATCTGTAACAATATGTCAACTTTCGACAAGTTTGAGCCCGATTCTATTGTTGACGAGGCAACGCTCCGGATATTAGCGTGCGAAAATCGAGTTTTCGGACAAGCCTTGTAGGGGCGATCATTCAGGTCGCCCGTCGCGCCGCCAACATGTACGGGCGAGCAGCGCTTAGCGTGAAAACAAGCCGCTGGCTCGCCCCGCAGAAGGTCGTATTGCCGCCGCGCGCCAGGAACGCCGATGCTTGCAGTTCGCGGATTCGGCTGTATAGTAAGATTAGGGTTAATCAGATGGAAGCTTGACGGCCGGCAATGGCGCAGGACCAGGCAGACGCGATCCGCCGCTATTACGAGACCGATAGAAACCTGCGCATACTGGAAGAGACGCAGGCAAGATACTCCTTTCCTCGCGTGGATTTTGTGCGCTGGACGCTGGATACCATCGACTGGGTCGGCGACGAAGTCATCCTTGATATCGGCGCCGGCACCGGCAGCCATTACGCCTGTCTGATGCAAGAGCAGCCCAATATAGCCTATTTCGCGCTGGATCTATCGCCGAATTTGCTGCGCTGTCACCCCTGCGCCGCCGACCGCCTGGCGCTGGGCGATGGGATGCGGCTGCCTTATCACAGCGACAGCTTCGACCTCGTGATGGCGAATCACGTGCTCTATCACTTGGCCGATATTGAGGCGGGCTTGGCGGAAATTAAACGCGTGCTCAAGCCCGACGGGCGGATGCTGGCGGCGACTGACAGCCTGCAAAATCAGATTCAATTGCAGATGCTCATCCACCGTGCCAGCGTCTTCCTTAGCGATAACGGCGCCAAAGTGCAACCGCCGCCGCCGCCCTGTGAAGCCTTCGCGTTGGAAAATGGCACGCGGATTCTGGCGCGGCACTTCTACGCCGTCGTCCGTCACGATTTACCCTGTAAGCTGATCTTCGACGATATTGAGCCGGCGCTGGAATACCTCGACAGCATGCGTCAACTGCGGCAAGACAGCCTGCCAGATGATGTCAGTTGGGACGACATGATGATCTTTATGCGTCAGTTTATGACCCAAATGATGCAGTCAAGCGGCAGCCTGGAGATCGACCTTGCTGTCGGCGCCCTCGTCGCGAGCGACCGCGGCGGTTTCATCGGCGATTTTGTCGCGCGCGATCACGCCTGAGTGCCGATTGCTGGCGCAATTTAGTCACAACTGATAATCTCCAAGTCATGTCCGTTTTGTGCTTCGGCGAACTGCTGATTGATTTTGTCGCCCTGGAAATGGGCGTGACTGTCGGCGATGCCTCCGGCTTTGTCAAGGCGCCGGGCGGCGCGCCGGCCAACGTCGCCGCCGCTGTCGCGCGCCTGGGTTATCCCAGCGCCTTCATGGGGCAGGTGGGTGACGACCCCTTCGGTCGCTACCTGGCTGGCGTGCTGGCGGCGGAGAATGTCGACATCCGGGGACTGACCTATTCGAGCGAGGCGCGCACGGCGCTGGCTTTCGTCTCCAACACCGCTGATGGCGACCGCAGCTTCATGTTCTACCGCCATCCCTCGGCGGACATGCTGATGCAGCCTGCCGATGTCGATACCGCCTTGATTGACGCCTGCGACGTCTTTCATCATGGCAGCATCACCTTCATCCGCGAACCGGCCGCTTCCGCCCTGCGTCTGGCTTTGGAACATGCACAGTCGCGCGGCAAATTCATCTCCTACGATCCCAACCTGCGCCTGCCGCTTTGGGACAGCGCCGAAGCGGCCAGAGCCGGTATGCTTTCGGGCTTGGAGACAGCCAATCTGCTGAAGATCAGCGACGAGGAGCTGGAATTCCTGACCGGCGGCGCTGATATCAGTCCGCTGTGGCGTGATTCTATGGAGATGATCTGCGTCACCTATGGGGCGAAGGGCGCGGTCGTCCATCTCAAGGACGGAACCCGCGTTGAGCATGGCGGCTACGCGGTCCAGGCGACCGATACCACGGGCGCGGGCGATGCTTTCGTCGCGGCGATGCTGATCGGCATCCTGGAGAATCGCGGCAGCTGGCGCGCGCGGCTGCCGCGGATTCTCGATTTCGCCAATGCCGTCGGGGCGCTGACATGCCTGCAAAAGGGCGCGATTCCCTCTTTGCCGACGATGGCGGCGGCGCGGGCTTTTCAGTTGGAACGACGGTAGGCAACCTCCAACAGTTTTGTTACGTTCGGTAGAATGCAAAATGAAGGTCTGGCAATTGCGGAGGACACAGCATGAGAGAAAACAATACGGCGGTGACCAAAACGCCCATGACAGAGTACATAGTGGACGGCGACAAAATTTACCCCAAGCAGACGCACCCGCCTCCTGACAACACGCCTACTATCACAGATCCCAAAGACGCTCCCAAGAAACCGGGTAAATCAAAGCCTCGCTCGGACGGATAACGGCTTATAGTTGTCCAATGACTCACTTATAGATGTGACTCTATTGTTTGCATCAAACACTGCAAGTTACGGCCGATGGCGGCGGCGCGGGCTTGTCAGAATAAGAGCAAACCCCCCACCCCAAACCTCTCCCCCAAGATGAGGGAGGGGCTTCAAAAC
>WTGC01000069.1 GCA_011523705.1 Chloroflexota bacterium | reverse complement strand
TTCGATTCTTAAGACGCACCCGCCGCCCAATAAGCACAGCATCCAACAGTCTACGACATCTAACAACATGAATCAAGGGCGAATCTATAGGCGCCGGGCTTTCACAGTCGGCAGGATATAGTACACTGAACATTCGGCGCTCCAGGCTTGCCCGCAAACCAGCTCAGAGAATTGGACGCATGTTCAGACAAGTCCAAAGAGTCTTACAGTTTCCCTTCTATCTGTGGATACTCGGCATTTATCCAATCATTCATCTATACTTGGAAAACTTCGGCCTGGTGCGGGATTTTGAAGTTCCCCCGACAATTATCGGCATGATTCTTGGCACGACGCTTGTCTTCGTCGCTGCCAGCCGCGTGATTCGCGATCCGCACAAGCGCGCCTTCTACATGTCACTGCTCAGCCTGTATTTCTCTTTGAGCGGGCATGTTTATGTCAAGACGTTCATGCCCAGATCGCTCTTGATCTGGGATGTAGCAACGGTTGCCGGACTCATCCTGCTCATGATAGCACTTCACAACTTGCTGCCGCGACGAAGCTATGCGCAGCTCTCCACCTCATTTAACCTGATCGCTGCTGCCCTGCTTGCGATGCAGGTTATCACGCTTGCCGGCAGAATGGTCGAAGCACGGAGTTATGACTAGGTTAGAACGGCATTTGCCTGGGAAGGCGCCGCTCAAATCGCCAGCGAAAAAGAGAATGATTCACCGGCGCGGCCCGATATCTATTACATCATCCCTGACGGCTATCCGAGTGACGCCTGGCTCCTTTCCGCCATGAACTATGACAATTCCGAGTTCACGGAAGCCTTGCAAGATCGCGGATTTGTTGTTGCCGCTCATGCGCAAAGCAATTACGGCAGCTCATTGCTCTCCCTCGCCTCCGTATTGAATATGCGATACTTTGAAGACAACCCTTCGAATTTCAGCGGCTACGATTATCTCCGCTTGTCCATCGCCGCCAGCAAGGTCGCTCGGAAGCTTCAATCGCTTGGCTATACTTATGTGCAATTCGTCTCCGTTATCTTCTCCCCAAGCCCCATAGCTGATATCAACCGCGATTTTACGCCCTCCGGACCGATTGATATCCGCAAAGAAGACACGAATCTGGGCGCAAAAGCGCTCTACGGCCTTCGTGAATCGGGGACAGATGTCTGGGAAGTCGATTTCTATTTCAGGCAGCCTTTCATCTCCACATACATCGATACCACCGCTTTACGAATCCTTCGCTCCCAGCTGGAGAAAATTCGGTGGGGACCCGAGTTGCCGCCGTACGAAGCCAACGCGCCCGAGCGTTTCCTCGCTTCCATTGACGAGCTAGAAACAATTGCAGCGATGCCAGAGGCTACGTTCACAATTGTCCATTTGCTTAAGCCTCACCACCCGGTTAACTTCAACGAGAAGGGAGAAATCATTGAATGGAACTACGCACCAAGCCATGATGAATTCTTCGCGGAATTCAGATTTATCAACTCCAGATTTCTCAAGATGATCGATATGCTTCTGCAAGTCTCTCAAGAGCAGCCCGTCATCATTTTTCAAGCGGACCACGGCGGCACTTATGGACGTTCTTCGAACGCAAATCAACGACTCACGCACTTTGATGTTTACGCCGCCTACTTGCTGCCGGACGCGCAAGCGATCGATATCCCGTCATCATATTCATTGGTCAACTCATTTCCGCTGATTCTGAATGAGATTTTCGACACGGACTATGCCCCGAAGGATGATCGGTTGATTGAGGTACCCTTTGGGTGGACTGTGCCCTTTCAGCAGCAGGATGTTACTGAAGAATTCGCTCGCAATTCGCTCTCAACTGGCCAAGGTTGAGCAAATCGACCTTCGGAGCATATCGATCACAATCAAGGCAGGCTCATGGATCACATTCTTTCGTGGGCTGGTCGCCAACCTCGACCCCGGTTCCGACAGCCTTATCGTGCAGATTCTCGTCGCGATCATCGTGGGCGCCCTGGCGACGTTTCGCCTTTGGAAGGCGCGGCTGCTCTCGCTGTTTGGCGTCAAGCAGTAGAAGGATGACAATGATGAGACTGTCGAGGCTGTGAACCGCGACGCGGATTGGGCCTGAAGGATTCGAGTAGAGTTAAGACCTCCCTTCACATTAACTCAACCAGTACCATCTCGCTGTGCCGAGGGCAACAAGGAGGGTCTCGTGACCTATGAGAAGGCGGCCTCGGACGACGCCTGAACAAGACGGAGCATCCTCTACTCTAGGTGGAGACCAGGGGACTAGAACTCCGGACCTCATCATGGCGACTGGCGCGCTCCCATCTGACTTACATCTCAGTTCCCTTTGCCCGAACATGAGACCAAATGGATGAAGTCGCGCTCACTGCATGGGGCTCCCCACTGGAAGGACGCGCCGGTCGCACGGCTCCTATAAGGATGATACAGTTTTCGCGCGCACGGTTACTTCACTTCGAGTATCGTATACTAGTCTGGCCGGGCACCATGTCCATGTTCGCGTTCGTCTTAATATCTTGCTAGGATGGCCATTGCGAATCACCCGATTCCCGCTCTATCTCTGGCTTGCAGGTATATACCCTATTCTTCACTTGTACTTGGAGAATTTCGGCCTGGTGCGGGATTTTGAGGTTCCCCCGACGATTATCGGAATGATTCTTGGCACGACGCTTGTCTTCGTCGCTGCCAGCCGCGTGATTCTCGATCCACACAAGCGCGCCTTCTACATGTCACTGCTCAGCCTGTATTTCTCATTGACCGGGCATGTCTACGTGATGATATTCATGCCCAAATCGCTCTTCATCTGGAATGCAGCTACCGTTGTCGGTCTCATCTTGCTCATGATGGCGCTGCACAAGCTCTTGCCGCGGCACAACTATGCGCAATTCTCAGCCCCGTTCAACCTCATCCTAGCCGCAATGCTGGCTCTCCAGATCATCACGCTGGCGAGCCGCATGGTCGCAGCGGGGAAGTATGACCAAGTTAGCGCAGCCTATGCCTGGCAGGGCGCCGGACGATCAGCCAATGAGCAAGCCTATGATTCATCGGCGCGGCCCGATATCTATTACATCATCCCCGACGGCTATCCAAGCGACTCCTGGTTACGTTCCGCGATGAATTACGATAACTCCGAATTCACCGCAGCTTTGAAAGATCGCGGATTCGTTATCGCCGAACATGCGCAAAGCAACTACGCCGCCTCATTGCTTTCCCTGGCGTCTACCTTGAATATGCAATACTTTGAAGGGAATCCATCAAACTTCAACGATGTCGACTATCTCCGCCTGTCGATCGCCACATCCGAAGTCGCTCGTCAATTTCAGCGGCTTGGATATACTTATGTGCAGTTCGTCTCTGGCCTCTTCTCACCCAGCCCGCTCGCAGACATCAACCGCGAATTTACGCCCAACGGACCGATTGACATCCTTAGGGAAGACACCAGCCTGGGCGCACGGGCTCTCAATGACCTTCGACAATCGGGGAACGCCTCCTGGGAAGTCGATTTCTTTTTCAGAATGCCGTTCATCTCAACATATATCGATACAACAGCTCTGCGAATCATTCGCTCCCAACTGGAAAAACTTCGGTGGGGACCCGAGCTGCCGCCATACGACGCCAGCGCGCCCGAGCGTTTCCTCGCTTCCGTCGACGAAATCAGGTCAATAGTCGCGATGCCAGAGGCGACCTTCACGATCGTGCATTTGCTTAAGCCCCACTACCCGGTGAGCTTTAACGAAAATGGCGAGATAATCGAATGGATATCCCAGCCGAGCCCGGATGAGTTCTTCGCCGAACTCGGATTTGTCAACGCCAAGTTTCTGGAAATGATCGACGTAATTCTTCAAAGCTCGAAACACCAGCCCGTCATCATTTTCCAGGCGGACCATGGCAGCACTTATGGGCATTCGGCGAGCCCAGACAATCGAACCACGCTCTTTGACGTCTACGCGGCCTACTTCCTGCCAGACTCCTTTGGGACCGACATCCCGGCGTCATTTACCTTGATCAACACTTTTCCCCTGATCATGAACGAGATTTTCGAGGCGGACATTACACTGAAAGACAATCGGCTGATCGAGCTGCTGGTCGGGTGGGATGTGCCATTTGAGCAGAAGGATGTTACTGAAGAGTTCGCGCGCAATTAGTCTTCAACTATCAAAGGTTGGGTGAATCGCCATGCAAATCTTATCGTCTTTTGCCAAGGCGGCTGTATTGACCGCCATCTGCCGCGGGCTGGTCTCGTACCTTGACCCCGGTTCCGGCAGTCTAATCGTGCAGATACTCGTCGCTATCATCGTGGGCACGCTGGCGACGTTTCGACTTTGGAAGGCGCGGCTGCTTTCGCTGTTTGGCGTGAAGCAGGAGACCGATGGCGCGGATGATGACGTCGAACCACAGAATCGTGAAGAAGATCGGGCTTGATGAGTCAGAAAGCCGGTTATGGCGGCTTTTGGAACCGGACGAAGCTCGCGATGCAATAGGTGGAGATAAGGGGACTCGAACCCCTGACCTCGTCAGTGCGATTGACGCGCTCTCCCAACTGAGCTATATCCCCTTGTGGAGACAAGGGGACTCGAACCCCTGACCTCCTCGGTGCAAACGAGGCGCTCT
>WTGC01000076.1 GCA_011523705.1 Chloroflexota bacterium | reverse complement strand
GCAAGGGGCCGGGGGATGGGGGGCCGCCCGCAACGTAAACAGGTGCTTGTACGGGCGAGCCGGTGGCTCGCCCACATCTACAACAAGGATCGGGTAGAGGGCGACTCACCGAGTCGCCCGAGCAGATTCTCAAAACATATTTGCACTCAATTCCGGTGATGGACCCATGCGACTGTTGCGTTATATTGGGGGCCGGCTGTTGCTTCTGCTGCCGGTCCTCTTCGGCACATCGGTATTGATATTTCTGCTGCTCCGCCTGATCCCGGGCGATCCAGCGCAGGTGATTCTGGGCTTGCGGGCGACGCCGGAACGGCTGGCGATCGTGCGGGAGGAGTTGGGGCTGGATCTGCCGGTTCATCAGCAATATGGGCAATGGCTGGGCAAGCTGCTTCAAGGTGATCTGGGAAGAGACTTCCGCAGCAACGAAGCCGTTATCGCCCTGCTCAGCGTCCGCTTGCCAGTGACGATTCAACTGACGCTGATGTCGCTGACGATGGCGGTCTTGATTGCCGTGCCGTTGGGCATCCGCGCGGCCACCAAGCCCGGCGGCGTCGCCGACCGCCTTTCGATGCTGCTCGGTTTATTCGGCATTTCGATCCCGGACTTCTGGCTCGGTATTATGCTGATCCTCTTCTTCGCGCTGGGGCTGCGTTTGTTTCCTTCCTCCGGTTACATCAGGCTGGATCAAGACTTGCCCGGGAATCTGCGCGCCTTTTTCCTGCCGGCGCTGACCTTGGCGGTGGGGCTATCGGCCGTGCTGGTGCGCATCACCCGTTCGGCTGTGCTGGAAGTGCTTGAACA
The DNA here is from genome assembly GCA_011523705.1 of Chloroflexota bacterium. GTDB lineage: Bacteria > Chloroflexota > Anaerolineae > Aggregatilineales > Phototrophicaceae > UBA6055. The sequence continues at coordinate 31,863 of WTGC01000076.1, read as the reverse complement.
GGACTTCGTCAAATTCCTGCGCGCCAAGGGCCTGCGGGAAAGACTCGTCATTTACCAGCATGTTCTGCGCAACGCCAGCATACCGATTGTGACCGTCATCGGTTTGCAATTCGGCTATCTGCTCGGCGGCGCCGTGATCGTGGAAGAAGTCTTCAGCTTGCCGGGGATCGGCCGGCTCATCGTCAGCTACACCCTGGAGCGCAACTATCCCGTTGTGCAAGCCGGCATGCTGGTGGTCGCCTTCCTCTTCATCATGGTCAATTTGGCTACTGACGTCATCTATGCCCTGCTGAATCCCAAGATCCGCGGGGCCGGCACATGAGCGCACGGGCTAATCTCGCTGGAAGACTGATGAAGCGGCTGCGAGACTTATACGCCGCCAGCCGGTCCGCTTTCGTCGGCGGGGCGATCATCATTGCCCTCGTCATCATGACCGCGACCGTATCGCTATATTCGCCATACAAGCCTGACGCGATGGATTTCATGGCGCCATTGAGCGCGCCGACGGCGGCGCACCTGCTGGGCACGGACAATTTCGGCCGAGACATTCTGACGCGCGTTCTATACGGTTATCAGATTTCCCTGGCGGTGGCTTTGGGCTCGGTGGGATTCGGCTTGGCGGCCGGCGTGACGCTGGGCCTGCTCGCCGGGTACTTCGGCGGCGCGCTGGACAATATCATCATGCGGCCGATGGATGTGCTGATGGCGTTTCCGGCGATTGTGCTGGTGGTGGCTTTGACCGGCTTCGTCGGACGCGAATTGTCGGTGATGGTGCTGGCGGTGGCGGTCGTCTATGTGCCGATATTCGCCCGGGTCATGCGCGGCTCGACGCTGGAAGTGGTCAGCGAGCTCTACGTCGAGGGGGCGCGGGCACGCGGCGCTTCGCACATCCGTTTGATGCTTCGCCATATCTTGCCCAATGCCATCGCGCCGGTCTTGATACAGGCTTCGATCCTGATGGGCATCGCCATCCTGCTGGAATCGGCTTTGAGCTTCATCGGTTTGGGTACGCAGCCCCCCGATCCATCTCTGGGGCTGATGCTCTCCGAAGGGCGCTCCTTTATGCTGCAGGCGCCCTGGATGGTCATGGTCCCCGGTTTGGCGATTTCGCTTGCCGTGCTCGGGTTCAACCTGCTCGGCAATGGCTTGCAAGATCTGCTCAACCCCACAAGGAAGGGAAAATGAGTCTGTTATCCGTGCGGAATCTTCAAACTGAATTCTTCAGCGGCGGACGATGGCTGGAGGCCGTATCGAATGTCAGCTTTGAACTGCGGCGCGGCGAGATACTGGGCTTGGTCGGCGAATCCGGCTGCGGAAAATCCACCATCGCCTACAGCATCATGCGCCTGCTGGCGAGCAATGCCCGCATCAGCGCGGGCGAGGTCTGGCTGGAGGACGTAAATCTGACCGATTCCGATGAAGCGACCTTGCAGGGCTTGCGCGGCAGCCGCCTGTCGATGATATTCCAGGACCCGATGACGGCGCTTGATTCCCTGTTCACGGTCGGGCATCAAGTGATTGAAACCCTGCAAGAGCACCTTGGCTTGAGCTTGGCCGAGGCGCAGGAACGGGCATTGGCTCTGCTGCGCCAAGTGGGCATCCCGGCGGCGGAAGAACGCTTAAGCGCGTATCCTTATCAATTCAGCGGCGGCATGTCGCAGAGGATCGCCTTGGCCATCGCGATCTCCTGCCATCCCCAGGTGCTGATCGCCGATGAGCCGACCACAGCGCTGGATGTGACGATTCAAGCGCAGATTCTGCATCTGATCCGGCGCTTGCTGGTCGAGGAACAAGGCACGGGCGTGCTCCTAATCACGCACGACCTGGGCGTGGTGGCGCAAGTTTGCGATCGCGTCGCCGTCATGTACGCCGGCAAAATTGTCGAATTCAGCGATGTCGCTTCGATTTTCAAGAACCCGCTCCATCCGTATACGCAGGCGCTGCTGAAGTCGCTGCCGAGCCAAGGCATCGCTCGCGGCGCGCTGGAAAATATCCAAGGGCGCGTGCCGAGCCTGACGGATTGGCCCACCGGCTGCCATTTTCATCCGCGCTGCATCCATGCGCGGGCAATCTGCCGCGAGAATGCCCCGCCACTGCGAAGCGCTGCCGAGGGTCAAGAGGTGGCTTGTGTCCTCTATGATTGACGGCGCCAGTCCGCTGCTGCGCGCCCGAAGTTTGAGCAAGTATTTCCCGCTCGAATCCGGCCTTCTGGCGAGCTTGCGCGGGGCGCGCGCGGCCGTTAAAGCGGTCGAATCCGTGTCGCTGGACGTATACGCCGGGCAGACGCTGGCAATCGTCGGCGAGTCCGGCTCTGGCAAGAGCACACTGGGGCGGCTGTTGCTGCGTCTAATTGAGCCGAGCGCTGGTCACGTCCAATACAAAGGCGAGAACATCTTCGCCATGAATCGAGCGCGGCTGCGGGCTTTCCGCCGGCAAGCGCAGATCATCTTGCAAGACCCTTACGCCTCGCTGAATCCGCGAATGCGCGTCGGTCGCATCATACGCGAGCCCCTCGACATCTACCACGAAGGCACAGTGGCGGAGCGCGAGACACGCGTGCATACGCTGCTGGAACGAGTCGGCTTGACGAGCGCGCATGGCCGAGCCTATCCGGCCGAATTGAGCGGCGGGCAGCGGCAGCGTGTTTGCATCGCGGCGGCGCTGGCGCTGTCGCCAGAGATCATCATCGCCGATGAACCGACCTCGTCGCTGGATGTCTCGGTGCAAGCGCAAACGCTGAATCTGCTAGCTGAATTGCAGCGGGATTTCAATCTGACTTATGTATTCATCACGCACGACCTGGGCGTCGTGCAGCATTTTAGCGACCGGGTGGCGGTGATGTACCTCGGCAAGATCGTAGAAGAAGCACCGACCGCAACCCTCTTCGCCGCGCCGCAGCATCCCTACACCCAGGTCCTGTTCTCGGCGATTCCCCTGCCCGATCCGTCTCGGCGGATCAACTGGGAGCTGCCGACCGGGGAGCCGCCATCGCCGCTTAATCCGCCCTCCGGCTGCCATTTTCATCCGCGCTGTCCGCAGGCGCTGGAGTCCTGTTCCTCCGTCGTTCCGAACTTGAAAACGACCTCGCCTGAGCGGCGGGTGGCTTGTCTGCTGTTTGAAGGGGCGGAGGCTTAATTGGGGGATTGGGTTGAGTTATCGGGAAGTTCAGGGGGCTGAGCGGGATGTTGCAAACCGTCGCGTTTTTCGCGCAATTCCTGGCGCATGCTGCGATGACTGTAGAGAAATACGCCAGCAAGCGAAACTACAGAAGTTGCCACAAATCCAAAGCCCGCGAGATCCGATCCCAAGTACAGCGCAAAGGCGCTAAGCAGCATCAAAACCAGCGCCAATACGAAACCGCGATTCATGGCGCGCTTATCTCGTTCAATCGCAGCCTGCTGACCACGATCTTCCATTTGCACCCGGTGTCTCAGTTGCTTCTCTGCCATTGTGAGAATACGGTCAGTGCTACCTGGCAAATGCCGTTCGTAACCTGCTACGATTCGCGGATGCGCCAAGGGTCCCGAATATTGCTCTTGAAGAACAATCCGGCTGATGACTTCCTCGCGTTTTTCTTCGGGGATGTACTCAATCAGTTCAGGCGGGATGAGGCTATCTTCCAGCCTCTCTTCGTTGGCTTCGCTAGCGCCCACTCACGCGCTCTTTCTCAATCGCCGCTGTGTGCAGGCTGATAGCTTCCGCAATGTAGTCGCCTACAGCGAGCCAATCGGAACGCAGCGCCTCATAATCCGCGCGTTCGCCCGATGGCGAGGCGGAATAGGTGTTTAACAAGCCACAAATGTCGAACATGCTGCCGATACCTGTCCAAGCGGTTGGAGTCGGCACTAAATGCAAGCGGTTGGATTTGGGCAAATAATCGCTCATCGCTATCTCCGCTTCGACTACGTCGCTGATGCGCTAATCTTACTGCTTCGCCCCCTTCCCTGTCAATACAGTCGAGAGCCCGCCTGTGTTATACTCATCCCATGAAAAACTGGCTCTTCTACAGCGACTAGCTCCAAGGAGACTTGACATGAGTTATGGCAGAGCAAGTTCGGACGAGGTGCTGGCGCCAGGAATCGTCCTGGCATTGGCAAACAAGATGGGGCTGTCGATCTCGCCGGAAGAAGCGGAAACGCTGACGGCGCTGCTGATGAACCAACTCGCGGCGGTCGACTCCTTCGACGCCTTCAATTTGCAGGATATCGTGCCAACGCCGATCTTCCGGCTGGAGGCAAGCGATGACTGAGCTGACTGACCTTTCACTGAGCGAAGCGAGCGACTTGCTTGGCGCAGGCGAGATTTCGTCGCTCGAGTTAGTGGAAGCAAACCTGCGCGCGATAGACAAGACGGAACCCGTCGTGCAAGCCTACGCCAAAGTCCTCGCCGACGAAGCACGGGCGGCGGCTAAACGCGCCGATGCCGAGATTGCGGCGGGTGATCGGCGCGGTCCTCTGCATGGAATACCCATCGGTATCAAAGACAATATTTATACCAAGGGCATCGTTACCGAATCCGGTTCTCAGGTCATGGCCGGCTTCCTGCCTGATCATGACGCGACCTGCGTGGCCAATCTCAAGCAGGCAGGCGCGGTCATAATCGGCAAACTGCGCTGCCATGAATTTGCCCTCGGCTCGAATGAACCGCCGACGCGCAGCCCCTGGAATCTGGACTGCTATCCGGGCGGGTCCAGCATTGGCTCCGGCGCGGCGGTGACGAGCCGCTCGTCCTTCGGCGCCCTGGGCACCGATACCGGCGGCTCCATCCGCGTGCCGTCTTCAATCAATAATTTGGTCGGCATGAAGGCGAGCTTCGGCCGCGTCAGCATCTACGGCGTCGTGCCTGTCGCCTGGTCGCTCGATCACGTGGGTCCAATGACGCGCAAGGTACGAGACAATGCGCTGCTGCTCGCGGGCATGGCTGGTCCTGACCCCAAGGATCCAACGAGCGCGAAACAGCCCGTGCCCGATTTCTGCGCCGCGCTTGAAGCGGGCGTCGCTGGCTTGCGCATCGGCGTCGAGCGGGACTACTTCTTCTACGACGGCCTCCAGGATGAGATTCGAGCGTCGGTTGAAGCGGTCATTGCCGAGTATCAGCAACTCGGCGCCGAGATCATCGAGATCAGCCTGCCGGAACTGGAAATCACGCAGGACGCGCTCTTCACCATCGTGCTCGCGGAATGCAGCACTTATCATCGCAAGCTGATCCGCCAACACAGCGAAAAATATGACCCGGCCTCGCGCGTCATGCTGCAGCTGGGCCAGCTGGTGCCGGCGAACCATTATCTGGCGGCGCAGCAAGCGCGTTCGCTATATCGCACGGCGATCAACAACGCCTTCTGCGAGCAGCGGCTTGACGCCATGCTCTGGCCGACCATGCCGATTGCGACCGCGCCGCTCGATCAAATTTTTGAGTTTAGGGCGGACGGTTATCCGGAAACGCCTGTGAGTTCGATGTGCCATCACACCTTCAACGCCAATCTGGCTGGCTTGCCCGCGCTGAGCGTGCCCTGCGGCATCACCAGCGACGGATTGCCGTTCGGCTTCCAGCTAACCGGGCGCGCCTTCGACGAGGCGATGATTTATCGGATTGCCTACGCTTACGAGCGCGAGCACGATTGGCATCGGCGCAAAGCGGAAGTCATTGAGGATCTATAGTCTCAATGCCGTAAACTTCAGCCCGAATCAGCGGCTATAAGTTTTTGATGACGCGATCTGGCACATGACAGCCCGTTAATCTTGTCGCCAATTGCTGTCCGCGTTTTACAGCGTATTCTTATAGACATTGCCCGCCTTCATGATGAGGCGCAGGTTTGATTCCGGCTCGGTCATCACCGATAAATCCTGCAGTGGATTCCCCTCGGACACGAGCAGATCGGCCGAAGCGCCTTCGACAATTTCGCCGAGCGTACCAGCCTGCCCCAGCAAATCGGCCGCATTGCAGGTCGCCGCGCGCAGCACATCCATGGCGGGAATAATCTCGCCGCGAATCGCAAACTCGTCCAACTGTCGGCGGTGCATTTGCCCGAGCAGGTCGGTGCCGTAAGCCATCTTGACGCCGCCGCGATAAGCCATGTCCAGCGCTCGCTTGCCCGCGTCCAACACGTCGAAGATCTTGTCGTACAGTTCTTTTGGCAATCCCGCTTCAATGCCCTCGTCCGCCAGCGCCTGATAGATGGACAAGGTCGGTACCAGATAGGCATTGTTCTCGAGCATGAGATCGATGCTCTCTTCATCAAGCAGGTTGCCGTGTTCCACCGTTTTCGCCCCGCATCGCAGCGCCCGATTGATCGCGCGGGCGGTATAAGCGTGAACCATCACGTAAAGGTTGGCCGCTTCCGCTTCCTCGACAGCAGCTCGGATTTCTTCTTCGGAAAATTGTGTGCTGTCGATGCGATCGGTGGGCGAGGCGACGCCGCCCGAAACCATCAACTTGATGTGATGAGCGCCGCGGCGCACTTCTTCGCGACAAGCGCGGCGCATGGCGCTGACACCATCGCAGACCCAGCCCAAGCCCGGCGTCAGCCAGCCATAGCCGGCGCCATCATCGCCCGACGAGCGCATATCGCCATGCCCGCCCGTCTGTGACAAGGCATGCCCGCAGAAGAAAATCCGCGGCCCCGCGATTAGATCTTCATCGACCGCCTTCGCCAATCCCCAGTCGGCGCCGCCGCCGTCGCGCACGGTAGTAAAGCCCCGCATCAGCATGCCATTGAGGATCTTGGCGGCATGGGCGGTGACGTATGCCGGCGACCAATGACGGATTGCAGACAGGTCCGCGGTCGCGGCCGTGACGTGTACATGCATATCGCATAAGCCGGGCATGACAATTCTGCCGCCGACATCAATGGTTTCCGCGCCGTCGGCTTGCCGCTTGGCGTCAAGGGACGCGATCGCCCCATCCACAATCAAAATGTGCGAAGCGGGTCGCAATTCTCCGCTGCGCACATCCAGCGCTTGCGCATTCGTCAAAAGAACACTGCCCATCAGAGACCCCTCCATATATCTCGTTCGCCGCTTGAATTGTAACAGAATCGCTGACGGCAAGTATCATAAAGGCAATTGGCGGCAGCAGACTTGGCAAGCGGCCAAAATTTGACGGTCGCGCCATTACTCGTTATATTTTGGCTTGCGTTTTCGACAACTGATCGCTGTTATTGTTCGTGCTCTCGCGTGTTTCTGAATAGATTCCAGCCCATTGCTGACGACCGAGTTGGCATTGCTACGGGGTCTTGCGCGCCGGGCCGGTGGACAGGATGAACATTGCTCGCCATTCAAGTCAATGGCAGCGCCGTATCGAAAACGCATTGTATCCAATCTCTGTTCAGTCCAATATGGAAAGTGAGGAGCGGCATGTCTATACGCAAGCGTAGCTTATTTGTGAGTCTTCTGATCGTGTTTACGGTTTTCGGGAGCCTGCTCGTTGGCGCGCAGGACATGGGGGTCGCCAAAATCGGCATTATGGTGCCGCTGACCGGCGCTTTCGGCGCCGATGCCCAAGATGTTGTGCAAGCGGCGCAAATTGCGGTAGATGACCTCAATGAGGCGGGCGGCGTTGCCGGCTACACCTTGGAATTGGTCATCGCCGATACTGTCGATCAGCGAGCCGACGCCGTGACCACCGCCTTCAATCAGCTGAGCAATACCGAAGATCTCAATTTCATCATGACCGCCTACGCCAGCACCTCGAACTTTGAGATTGACCTGATGGCGGAGATCGACATGCCGTACTTGATCTCAGCCAATGCCGCGCAAACCCGCGACATTATCTCAGCCGATCCCGAAGCCTACGGCACGGTTTGGTCTCGCGTGCCATCCTACGATGCCTACGAGACGGCTCTGCCAGAATTGCTGGAAGCGTACGACGAGGCGGGATTGCTCAGCCTGCGCGATCGCGAAGCCTTCATCATCAGCTCGGATGATCCCTATGGCACCACCATTGCCACCGGCATGAGCGCCCATTTCGAGAGCATGGGCTGGACGGTCACCGGCTACGAAACCGTGCCCTTCGCCTCAGTAACTGACTGGCGCGGTCTGCTGGCGAAGATTCGCGAAGATGAGCCGGACATTGTCGTCGTGACCGATTCCGCGCCGCCCAACAACGCCGCCTTCATGAATCAGTTCATGGAGAACCCGCCCAATTCGCTGCTCTTCCTGCAATATGGTCCATCGGTCCAGGAGTTTCTTGAGTTGACCGGCGATAACTCCACTGGCTTGATCTACAACAACCTGGGCGCTGCCATCGACTCCAAGGAAGAGGTGATTGAAATCCGCGATCGCTACGAAGAGATGTACGGCCATCGCGGCGGCTACTTCACCGTCATCGCCTACGATCAGGTGATGATCTACGCGACCTGCCTGGAACAAGTCGGCGACCCCGCGGATCGCGCCGCGATTGGCGAGTGCCTCGGCAGTCTGGAAATGGAAACGCTGGCCGGTTACTTGACCTTCGATCAAGAGACGCATCTGGCGATTCAAGGTCCGGAATTTTATCCGATCCAGTTCTACCAAATCTGGGAAGGCGAACGCATACAGATCGAACCCGACAAATATGCGACCGGAACCTTCCAGGTACCGCCCTGGATGGCCATGGAATAGGCGCCTCCGAATCCCCTCCTCCGACCGGCTCTCGGGCGTCGGCGGAGGGGGCTCTTGGGAGTCATGAGCAGCCACTGGTCCTCCCGGTGATACGCTTCGCGATTAGCTGGATGGCCGTGGTGGACCGGGGGCTGCGCCGCGTAGCGCACGCAGACTTCGCTGTTCGACACTGATCGCCGCCGCAGGCAGTCAGGGATGGGTTACATGACTACGCTGCTTTCCGTAAGCAAGGCGACCAAGAAATTCGGCGAGCTCGTCGCCGTTGACAACGCGAGCTTTGAGGTCAACGAGGGCGAGATTTATGGCATCGCCGGGCCTAACGGCGCTGGAAAGACCACGCTGTTCAATCTGATCACCGGCATTCCTTATCATGCTGATAGCGGCGTCGTCACCTATCGCGGAGAAGACATATCGCAACTTTCACCGCACAAGATTTACGAACTCGGCATCGCTCGCACGTTTCAGAAAGAAACCGCCTTTGATACGCTGACGGTGCAGGAAAACGTACGAATTGGCGCCGTATTCGGGACGGAACTGGATGTTGAAGAGTACGACCCGGCTGTCGATGCAGCGCTGGATAGCCTTGACCTCATTGACGATCGCCATCGGCTGGCCGGCGAACTTTCGCTTTACGGCAAGAAACGGCTCATGATCGCATCGGCAATCGTCAGCAATCCCAAATTATTGATGCTGGATGAGCCCGCCGGCGGCTTGAACGTGGCGGAGCTGAGCGAGCTCGAATCCCTCATTTTGCGTCTGAGCCAAGGCGAGATGACGATCATCATCATTGAGCACGTCTTGCCCTTGCTCTTCGGCGTGTCCAATCGCGTTATGGTGATGGACTTTGGAGAACGGTTGGCGGAAGGCGCGCCCGAAGCCCTGGCGCGCGACGATACCGTCATCGAGGCTTATCTCGGCGAGCGGGGGAAGGACGCCTTCCATGCTATTTCAGGTTGAGAATCTCGTCTCCGGTTATGGCAAAATCAATGTCGTGTGCTCGTTATCGCTGCACGTGGACGAAGGCGAACATGTCGGGCTCTTCGGTCCCAATGGACATGGCAAGACCACCTTGCTGCGGACGGTCTCCGGCTTGATCCCAGTGAATTCAGGCAAGGTATTCTTCCGCGGCGAAGACATCACGGGGCTTGACCCGCGCAAGATTGTCGAACGCGGATTGATCCATGTGCCACAGGGAAATCAGCTCTTTCCGGAAATGTCCGTCCAGGAGAACTTGACGCTTGGCGCTTATGTCGCGCGCACGACCAAAGGCAAAACGAGCAACTTCGAGAAAGTCTTCACGCTTTTTCCCCGCTTGAATGAGCGGCGCAGCCAGCGCGCCCAAACCCTCAGCGGGGGCGAACGCCAGATGCTGTCAATCGGCGTCGGTTTGATGGGCATGCCCGAGCTGCTGATACTTGATGAGCCGAGCGTAGGGCTGGCGCCGCTGATCAAAGAAGAGTTGGCGCGCGCTATTGGCGAGATCGCCGCAAGCGGCGTCACTATGATCGTAGTCGACCAGGATGTCGAGCTCCTGCTTGGCATCTGCCAGCGTCTATATCTTATAGAGAAAGGCGCGGTCTCGCTTGAGACGGCCGATGTCTCGCAAGTCAATCAAGCCGAAATCCTCGAAATGTACTTCGGAAAGGTAACCGGATGACATTGGAAGCGATTGTCGCCATCATCGCCAGTGGCTTGGTTTCCGGCTCCTTGTACGCGCTGATGGCGAGTGGCTTGTCGCTGGTCTGGGGCACGGTGCGCATGTTCAATTTCGCTCATGGCGCGCTGGTGATGATCGGCGCCTATGCCGGCTGGTATATCTCCAACCGCGGCGGCTTGGCGAAAGTTTTGCAGCCATTGGGCAAAAGCATCACCGCGAACAGCGAGGACTGGGGCTTGCTGGGGACTATGCTGCATCCGTTGGGCGAGTGGATCTTGTCAGTAAAGGGCGGCTTCGGCTTGCTGGCCGGCGTACCGCTGGCGATTATCTTCTGCGGATTAGCAGGTTACGTCATCTACCTGCTCTTGGTCAAACCCTTCGTCGGCAAGCCCGGCGCCGACTTGGTGGTCATCATCACCACGATCGCCGGCGCCAGCTTCCTGCAGAACGCCGTGCAGGTCCTCTTCGGTCCCCGTTACAAGCAGCTCGATCGCATCTTGAAAGGTCCGCCAGTCGAGGTGCTCGATACCGCCATTGGATTGCAAGAAGTCCTGATTATTGTGTTGACGCCTGTGTCGCTTTTGCTGCTGAACTTATTCTTGAAACGATCGAAACTCGGTCTGGCCATTCGCGCGGTCGCCCAAAACGATGATTTCGCTCGGCTGGTCGGCATCAATGTGAATCAGATCTACCCTCTGACATTCGTCGTCAGCTCCATGCTTGCCGGGCTGGCGGGCCTGATGCTGGGCGGATTGTTCTTCATCTTGCCCACAATGGGTTCGGAGCCGCTGCTGCGCGCCTTTGTGGTGGTGGTGTTCGGCGGGCTCGGCAGCTTGCCCGGCACGATCATTGGCGCTTATGTCATCGGTTTGATTGAACAATCGAGCGCTTACGTCTTTTCCTTGTATTGGGCGCCGGTTGTACTCTTCGCCACCTTGATTCTCGTCCTAATCTTCCGTCCGCGTGGCTTAATGGGCGGAGAAAACTCATGATACGTTTTTTTGACGCGAACAGAAGGCTGCTGGCGCTCATCGGTATCGCCGTCTTCCTGGCGATACCGCTCGTGGTGGAAAACAAACTGCTGATCCATCTGGCCATCCTCGGCATGTTATACGCCATCGTCGCCTCCAATTGGGATTTGACGCTGGGTTATGCGGGCGTATTCAACTTCGCCCACCTGGCCTTCTTTGGCATCGGCGCATATACCAGCGGCATCCTGACGGTCAAGCTTGGATTCTCGCCCTGGCTTGGCATTCCCTGCGGCGCAGCAACGGCCGCTTTGGCCAGCATCATCGTCTCCATCCCGGCAGTACGTCTGCGCGGCATCTATGTGGCGCTGCTGACTTTCGCTTGCAGCCAATTGGTGCTCTTGCTGCTGCTCAGTCAGCCGCTGATCACGGGCGGGCAACAGGGGCTGACAGGCGTTCCGCAATTGCAGATCGGTGATTTCCGCTTTCGGGAAAGCAAATTCGCCCATTTTTATCTGGTTGGCGCCCTGCTGTTATGCTCGACGATATTCTTGCGCCGGCTGGTTACATCCGATTTCGGCTTGAGCCTCATCGCATTGCGTGATTTCGAGGAATATGCCGTCGCCCGTGGCATCCCTTTGGCGCGGCAGAGACTCTTGGCTTTCTTGTTCAGCTCAATCTTCCCCGGCCTGGCCGGCGGCGTTTACGCTCATTTTCTGATCGTCGCATCGCCCGATATCTTCGGTTTCTCGCTCGCGACCTTGCTATTGAGCATGGTGCTGGTCGGCGGCGTGGCGACGATCTTCGGTCCCGTGGTAATCGGCGTCCTTATGACCTACGTCAGCGAGCTCATGGCTTCGAGCGCCTGGATGTCCGAAGTCTTCGGCATATCGCGCGGTCCCGTTCGCTTCATGTTCGTGGCCGTGATCATCGTGCTGACCATGCGCTTCTTCCCAGGTGGCGTCTGGGGGCTGATTAAACAGTACAGCGCCCGCTCCCGACTGGGGGACGCGACTACAGCGGACGAAGAACGCGCTTAGCCGCGATCAGTTACAAGAGTAACTCGTAATGACAGAAGACCGACGGAATCGAAAGCGCGCCTTTGTCACCGGCGCCGCCCGCGGATTGGGCGAAGGCATCGCTCGCCGCCTGGCTCAAGATGGCTGGGCGGTCATGATGAGCGACATCAACTCATCCGTTCATGAGACCGCAGCGAAAATCGTCAGCGAAACCGGTATCGCGCCAGAGCGGCTCATCGCCGAGGCGCACGATGTCGCCAGCGCTGAACGCACAGCCGAGCTGGTCGAGCTGGCTGTCGATCACTTCGGCGGCTTGGATCTGGCTGTCGCCAACGCCGGCACCGGCGGCGTCGAAGTTGACTTGATTGATCTAAAACTCGAAGATTTCGAGCATATCGTCGATGTCAACTACCGCGGCGTCTTCCTGACCTGCAAATACGCCGGGCGCGTCATGCGGGGGCAAGGAAGCGGGAACATCATCACCGTGAGTTCCATATTCGGCCAGGAACCTTATCCGCGCGTTGCGACATATTCCGGCACGAAAGCCGGCGTCATCGCCCTGACCCAGGCTTTCGCGCTGGAGATGGCGCCGCATAACGTTCGCGTCAATACCATCGCGCCGGGTTATATGGCGACGGAAATGCAATGGGAAGGCTTGCGGCAGCGGGCGGATCACGCCGGCATCAGCTTCGAGGCGGAACGGCAGCGCGTCTGGGATCTGGTGCCCCTGGGCCGGCACGGCACGCCGGAAGAGATGGGCGCCTTGGTGGCATTTCTCGCTTCAGACGAGGCGGCCTACATCACTGGCGCCACTATCGGACTGGCCGGCGGCGTCGTGCGCCGCTAGGAGGACTGAGCATGCGTGGAGAACTGCAACGCGCTCTTGACCGGCTGATGGATGGCGTGCGGGCCGATTGGGCGCTCTATGTCAAATTTTCTGCCACTGGTGAAGAAATCTGCGTCAATGCCGACGCGATGATGGACACGATGAGCACGATCAAGATCCCGGTCCTGGTTACGCTGTACCGCCTGGTTGACGCGGGTGAGCTCGATCTGGCTCAGAAGTACACGCTGGACACGAGCTTCAAACGATTTGGCACCGGCGTATTGCAATACATGGACGATGGCATGACCTTCACTCTGCGCGATGCCGCGACTCTCATGATCATCGAAAGCGACAATACCGCGACCGATTACTGTTACGAGGCGGTGGGCGGGCCGGACGCGGTCAACGCGACCATGTGTGAACTGGGTTTCAGCGATATAGAAGCCCTAGGGAATTGCTTCGACTGGTTTTCCGCACTGGCCGGCGTGATTAATCCGGCGCACGGCGATCTCGGTCCAGCTGAGTTGTTCCGGGCCGGTTATCCCGATTTGGCGCCGGCAGACTGGATCAGCGCGCGCGACCGCTTCCACTTTGAAGAAGGCAAGCCTTTCAGCCGAGCCAGCGCTCGCGCCCTGGGTCAACTGTTGGAAATGATTTGGAACGACAGTGGCGCCAGCCCGGAAGCCTGCGCCGAAATGCGCGGCATCTTGCACAATCAGATATCGCGCACGCGTCTGCCGAAGTACCTGCCCGAAGCGAAAGTCGCGCATAAGACGGGCGACTTTGGTCCCTTTATCGCCAACGATGTCGGCGTCATTGAATCGCGCAGTCTGGCGCCGATCATCATTTGTGTGATGATGGCGGGGCATCGCGGCATCTGGGAAAATCTGGAAGATACTGTCGCCCGCATCGCGGAGACAGTCTGGGAGTACGGCATCTACTCTGGCAAGCAAGCGTGATGCGCAACCATGACTAAGACTTTGGACACACGCGCTGCACGGCAGCGGCTCACGCAAAAGACCTTGCGTCTGCCTGCCCGTTGCTCCCCCTCGCTCCTTGTGGGAGAGGGCGCCGCGCCGCGTAGACACTGGCGGGAGCGGGTGAGGGGTGAGCCGCCCAAAACGAGAACTGTAGAGGCGACCCTTGGGTCGCCCGCCGATGCACAAAAGGCAGAGGAGGCATTTATGAGCTATGGACGAAGTAAATCGGACCTGAAGATCGAAGCCGAGCAGGTCGCCTGGCTTTCCCAAGTGCTCGGCTTGGACGTGAAGCCGGAAGAATTGGCGGGGCTGGCCACGGCGCTCTCCAATCAGTTGCCCTCGATAGACGTCTTGGAGAGTTTCGACCTGAATGATTATCCGCCGATTCTGCGAGTGGATGCGGAATGGTATGACTAATTCACACGACCTCATCAATCTGTCCATCAGCGAAGCGGCGACCGCCTTGCGCAAGGGCGAAACCAGCGCGGTCGCCTTGACCGAAGCCACGCTTGCGCGCATCAAACAGACGGAGCCGACGGTCCACGCTTATGCCACGGTGGCTGAAGAACTGGCGCTCGAAGCCGCGCGGCGCGCTGATGCGGACTTGGCAGCGGGCGACGATCGCGGTCCATTGCACGGCATCCCGATTGGCGTGAAAGACATTTGCTATACCAAGGACGTCTTGACCGAGGCCGGTTCCAAAGTGCTGGAAGGCTTCCAGCCCGATTATGATTCGACCGTCGTGCGGAGACTGGACGACGGCGGCGCCATCATGATCGGTAAAACGCGCTGCCACGAATTCGCCTACGGCGTCAACGAACCGCCGACGCGCAGTCCTTGGGAGCTCAACAGTTATCCCGGCGGCAGCAGCACCGGGTCGGGGGTGGCGCTGACCGTGCGATCGGCTTTTGGCACGATCGGCACCGATACCGGCGGCTCCATCCGCATACCGGCGTCGATCAACAATATCGTGGGCTTGAAGCCGACCTATGGCCGCGTCAGCGCATACGGCGTCATACCCCTTTCCTGGACGCTCGACCATGTCGGACCGATGACACGCACAGTGCTCGACAGTGCGCTGCTGCTGGGTGCGATCGCCGGGCACGATCCCAAGGACGCCACTTCCGCGCGCGCAGACGTCCCGGACTATACGGCGGGCATCCGTGACGGCGTACGCAGAACCCGCATCGGCATTGACCGCGAATATGTTTTGTATCCTGGCGTGATCGATGATGTTCGCGCCGCAACCGAATCTGTCATCGCTGAGTTGGCGCGGATGGGCGCGGAAATCATCGAGATCAGCCTGCCAGAATTCGAGTTGACGCCGGAGACGCTTTTCACCGTCATGATGGTGGAGGCGAGCGCTTATCATCGGCAGCAATTGCGCGAGAATGGCGACCTCTATGACCCCGCCACCCGCGCTACTTTGCAATTGGGCGAGCTGGTTCCGGGTACGCATTACGTCACTGGCTTGCGCGCGCGCGAGCGTTATCGGACCGCTATGAAAGACCTGTTCCAGCGCGAGAATCTGGATGCGCTAATCTCGCCGACCATGCCGCTGCCGACGGCCTTGCTGACCGAATTGCATAAGCCGCGCAAAGATATGGATATCGGGGAAACACCGATGATCTCGTACATCCACCATACCTTTTCCGCGAATCTGGGCGGGCAGCCGGCTCTGAGCGCGCCCTGCGGCTTTACGCGCGCTGGCTTGCCCATCGGCTATCAACTGATGGGGCGGCCATTCGACGAAGCGACGCTATTCCGCATCGCCTGGGCTTATGAACAGGCGCATGACTGGCACGAGCGCCAGCCGCCGCATGTCTACGACTGAGGGGAGATGAAATGAAGTTTGGCTTGATTCTGCCGAATTTCGGCGCCATTGCCGCTGGAGACGCCATTCGCGAAAGCGCCATCCTGGCGGACGAACTTGGTTTCGATTCAGTCTGGACGACCGACCATGTGCTGATGCCGGCCAGCATGCCCGACCCTTACGGCAATCTGGTCGAATCCCTGATCGCGCTCACAGTCGCGGCAGCAGTTACCGAGCGTGTCAAGCTGGGCACGTCTATTATCGTGACGCCGCAGCGCGAACCCGTGCTGCTGGCAAAGCAGCTCGCCTCGATTGACGCGATCTCAGGCGGGCGCCTGATACTGGGCGCCGGCGTCGGCTGGCTGGAGCAGGAGTTTGGCTATCTCAACGCGGATTACGCGAACCGCGGGGCGCGCTTCGACGAAGGGCTGGCGCTAGCGCGCGCCTTGTGGGCGGGCGAAAACAGTTTCCGCGGTGAATTCACGGTCATTGACGATGCGCTTTTCTCGCCCTACCCCGCTAGTGGCGGCGATCTGCCCGTTTGGATCGGCGGCAACAGCGCGCGCGCGATTGGCCGCGCGGCGACGATCGCCGATGGCTGGCACCCGGTGGGCTTGACAGCGGCCGAGCTTGCAAATGGCGGCACCAAGCTGCGCTCACAGGCAAATGGACGCGCGGTCACCCTTTCCTTGCGCACCAATATCGAATTGCTGGCCGCGGGCGAAACTTCCAAAGGCTATCAAGCGCCGGGCCACGCGCCAAGCGGATCCGCCAGTGATATCGTCAGAGAGCTGCGCGATTATCAGGGGGCGGGCTTGGAATACGCGGTCGTCTGGCTATTCCACGAAAGCAGGGATGAACTGGAAGCTAGAACCCGGCATTTCGCCGCTGATGTGATGCCGAACTTCCGATAAGACTCCAACAGAGGAGCGGTTTGCATGGACGAATTCAAATGGCCAGACGGGCGCATCTGCGCGGTGGCGCTCACCTTTGATCTCGATGGCGAGACCATTCCCTACATGCTTGATCCGCCACAGGCGACCAAGCGCTTGGCTTTGATGTCTGAATTTAGCTACGGTCCAAATGTCGGCATGCCCCACATTCTTGAATTGCTGGACCTATACGAGATCAAGGCGAGCTTCTTCTCGCCAGCGCGCACGCTCGAATTGCATCCCGATATCGCGCGGGAGATTGTGGCGCGCGGGCACGACTTGGGTCATCACGGATTCATGCACGAGCGCCCCGATGGCTTGAGCGACGAAAAAGAAGAGCGGGTATTAAAAGCGGGCATCGACGTCATCGAAAGCATCACCGGCCGCCGCCCCATTGGTTATCGCTCGCCGGCTTGGGAGCTCAAGCCATCATCGCCGGCTTTGCTGAAGCGTTATGGCTTCCAATTCGATAGCAGCCTGATGGGCTACGATATTCCCTACTGGGTGGAAACTGCCGAGGGCGACTTGCTGGAGCTGCCGGTCAGCTGGCGCAACGATGACTGGCCGCAATTTGGTTTTGTCTCGGTGCCGCCGGTCGGCAATGGCATTAACCCTCCCTCGATAGGTTTGGAGGTTTTCACTGCCGAGTTTGACGGTTTGTTCGCGCGCGGCGGCCTCTTCAATATGACCATGCATCCGTTCCTGGCCGGGCGTCCATCCGGCATGATCGTGCTGGAACGCTTGATCCGCCATATTCGCGGCTTTCCCCGGGTATGGTGGGCGAAGCTCAGCGAAATCTCGGATTACTGCCACACGGGCGATGTCGCGCCGGCGCTGCCCCGCGTTAGCACCGAAATCCCCGCCGCGAAATGGATTGACTGAACATGGCGAAACGCTTCCACCATAAAACGGCGCTCATCACCGGCGCCGGTCACGGAATCGGACGGCGGATCGCGTTGGATTTGGCCGCGGAAGGCGCGCGGGTTGGGGTCAACGATGTGTCAAGCCAGCGCGCCAAGACGGTCGCTGCGGAGATCGCCGCTGCCGGCGGCCGCTCGCTGGCTTTGGGCGCCGATGTTCGCTCGGCACATCAAGTGGATCAAATGCTGGCAACGCTGGCCTCTCGAATCGACGTGCCGGACATATTGGTCAATAACGCCGGCGTTTATCCAAACAGCCTTATAGTCGACATGAGCGAAGAAGAGTGGGACCGCGTCTGGGATATCAACATGAAAGGCATGTTTCTGGTCAGTCGAGCGGCGCTACGGATGATGATCGCAGAAAAATCCGCTGGCAAGATTATCAATATGTCATCGGCCGCGGCGATGCGGGCGCGGGTGGGCGCATCGCACTATTGCTCGTCAAAAGCGGCGATTTCGATGTTTTCGCAGGTGCTGGCGCTGGAAGCCGCTGAACACAATATTCAGGTGAATGCTGTGGCGCCCGGCTTGATCGAAGTGCCGGATTGGGATCTGGCGCCGGAATACATCGAGTCGCTGGTCGGCATGACGCCGCGCGGCCGCATCGGACAGCCCGCAGACGTCTCGGCAATGGTGCGCTATCTGGCATCAGATGATGCTGACTTCATCACCGGCTCGGTCATGCTGGTGGATGGCGGCGCCGCCGCGGGCCAGAACCTGCCGCTAAGCGGATGATCCGCATGAAGCACCTCGACCTTGAATCACGGGTTCATCAGCGGCTCGATGCGATGCGCGCGGACATCATCGGTCTCACGCAAGCTATGGTTGCCTTCAAAAGCATCAATCCGCGCTTCATGTCCAATCCCGACGCCAGCGAAGAATCCCAAATCCAGGATCATCTGGAAGCCAAGCTGAAATCGCTCGGATTGCATTTGACGCGCTGGGAAAAAGAAGCGCTCCGGCCGAATCTGGTGGCGGCGCTGCCAGGCAGCAGCGGCGGACGGAGCCTGGCTTTCAACGGCCATATTGATGTGGTTCCCATCGGCGACCTGGAGGGCTGGGACTACGACCCCTGGGGCAGCGATATCGTCGCTGGCAAGCTTTATGGACGCGGCGCCGTTGACATGAAAGCCGGGATCGCCGCCTTCATCGCCGCGACCGAAGCCATCATCGCTAGCGATATCACGCTGAAAGGCGACTTGCAACTGCACATTGTTGTCGATGAAGAAGCGGGCGGATTCGCCGGCACGCGCGATTTGATCGCCCGTGGTTTTCGCGCCGATGGCGTCATCGTCGCCGAGCCGACCTCGGGGCGCGTCGAGGCGGCTGAAGGCGGGCTGAGCTGGGTGCGCGTAACCATACGAGGCCGGGCGGCGCACGCGGGTTGGCGTTTCGCCCAGATCTATCCCCAAGCCGAAGCAGAGGCCCAGAACGCTGACGGCGTCAACGCTATCGAAAAAGGCGTCAAATTCGTCGGGGCATTGCGCGAATTCGAGCGCGAATGGGCGCTTTCCCGTCATCATCCCTTGATGCCGCCCGGCATCACCACCATCAATCCCGGCGTGATCGTCGGTGGCGTGGGCTTGGGCGAAGACGGCATGCCGCGGGTCACCTCCAATCCAGCCATGATTCCCGACGTTTGCATCATTGACTTCGACTTCAAGTATCTGCCCACGGAGACTTTCGATGAGGTCCGCGAGGAATTCGAGGCTTTTGTGTCCGCATTCGCGCGAACCGATCCCTGGCTGCGCGAGCATTCCCCGACCGTGCAATGGCATCTGGCGAATATCGATTTCCCGCCCTTCTCCACCCCATCCGATCATCCGCTGGTCGCTGCCATTCGCATGGCACAGCAATCGCAGGGCATCGAAACCGTCTTGAGCGGCAAACGCGCCGTGACCGATGCCGCCTTTTACGCTGGCGCCGGCATGACACCCATCATTCTCGGGCCCGCTGGCGAAGGCTTGCATGGCGATAATGAATTCGTCGATCTGGACTCATTGATCGAGACAGCCAAAGTATTCGCCGGCGCCATCTTGCGCTGGTGCGGGATCGCAGAATAAGTGACCATAGCGGAATATCTCGAATCTCAACTGGTAAGCTATCTGGCGGACTTGCGACATCTGGTCGCCATTGATTCCGGAACCTACGACAAGGAAGGCGGCAATCTCGTCAACGATTGGCTGGTTGCCCGTTTGGAAGGCGCGGGATTCACCATTCAGCGCTTTCCACAGGGAGAAACTGCCGATCACTTCTTGGCTCAATTGTCTGGCAGTGGCACGGCAAAGATTATGCTTCTCGGCCACTGCGACACCGTCTACCCGCGCGGCACTGCGGCGCAACGCCCACTGAAACGTGTCGGCGACCGTCTTTTGGGGCCTGGGACCTGCGACATGAAAGCGGGCTTGATCAGCGGCATCTACGCCATTGAAGCCTTGCAAAAGCACGACTTCGATGATTTCCAGCAGCTGGGCATTTTGTGCGTTGCCGACGAAGAGGTTGATCAACGCACGTCGATCCCGCTCATCATGGAGTCGGTTCGCGAGTACGACGCGGTCCTGACGTTGGAAGCGGCGCGCGAAAACGGCGATATCGTGACCGCCCGAAAAGGCAATGTCGTGATTTGCGTACGCGCTCGAGGACGCAGCGCCCACGCCGGCGTCGAACCGGAAAAGGGACGCAACGCCATCAGCGGTCTCATGCGCCGTCTGTTAGCAGTCGACTCTCTCGCTCAGCCCGAGGCCGGCATCACGATCAACATAGGCACGATTTCTGGCGGCATGATGCCCAATGTGGTGCCGGATCAGGCTGAAGCAAGCATCGATATCCGCGCCTTTGAAATGAGCGAACTCGAGCGCGTCTCAGCGGAAATCGAAGCGATATTCGCGCGACCGGCGGAAGATGAGATCAGTTTCGCGCTGGATCGACGCCTGGCCTCGCCGCCGATGCCGCGCACCGGTGCTGTGGCGAGCCTGGAACAGTTGGCGGTAGAGGTAGCGCAAAGTCTCGGGTTCGCGCTGCGTGGCGTCAGCACGGGCGGCGCCGCGGATAGCGCCTTCGCCGCCCAGGCCGGCTTGCCGGTGCTGGATGGCTTGGGACCCATCGGCGGCTTGGATCATGGACCGGATGAATATATCCTGAAGAGCAGCATCGTGCCTCGTACGGCGCTGCTCGCCGAATTGATTCGCTTGATATGTGGAGTTAACAATGAATAAGCAAGAATTCTTGCAGCGCCTGTCCGATGACAAGATCGAATTTCTCTGGGTGACCTACCACGATTACAACGGACGCGCTTGCGCCAAAACCGTGCCGAAAGGCAAGTTCAAGAGCGCCGTGGAAGATGGCGTCGTATTCGCCCGCGCCAACCTCAATTTCGGCGTCGACGACCACAATGCCGCCGATGGCATCTGGCAGGCGCAGACGGGCGACTTTCTGGCTGTGCCAGACCCCGAAGCGTACTGGAAATTGCCCTACATCGAAAACACCGCCATCGTCTTCTGCGATATGCTGACCGAGGCGCGTCAGCCCTTCGACGGCTGCCCGCGTCAGTGCCTGGCAAAGATGGTTTCGTGCTTTGACGAACGTGGCATTAGCATCAGCGCCGCGCTGGAAGCTGAATTCAGCCTTTTTGACAAGACAGACGATGGCGATTATGCGCCCAGCCGCGCCGGTGGCATGTTCACCGTTGCCGGCTTGAATCAGTTTGCCGATCTGCTGCACGACATCGTCGCGACGCTGGAGATGATGGGCTTAAATGTCGAACAATTGGGCAAGGAATACGGTCCCTCGCAATTCGAGTTTTCCCTGCGCTATGCGGATCCACTGCGAGCGGCGGACAGCTATCTCATCAGCAAAGAGGTCACGCGCGCGCTCGCCCTTCAGCGCGGCTTCATCGCTTCCTATATGCCCAAACCCTTTACGGATCTGGCTGGCAACGGCTTGCATGTGCACCTGGCACTGTGGGATCGTGAGTCTGGCGACAATCTGATGGTGGGCGCGGGATTGGATAACCCGCTGAGCGAAACGGGCCGGCACTTCCTCGGCGGCTTTCTGGCGCACGCCCCGGGCATCTGTGGCGTGGGGGCGCCCACCGTCAACTCCTACAAGCGCCTGCAGCCCGCTTCCTGGGCGCCGGCTCACATCGCCTGGGGGGTCGGCAATCGTGGCGTGCTCCTGCGCGTTCCCGATGTCAACCAGCGCTGCCGCATCGAATACCGCGCGGGGGACAATACCTGCAATCCCTATTTCTTTTTGACCGCCCTGCTCGCCGCTGGCATGGACGGCTTGCAAAAGCGCAGGGAGCCAAACGAGCCCTTCAATGACGAAGATGTTGGGCATTTCAACGAAGAGCAGCGCCTGAGGCATGGCATCGATTATCTGCCGCGCAGCTTGCCCGTCGCCCTGGACGCCCTGGAAACGGACGAGATTCTCATGTCGGCGCTGTCGCCGGTCATCGGTCAGGAATTCCTCAAGGTCAAGCGCCTGGAGTTGGATACCTATAATCTAACCGTACATCCCTGGGAGCGGCAGATGTACCTGGAGGCGCCCTGATGCTCGATTTCAGCGACCTTGGGGTTGTCGATGTACATTGCCACCCCTACATGCGTAAGGACAGGCTGCGCGCCGACGAGTGGGTAGATGAGGTTTCCTTTGGCGGCGGCTCAGCGGAATACTTGCATGCGGGCGGGATCGCGGTGGATGACGTCGCTTTGGCAACCTTGCAGCGGGTCAAGCGCGATACCCTATACTTTCGCTATATGCTGCGGCGATTGGCTGAATACTTTCAGGTGGACGCGACAGTGGATGCGGTGGTTGTAGCGCGCAATCGCGCCATTGCCGACCAAGGATACGCGGCATATGCGCGCGGCCTGCATCAAGCCGGCGGCATCGAAACGCTGATCGTGGACGATGGTCATCCGCTGCCGCAGGTCGACCTTGAGCGTTTCGGCGCCGAAGTTGGCGTCGACATCGCGCCGATCTTCCGCATCGAAGTGCTGATACAGAAGCTCCTAGATGAAGAGGGCGGCTGGGCAGAATTTCAGCGCGCCTACGATGAGGGCATCGCCCAGGCATTGAGCGACGGGGGCTATAAGGGGCTGAAGTCCATCATCGCTTATCGCACGGGCCTTGATATTGACCCCGGCAGCCGCTCATCCGATCAAGGCATGATCGCTCTCGAAAAAATCCGCCGCGCCCGCGGGCGAGGAGGCGATGCGATCAAGAACCTGCGCGATCATCTCTTCTGCCGCGCCATCGAGCGCTGCATCGACTTTGACGCGCCCTTCCAAGTGCATACCGGCATGGGGGATTGGGAAGTGCATCTGGCCGCCTGCCGTCCGGCGCTGTTGATGGAATTGCTGCGCTACCCGACTTATCGCGCTTGCAAATTCCTGCTGGTGCATACCGGCTATCCCTATCACGCTGAAGCCGGATACATCGCCAATGTGCTGCCCAATATCTGGTGCGATCTATCCGAAGGATTGCCCTTCGCCGGCAACGCCGGTAAGCGCATCATCGCCGAAGTGCTGGAAATGGCGCCGCCCGCTCGCGTCTGCTACGGTTCCGATACATACGGCACACCCGAGCCATTTTATACCAGCGCATTGTTGGGCAAACAGGCGCTGGCGCTGGCGCTGCAGGATCTCATCGACGACCGATTCATGACCGAGGCGGAAGCGCGGGGTATCGCGAAGATGATCCTCAGCGAGAATGCGCGCGAGCTTTATGGCATTTGACGCCGACTCAATTCAACAAACGGAAAGGGAAGCAATTATGAGCGAAGAACAGAAACCAGGTCAGAGTAGGTATGGAAACATCCTAATCAATACTGGTACCAAGCCTCAGAAAAATGTCGGGGGGATGTACGACAGCACTATCGAAGCAACCTCACGTGGGCTTGACAAAGCCAATCTCCGCTCTGAGTCCATTGCAGAGGAGAAACGAACATTGAGCAACAAGATGCTAGGTACCGAGATGCAGGTCAAGCTGGATTTTGAAAGCGGTTTTAAGTTTGGCCTCGGTTTTGGCTGCGCTTCTATTGTAATCGTCCTCCTTACTTGGGTTTTCGTTGCAACTGTCGGCGCGGGCATTGTCCGCAGTTTCCTGCTGTCAATCGGCTGGTAGGGCAGCAGTACCTTCCCTGCGCCTGAGACGAATCTATCCGCGCGAGGCTAAGCCGGCCAGCGTTCTCCCTCAATGGCGGATGACCCGCACCGAATCGGCGCCATTCACGCGCGGCTCGCCTTGCAGCCCCAGCGCCTCAATGGTGACCTGCCCCTTATCCCACAGCACGATTCCAGCTTGCAAAGATTCCAGGTGCACTTGCTTCTCCGCTTTGTCCAGCGTCAACGCCGACGCCTCCGGACCATGATAGGCGGCCACCCACAAGTCCGTTTCGGGGATGGCAGCCAGCCAGGCTGCATTCCTGCCGCAAGACAAGCGAGCGCTCCCCAACTCTATCAGCCCCGAACGACTCTCATGGGCGACGGGGGAGGCTAGCATGGGGAAGCCGAGCTTCGCCCCATCCGCCCAGCGCCGCTGGATCCGCCAGCGCATCAGATCGACATCCATGCCAAGCGCAATGTCGTCCCGGCGATAAGCCAGGCGCCACTGCCGTTCGTTGGCGCCATCAAAGGTTTGCGCGTCCTCGAGCTCTTCCTCGAGCTGCCCGGCGGCGAATGCTTCGTGCAGGTCTTTGCCGCTGCCATATCGATTTCTTGCCGCGACCTCGACGAAAAAGCCGTTGCGGACGTAGCCCTGGAAAAAGGCGCCGGGATTCGCCAATTCCCAGAAAGTCTTTGCCGGTCCGCGATAGTTGTACATCTCAAGTACCAGGCAGCCGCGATGCTCCACGATGCGGATGGGCGCCTCAAGGCCAAGCCTCGTGCGCGAGAGCGCTCGAATCAAGATATAGACATCACCGCATGCCACTACAATTGTTGAGCCCTCTGGAATATTCGCCGGCAGGTCGCCGACGGGCAATCCATCGACCCAAATCTCATCGACGTCGTCCGCGCTGCTCCAGATCAAGGCGGCTTTGGCGCTATAACAGCGAGACCAGGCGTCCAATTGGCGCGAAGTATACAGACCGAATGCGCGCGGACCCGCAAGCATGCCGCGAAAGCTGCCTTCATCGCGGAAGACCTGATCGCTCGACCGCGAAGGCGTAGTGCGGAAGTCGCCAAGCCAATTGTCATTGATCAAATAGCGGGAGAAAACCACGCCCGGATTGGGCTTATTCGGTCTTCTGTACTGAATCGAGAAGACATTCGATTGATTGCTGATGAAGCGGTTCGATTGCGTCGCCAGCTCTTGCGTCGCGACGCCGAGGCTGAATGCAGCATCCAGGTAGCTGCTGATCACCACGCCCGCGCCGGCATCGGATGTTTCGCTCACTTGCAGCGGGATGGGGCGTTGCCTCCGCACGGTCTCAAGCCAAGCCGGTAGCATGCCTGTTTCTATCTTCCCAGCGAATACGGAGGCTTCGGCCGCCGTTGAGCAAACCAGGGACGGATAATAGGCGCGGCAGTGTGGCGGCGCCAGGCGGCCCGTTTCCGGATGCAAGCGCAGGGCGACGCTCAAGCCGATGCGCGCTAAGATCAGCCGCGCGAGCATGCTGGCTTGCGCATGTTCCGAAAGCGCGACGATCTTGTGCAGCGCTTCGATGAGAACAAAGGAATAGGTCGGGCTGTTGTATTCATGCGGGATGCCGCTTTCATCTATGACGTTCAACCACATGCGAAGTTTGCTCGCGCCGCGCTCCGTGTATGCCGGCATATTCAAGAGTTGACCGCCCAAGACTGAATTGGCAATGTCCTGCGCGACGATGTTCGAATACTTGGGAGAAACATCAATCCGGCGGATTGCGTCCAAGCCCAGGCCGATGCGCGCCCGCGCCCGCTCAACGAGCTCGCCCGACAAGCGATTCGATCGGCTCAGCAGTAGCGGAATCAAGCGGATGAGCACAAATTGCACGGCGTTCAAGTCTTCCACCGCTTCATCTTCCTGCTCCCACCTGAAGTTGCCGTAGTGAGGTGAGCGCCTATCGGTATCCTGGCAACCGAGGACGGCATGGATGACCGCTTCGGCGCGCTCAATCTCGGCCGCCGACCCGCGCTCAACCAAGGCGACGGCATACTCGGCCGACATCCAGGCGGAATGAAATACGCCATTGTCGATTGTGGCGGCCACCAACTGCACTTCGGGGTCGTATACGAGCGGCGCGGCATCATCCGCTCGCGGGAATATATCGGCTGGTTCCAGCATCGTTCGCAGTCCTTTCGCGCTAAATGCGCGGGATTAACTCTTCGCCGTCGACCCGATCGCTTCAAAGCCTTGCAAGTCGAGCTCCTCGGCAAAATGGCAGGCCACCCAGCGATCCTTCTCGATTTCGCGAACCGCCGGTTCTTCCTGTCGACAGCGCTCCTCGGCATAGGGGCAACGCGGCTGAAAATAACATCCGCTCGGGGGATTGCTCGGGTCGGCGACTTCTCCCGCGAGGCGTATTCGCGCGCCTTTATTACGCAAACGCGGATCCGGCTTGGGCACCGCCGACAGCAGCGCTTCGGTATAGGGGTGCAGCGGATTTCTAAAGAGATCTTCGGTCGCCGCCAGTTCAACGATCTTGCCGACATACATCACCGCGACGCGATGGCTGATATGCTCCACCACGCTGAGGTCATGGGCGATGAACAGATAAGTCAGGTTTAGCTCTTCCTGCAAGTCTTGCAAGAGATTCAGTATCTGCGCCTGCACTGATACATCCAGGGCGGAGACCGCCTCGTCAGCGACGATCAGCCGCGGATTCAAGGCGAGCGCGCGGGCGATGCCGATGCGCTGTCGCTCGCCACCGCTGAACGCGTGCGGATAACGCCGGATGTATTCCGGTCGCAAACCGACCCGCCTCAATAGCGACGCCACCTGGTCTTCCAATTCGGATCCGCTGGCGACCTGATTCACCTTAAGCGACTCGCCAACGATCTGCAGGATCGACAGCCGCGGATTCAAGGACGAAAACGGGTCCTGAAAGATCATCCGAATCTCGCGGCGGAAGGGCCTGAGATCACGGTTGTCCAATCCGGCTAAATCAATGCGCTCTAGCTCATCCGCTTGATACAGAATCTGACCCGAAGTCGGCTCGTAAACGCGCACAATGCAGCGGCCCGTGGTCGTCTTGCCACAGCCGGATTCACCGACGAGGCTGAGGGTTTCGCCCGGGCGGATATGAAAGCTGACATCATTGACCGCTTTGACGAAACCGACCGTCCGGCGAAAGGCGCCCCGCCGAATGGGAAACTGCATGTGGAGATTGCGAACCTCCAACAAGGGTTCGACGCTGCTGTTCGCCGGCTGGTTGTCAGATCTGCCGTTCAAGGGTGCACATCCTTTTGGGTTGGCGCTTCCTCCGCGGTCGAATAAAGCAGGCAGCGAACGCTGTGGTGGCCGCGGAATCGGTGGCGAGGCGGGTCGATTCGGTTGCACTGTTCAGCGATGAAATCGTCGCAGCGCGGATGAAAGGGACAGCCACTCGGGCGGTCAAATGGATGCGGAACGGTGCCCTTAATCGAGTACAGCCTTTGATTGTCCCGACTGTCGTAGCGGGGAATGGATTGCAGTAGCGCGCGCGTATAAGGATGCTTGGCGTCATGGAAGATGGAATCAACATCACCGCTTTCCACATCCCGCCCGAGATACATGACCACAACATCGTCAGCGATTTCGGCGACCACCCCCAGATCATGGGTGATGAAGAGCACAGACATGCCGCTGTCCTGCTGCAAGTCGCGAATGAGGTCGAGGATATTCGCCTGCGTCGTGACATCCAACGCGGTAGTCGGTTCATCGGCGATCAGCAGCTGCGGCTCGCAGGCCAGCGCAATCGCGATCATGGCGCGCTGACGCATTCCGCCGGAAAGCTCGAAGGAATAGGCGTCCAGCTGTTCGCTCGCTCGTGGTATGCCGACCAGGTCAAGCATGTAAGCCGCTCGTTTGCGCGCCTCCCCCCGCGTCACGGGAAGGTGTAGCAAGATCGCTTCCATGATCTGGCTGCCAATGGTATGCACTGGGCTGAGTGAGGACATGGGCTCTTGAAAGATCATGCTAATCTCGCCGCCGCGAATACGGCGAATCTCGCGCCCTTTGGGATTCATCTCCGCCAAGTCGATGGTACTGCCATCACGCTGCCGGAAGTTAATCTCGCCAGCGACGATCTGTCCTGGGCTGGGCACGATGCGCAAGATGGAGCGCGCCGTCACCGATTTGCCGCAGCCAGATTCCCCCACCACGCAAAGCGTCTGGCCTCGCTTCAGGGAAAGGTTGACGCCATCCACAGCCCTGACGACGCCCTCATCGGCGAAGAAATGCGTCTTCAGGTCCCTGACTTCGAGCAAGCGCTCAGCGTCCTTTGCGCCTGTCTCCTCAAGTCTGGTATGGGTCGGCTGCATCTCTCAAACCGTCTCCTAAGAAATTCATGCCCAATACAGCGACAACAACCGCCAATCCCGGAAAAAGCAGCCAGGGCGCTGTCGCAATAGAGCGGACATTCTGCGCCTCTTGAAGCAGAACGCCCCAACTGACGACGGGGGGCCGCAGCCCGATGCCCAGGAAACTGAGCGCCGTCTCCGCTAGGATCATGCCGGGGATCGCCAAGGTTACCGAGGCGATGATATGACTGGTCATGGAAGGCACCATGTGACGGATGATGATCTGCATTTCCCGTACGCCATCCAAGCGCGCCGCGATGACAAAGTCCTCGGTTTTGAGCGAGAGAAAACGGCCGCGCACCTCGCGCGCCAGTGTTGTCCAGCCGATCAATGACAACAGCACAGTGATTGCAAAATAGACGCGCACTGGTGGCCAGGTCAGCGGTATGGCGGCTGACAAGCCCATCCATAGCGGAATCGTCGGCAAGGAGCGAAGAATCTCGATGGTTCGCTGGATCAAGTTATCCACCAGACCGCCATAATAACCGGAGATGCCGCCCAGAATCACGCCCAGCAGCAGGCTCAATCCGACGCCGACCAAGCCGACCGACATCGACACCCGCGTGCCATGAATCGTTCGGCTTAGCACATCACGCCCCAGACGATCCGTTCCAATAAGGTGCACAGGGTCGCCATATTTCGCGGCGCCGATCAGATGGCGGTCCAGCGCAAACAAGCCCCACAGCTTGTATTCTTCACCGCGCACGAACAAGCCGACCGGATAGACCACCGTCTCGTCAAGGACATAAGTGCGCTTGTAAGATTCCTGATCGACATGCACCTTGTGACCATAGACATGCGGGAAAAAGCGCCAGCCGCCTTCGGTCTGTTGGAAGAGCTGTACAGGTTGCGGCGGCAGAAAGGTGTGTTGAGCGCTATAAGTCCCCGCTGAATAAGGCGCGATAAACTCGGCGAATAGCGCCACCAGATAGAAGAGCGCGGTGACGGCGCCGGCGAACATCGCCAGCCGGTGTTTGCGGAATTTCCACCAAATCAACTGCCACTGATTGGCGACGACGATACGCGTTTCTGATTGAATCCCGGTCGCCTGATCGGACTGCATGTCGACTGGCGGACGACTTGAAGCGCTGGTCATTGGAGCTGTATCCGGGGATCAATCCAGGCCAGCAGAATATCGGAGACCAGCGTGCCAATGATGGTGAGAATGCTTACGAGCAAAATGAGGCTGCCAGCGAGGTACATGTCCTGCGCTTGCAGCGAACGATAGAGCAGGGGACCGGTCGTTTGCAGATTCAATACGATCGAAGTAATCGCCGAGCCCGAAACCAGCGCCGGGAAGACCCAGGCGACCGCGCTCACCAGGGGATTCAAGGCTACGCGAACCGGGTATTTGAATAGCAATCTCAATTCCGACAGGCCGCGCGCGCGAGCGGCATCCACATATAGCTTGGACAATTCATCGAGCAGGTTGGCGCGCATCACGCGAATCAGCGCCGCCGTGCCCGAAGTCCCGAGGATGATCACCGGCAGCCAAATGTGGCTGAGCATATCGAGCACGCGTGCCAGCGTCCAGGGGGCGACGATGAATTCGGGCGAGAATAGCCCGCCGACGCTCTGCCCAAAATAGCGGAAGGCGATGTACATCAGCACCAAAGCCAAGAGGAAATTCGGAATCGCCAAGCCAATGAATCCGACAACGGTCACCAGATAGTCGCCGATAGTGTATTGCTTGACAGCTGAGTAAATGCCGATGGGTATGGCGACGACCCATATAAAAGCCAGTGTCAAGAGCGAAATGACCATGGTGAGGGCAAGCCGCTCCCCGATCAAATCGCTGACCGGCTTATTCCATTCGAATGAATCGCCAAAATCGCCTCTGGTGATGATGCCGCTGATCCACTTCCAGTACTGAACGTAAATCGGTTCGTCCAGCCCATATCGCTCGCGCAAGGCATCTACCTGGGCTTGATCAATCGTCTCTTCCGCCTTGCTAATGAGAGAAGCAAGGAAGTCGCCCGGCGGCAGTTGAATAACCAGAAAGGCAATGACCGAGACGATCAACAGGGTTGGAACCAAGTAAACAATGCGCCGCGCGATGTACCAGATCATCGGTCAGGTATGCCTCAACGACAGCACAAGTCTAATAGCCCGCGTTCTGATAATCGGGGGCCGCGTTCGGTCCGTAACCCAATTCGCCCCGCCGCGCGCGGAATCTGGCAAGGACATCCCGATAACGAGGATCCGTAACAAAGTTGACTGTTTCTTCCGGATTCCGCGACAAGTCAAACAGCACTTCCGGCATGTCGCGCCCATAGTACTGATACTTGAGATGATCGCGTTTGATCATCAAATTCTCGTAACGATCAAAGCTTTCTTCATGCCCCAGATGCGTGCCGCCATAGTGCGAAATGGTCTCGTTGTTCCAGTTCGCGCTCTTCCCGTTCAGCAGGGGCGCCAAGCTGCGGCTGTCCAAGCCATCAACCGACGGCACATCGGTCAATTCGCATATTGTCGCGAATAAATCGCAGAGGTTGACATTCTCTTCGACCACGCGCCCGGCATTGGCGCCGCCAGGCAAACGGATGATCAAAGGCACCTTGACGCTGCCCTCAAAGAACTTGGTCTTCTCCCAAAGGGCGTGCTCGCCCAGCATCTCGCCATGATCGCTGGTGTAGATGATGAGCCAGTCGTCCAGGATCTGGCCCACATGTTCCAGCGCCGCCAGCACTTTCCCGTAATCTTCGTCAATCCCCTCAACCATGCCATAATAAGCCGCCGTCGCCCGGCGCACTTCGCGCTCGCTGACGTCCACCCTGGGCTTGACCGCGCGGCTGCTGAGAAAGGGGTGCTCAAAAGCGCATTCATCCAGATACGGCCTGACGCGGTTTAGATAATACGTGAACTTCTCGTGGGTCGTGAGAAAGGGGACGTGAGGCCGCACAAAACTAACCATCAGCATCAGCGGGCGCGTCGGTGTGGCGCGGTCGTAGTAGGGATCGGAGAAGAAATTCTCAACAAAGCGCAGCGCGCCATCCAGCGTGTAGGCGTCGTGCCCGTTGATGGGACCCCGCCCGACGCCAGCGCGCTTGACCTCCTTCGCCTGCGACCATTTGTGCTCGGTCGCCAGCGGCAGATCGCGCATCGCTTCCATATTTCGCCCCTCGATGAAGTCGTGGCGGACGCTCATGCCGTCGCCGATGCGCCGCGTCCAACCCCCCATCTGATCGACGCCGTTGTGGTGAAGTTTGCCGCAGGCCACTGTGGCATAGCCATATTGGGACAGCCGCCGCGCGAAGGTCATGTGACCAGGCGCCAAGTCTTCGCCGAAGACCTCGCAGCCACAAGTCCGCGGCAGCTGGCCCGCCGCCATGCTTTGCCGCGCCGGTATGCAGATTGGCGCTGGCGTATAGGCATTATTGAAAACGACGCCGGTCCGCGCCAATTCATCAAGCGCCGGCGTCCGCGCGACCTCAGCGCCTGCAAATCCGGCGACGTCAGCGCGATGCTGGTCGCTCATCAAAAAGAGGATGTTTGGTCGTTGGCGGCTCACTTAACTATTCCTCAGTCCGTGAATGCCGTAGGGGCGACTTATCAAGTCGCCCGAAATCCGACGCGCTTACGACAGCGGGCGACCCAGTGGGTCGCCCCTACAAGGCTTGTCCAGTACTGTGCCATGGTTTGTTGCCAATTACACCCCATCCCCCCACCC
>WTGC01000231.1 GCA_011523705.1 Chloroflexota bacterium | reverse complement strand
TGTACCAGTTCAGCAGCTCGACCCAGGCTTCTTCGTCAAGGGCGATATTGCCCTCCGCCTCGTCCCAGTACTGGCTGCCAAAAGCCGCGCCCCAATCCCAAACTTGCGCGTTCGGCAATGTCGGCGAAAAGCCAAGACGCAGAATTTCGCCATCGTCGGCGATATCATCGAGCTCCGCGCCCATCGCCTCCAGATCGGCGATTGTCGTCGGCGGGCTGTCAGGATCCAAGCCGCCCTCCCTCATGCGATCCTTGTTGTAATACATGAAGTTCACGATGGTCGAGATGCTCATGGCGTGCACATCGCCCTGATACTTCATCTGGTTGAGCGTCGCCGGCCAGAAGTCCATCAAGTCGACATTCGCCGCATCAACATAAGGCTGCAAATTGGTCAGGGCGCCGATGGCGGCGTCGCCAACAATCCAAGCCCAGCCGCGATAGGCATCCGGCGGCGAACCGGCTGAGGTAGCGGCGATCACGCGATCATGGATCTCACCCCAAGGCACGATGATATGCTCGGGGGCAAATTCGGGATTCTCCACGGCGAAATTGTCGATCGCGCCTTGCATGGCTTCGGCCATACGCCCTTGGCCGAAGCCGGTCCAGATTTCGACTTTCGCCTGTGCGCCGGCCGGCATGCCACGCAGCAATACGGCGGCGCCGCCACCGAGCCCGGCGATCTTGGCCAGGCTGGCGCCGGCCGCGCTGCCGCCCAGCATCTTCAGCAAATCGCGCCGGCTGATCTGCTTTTCGTTTCTTTCTGTCATGTCTATCTCCTCATAATAGAAGTGCTGAATACTAGACTACAACTGCGGCAAATTCTCACTGCTCCTCCTTCTCAGCTAATCGCGTTTGATCTCTGGCTTCGCAATTTGACATTCCACAAACCAAAACAGAAAGGTGCTAAACCGATTAACCTGTTGACAAAGTCTACCCGACGCCCGCGCAACTGTCAAATGCAGCGCGCATATTGTCTGCATACTGAAGAACCGCCTAGCCAGCACGGTTAGGCTACTATGAAAGCGCCAGATATTGCCACGCATGATAACACGCGGGCGGCGCGCTCGCCAACGATACCCATCATTGGCGCAGGCGCCCGTTAGGCGTTATTCTCCAACACTATCGTTTCACGCGGAGGTGAAAATAACATGCCCAGAATGACAGGCGGCAAATTGCTGGCGGATACCGTGCACGGCTATGGCGTCACGCACGTCTTCTTCATGCCCTATATCGCGCCGCGCGCGCTGATGGAGATGGAATATCTGGGCATCAAGCGGGTGCAAACGCATGGGGAAAAAGCGGCCGCTTACATGGCTGACGCCTACGCTCGCGTCAAACGGGCGCCGGCGCTTTGCATGGCGCAGTCGGTTGGGGCGGTCAACCTGGCAGCAGGCTTGCAAGACGCCTGGCTCTCCTGCTCGCCGGTGGTCGCCATTACCGGGCGCGAGTGGCAGGGC
This sequence comes from Chloroflexota bacterium, assembly GCA_011523705.1. GTDB lineage: Bacteria > Chloroflexota > Anaerolineae > Aggregatilineales > Phototrophicaceae > UBA6055. Next base: position 3,164 of record WTGC01000231.1, on the reverse strand, counting down.
CATCAACTGCGCCACGCCTATCAGGAAGTCGACCACATGGCGCCATTCTCCGCCGTTACCGATTACAGCGCTTATGTCGCCCGCCCGGAGGAGCTCTCCCATCATCTGCGGCAGGCTTTTCGCTCCGCCACCAGCGGCACGCCGAGACCGACGCACCTGGACCTGCAAGGCATTGACGGCGGCGGCGTCGTCAATGTCGAAGCCGAGCTCGAAGTCGTCGTCGAAGAGCAATTCGCGGCGCTGCCCCCGTTTCGACCCGTCGCTGATCAAGAGTCGATTGACGAAGCGCTCAAGCTGCTCGCGGCGGCCGAGCGCCCCGTAATCGTCGCCGGCGGCGGCGTCACCGCCTCAGACGCCCGCGCTGAGCTCATCGCCCTGGCTGAAAAGCTCTCGATACCAGTCGCTACTGCGCTCAACGCCAAAGCGATGTTCCCGGCTGATCATCCGCTGGCGGTTGGCCTGCCCGGCTCATACTCGCGCGCCTGCTCCAATCAAATCGTCTGCGAAGCCGATCTGATCTTCTACATCGGCAGCCACACTGGCGGGCAACTCACCAATAACTACACCATCCCGCCGCCCGGCGTCGCGGTCATCCAGCTCGATATTAATCCGGAAGAGATCGGGCGCAACTACGCCATTTCAGCCGGCCTACAGGGCGACGTGCGCGCCACCTTGCGACAGATGCTGGCGAGCGCTGAAGCGGCCCCGCTGCGCGAGTCATGGATCGCTTGGGTGCAGGAGCGCGTCGCCGCCTGGTGGAGTGAGGCCGACGAACACTACCGCTCGGATAGCCTGCCCATGCGCCCCGAACGGCTCTGCAAGGAACTGAGCGAGAATCTGCCCGCCGATGCCGTCCTGGTTTCCGATACCGGGCATTCCGGCGTCTGGACCGGCACAGTGCTCGATCTGCGTCATCCAACGCAATCGTTCATCCGTTGCTCCGGCTCGCTGGGCTGGGGACTGCCAGCGGCGATGGGCGCAAAGTGCGCGGCGCCGGATCGCCCGGTGCTCTGCTTCACCGGCGATGGCGGCATCTGGTATCACATCGCCGAGTTGGAGACGGCCGTCCGCTGCGGCATTAACACGGTCACCGTCGTCAATAATAATCACTCGCTGAATCAGGAGCGCGATGGCGTCGAAGCGATCTACGGCGGGACGACGACTGGCTCTGACGAACTCTGGCTCTTCAATGATGTGGACTTCGCCGCGATCGCCGAATCCTTCGGCTGCCTGGGCTTGACCGTGAGCGAGCCCAGCGAGATCGGCTCAGCGCTGGAGCGGGCTTTCGCGGCAAATCGGCCAGCCGTTATCGATGTGAAGACGGCTGTCGACGGAATCGCGCCGCGCGCTTGGGTGCCTTAGACAATCCCATCTACATGCAACCTTTTAACTACAACGCAACGAATTTGCTGCCGGTCAGGATGGGTTTCGAATTCATGTCGGCTGTGATATGTTGTACGAGATCTGGTGGAGGCAAGCTCTGGATTGATCTCTGAGGATTTGAGCGATGCTAGATCCGGTGAAAAAGAAAATCGCCCATTCAAAGTTTAAGAACATTCGCAATCGCATTCGCAAGCTCAATGGTGAGCAGCTACTGGAGCAGTTGCTTAGACTGCTCCACCATCCAGATGCTGCAAAAATGGAGCGAATTCAAAACTACGAAATATGGCATCTACTGTTGCTTGTCAAATGGACAATACTTTATGGAAACTCGTCTGAAAAATATGGAATAAAGCCGGCCACAGACTATGAAATTATCCAACTAATGAATCGATTAAAAGATCTGTCTGCCTACGTGCGCGAATTCAACAGCCTAGGCGACATATATCTCTTTACGCGAGCAATGGCATTTCAGCAGTTCTGGTTTCAAAGAAAAGAATACATTAGCTTCGACGCCTCTCGACAGTATTTGCTTTTCGGTAGATTGGACAAGAACCACGCGTTTCAAGATTGGTTTAGAATGGCCACGAATGTGTCTATCTTAGACTTTCTGGAACTGTCCTGGGGTCTGTTTGCAAGAGTCTTGGGTGACAACGACTGGTCAGTCAATGAGAGCTATTTTTCATCAGTCGAAGATAAGTATGAAGAAGGAACGGTTTCCTACTTTCTCGCTGCCTTTTCGCAAACAGTGCTAGGCGCGCGGAATTGGTTGCAACAATATGATGCCGAGGTTGCCAAATCAATTCGAGCAATTGAATACGAGTATTTCCAGCCCACGCCATTCGCGAGGTATCCGCTAATTCGACATGGTGAGGACTACTTTGTAATTTCACCTGATCTCTTGCTGAATTGCCTAACAGAACTCGTCTATGATCTATTGAAGGCTGATTATGGTGGAGAGTTTTTGAATCGATTTGGTCGGATGTTTGAAGAACTCGTTGGAGAGTCTATAAGGTCGGTAACTGACGAATTCATATCCGAATCCGACCTCAAGAGGCACTTCAAGAACCGTCCTAATCAGCGGCTAATAGACTATATCGTTGTTGATGACGAGTGTAATATTTTTGTCGAAGCAAAAGCCGTAACAATGAGTGTTAGAGGAATGGTGACGGACCAGCCAGGAACAGTGCGTTCTCAGACCAAATCTGTGATTGATGGGATCGAACAAGCATATGCAATCGCGGACGCACTTCCGAAAGGTGAAGAGGTGTGCGGCATTCGGATGGGCAAAGGTGACAATTATCTGATAGTTGTGTCGTTCAAGGATCTTTACATAGGAAATGGGCGGTTGTACCGTGACCACATTGCTCCAGCCGAAATTGACAAGATCATTTCGAAATATGGAGGTGAGGAACTAATACCATTGTCAAACGTATTCATTGTTTCGATTGATGATTTTGATACTCTGTTAGGAAGCGTACTTGTGGGAACAAAGTCATTTGCCGACCATCTGGAATCAGCTGCGAGTCGTGTTAGAGCAAGTGCGGATTGGGTTTCTTTCAGGCAAACTGTGTTGGCCGAGGGGGAAGGCATAACAATGCTTCCCTATTTGGAAGAAGCATCCGAAGAACTGTATCGCAGCATCGAATCCAAACTGAAACCGTAATGTACATAAGCAAATAAGGTTCGATTACGGCACACTTTTTTGATCACATAACTGAAAGTAAATGTGAGCGCGGCAGGACTCGAACCTGCAACCAATTGATTAAAAGTCAACTGCGCTG
>WTGC01000150.1 GCA_011523705.1 Chloroflexota bacterium | reverse complement strand
TCTGGATGCTGCGCAGCTTCTTCATGAACATCCCCAAGGAAATCGAAGAATCAGCCATGGTCGATGGCGCCAACCGACTGACCGCCTTCATCAGCGTCATCATTCCCATCATGTGGCCCGGCATCGTCTCGACCGCGCTCTTCACCCTGCTGCTGGCTTACAGCGACTTTCTGCTCGTGCGCATCCTCACGCAATCCAACTGGACGCTGACGGTCGCCATCTCAAAATACGCCGGCGGCGAAGACCCGGGGCATATCACCCTGGCCGCGGCCGCGGCCGTATCGGCCGCCGTTCCCATCATCATTGTCGTCTTCATCTTTCAGGGGCAACTGGTCAAAGGCTTGACCTCCGGCGCCGTTAAAGGCTAATCCATGTCGCGTCTCGCCGCGGACCGGCAGATGTATAGGCGAGAGACGGGCGGTGTCTACGCGCTCCTTTTCTCGCCCACCGCATCACAATCTGTAACGGGACGCCCGCCCAAATGCAGGAAGGACAACCACGATGTCAAATCTCCTGAACCAGCAAAACAAAGACGCCGTCTGGGACTACTGGCAAAAGCTCAACCACGTTGGCGTTGACAATGCGCCCGCTGCCATCCGCGCCGCCGTCCACGATGATGTCGATTGGAATGGCTCCGCGCCCATCGATCGGCTTGTCGGCGTGGAGAATCTCATCGCCGGCTTCTGGCTGCCCCTGCTGCATGCTTTCCCCGACCTCAAAATTAGACCCTACGTCTTCATGGGCGGCATCGAAAGCGGCAGCTCCGAATGGGGCGGTGAAGCGGACACCGAATGGGTTTCCGGCTGCGGCTACCTTACGGGCACATTCGTCAACGACTGGCTCGGCATCCCGGCCACCGGAAAAAAGACCAATATCTGGTACGGGCAATTTTACCGGATGCGCGAAGGCAAGATCGCCGCGAGCTACGTGCAATACGATATCCTCTCCGTCATGCGGCAAGCCGGCTATCAGGTCCTGCCGCCTTCGCCCGGCTTTGATGGCGGCAAGATCCCCGGTCCCCTCGCCAAAGACGGCATTCTCCTCACCGAGCAAGACCCGCTCGAGTCGCGCAAAACCAGGCAATTGGTCGAAGCCATGGGCGCAGGTCTAATGCGCTACGTCCGCGATCGCGATGGCGGCGACATGAGCCGCATGGAGCAAGACAAATACTGGCATCAAGATATGAAGTGGTATGGTCCCAGCGGCATCGGCGGCTGCTTCACCCTCGAAGAATTCGAAGACTTCCATCAGCGCAACTGGCTGCACGGCTTCGGCGACCGCAGCGTCGATGGCGAACGCGAAGGTATCGGCATGGGCTTTATCGGAGAAGGCGCTTATGCCTGTGGCGGCGTCTGGGATTTCACCTTCTCTTACAATCACGGCGATTACGCCGGCATACCCTCCACCGGCAAGCTCATGACCATGCGTGATTTCGACTGGTGGAAACGCGAAGGCGATTTTCTCATCGAAAATTGGGTGCCGATCGATATGATCGACCTCTGCCGCCAAATGGGCGTCGACCTCATGGAGCGCCTGCGCCTCCAAATCGAAGCGCGCAAAAGCGGCTCGCCCGGCTTCTGGTAGTCCGTTCAATCACAAAGGCGTAGGGGCGACTCTGTGATTCGCCCGCTGCCGCCAGCCAAGCAAAATGCCCTGCGACCTGCAGCGTTTAACTCCCCCTCTCGAAGTGCAGTGTCTACGCGCACCTCTTGTGGGAGAGGGGGCTGGGGGGTGAGGGGTAGAACAACCGTGCCGACTTACCCCGGCGACCGCGCCGCCCGTACCGAAACCAAGGTGAAAATCAGCAAGGCGGCGAAGTAGAGCACGGCGCCCACCCAGGTGAGCGTCTCGCCATTGCCGGCAAACATCATGAATGCCGCGACAACCGTCAAGGCGCCGATCAGGAAAATAATCGGCTGGCTCACCGATGATTTCAGGTCGCCGCCATCCGCTTCTGCCGTCGCCTCGCCATCGACGATATAACCTTGCTCTTCCAGCCGCAGCCGCGATTCCGGATCGACATCGGCGTAGCCGCCGCCCACCCAGCTCGCCATGCGCTGCAGCCCGAAGCCAACCGCGCTCGTCTCCCGATGCAGCAGAACCACCGGCGTCCGCGTCCGGTCGGCGATGATAAAGGGCGTGTTGCCGAAGAGGCGCTGCTGATAACCCGGGTCGCGCGTTTCACCAACAGCCACATAATCGTAATCCCGCGCCGCCTCCACAATCGCGTCAATGCGGTCGCGCGCGATTTCGGTAATCAGATTGACTTCCGCGTCGACCAGCTTCAGTTCATCAATTTCGCGCTGCAGCGATCGGGTCATGCGCTCGCGCTCAGCTTGCGGCGTATCCACGCCGAAGACATGCAGCAGATCCAGCTCCATCTCCGCCGCCGACAACAACTGAATCAGCCGCAGCGAATAGCCCACCTGTCGCGGCTCCGCCACCGGCAACAAGATGCGCCGCGCCGCTGCTGTATCGCCCGGCTGCAGCATCAAGACATCGCAGTTCACTTCGCTCAATACCTGGTCGATATTCTGGCCGACAGTTGACACGCCCCGCTCGTCTTTCACGCCTTGCCAGCCGATGACCACCAGATCCGCCCGCTGCTCCTGCGCCGTATCAATGATGGCCGGCGCCACCCGCCGCGCCACCCGCACGATATACTCCACCGCCACTTCTTCATCGCGCACCATCGATATGGCTTGTTCCTGCAATGCCTCGCTGGCATCCAGGTAACGATAACCGGAAGACAAGGGCGTCGGCGACGGCACCGTCACGATATGCAAAAGCGTCACCTTGCCCTCATGCGTCTTGGCCGCGTTTACCGCCGGCGGCAGCAAGGTCGAAAGCGAATCGGGATTGGCCACCGGCACCAACACGCGATACGGCGCGTCTTGCGTCGGCGTCATCAACTCCGTCTGTTGCACCACCGGCGTGCGATGCGCCCGCTCCTGTCGCGGCCGCGCGTAGAAGTAAAAGATCAGGAAGCCGCCGCCAATCCAAATTGCCGCGTAAATCCAGGCGATGATCGAGACATTAAACAGCGACACCAGCAGCAGGAATTGCAAGCCAATCGCGATCATCGGCAAGATCGGGAAGAAGGGCAGCAAGAAGCCATATTTAAGGTCCTTGCCATATTTGCTGCGGATCGTGATCACCGCCAGGTTCACTTGCAGGAAGAGCAGAATAAACATGATATCGGCCGAGGCCGCCACGTCTTCAATCGGCAGCGTCAAAGCAACGAAGATGATCAGCAGTCCCGACCAGCCCAAAGCGATATGGGGCGTGCGCGTCTTGGAGCTCACGTTGGCGAAGCTGTCCGGCAGCGCCCGATCCCGCCCCATCGCGAATGACACCCGCGTCGACGAGAAGGTGGTGGCGTTCAAAGCGCTCATGGTCGAGAGCAAGCCGCCCACCATAATCAGAAACAATCCCAGCGGCATGAATTGATCGGCCGCGCGCGCGATACCGATCTCGCCCAATTCGCCCAGCCATTCGTGGATGGGCTGCCCCTGCGGCGGGTCCACCGCCCCGATGACCACAAAAGCCACCAGCATATAAATCGGCACCACGATCGCCAGCGACAGGAACACAGCGCGCGGGATATTCTTCCGCGGATCCTTCACCTCTTCGCCCGCTTGCACGATGATCTCATAACCCTCGAAGGCGATGAAAGTCAAACCCATCGCGCTGACGATGCCGATGATGTCATTGGGCGCAAAAGGCTGGAAGTTCTGGAATCGCACAGGATCGCCGAAGATCACAAACATGCCGCTGACGATGAAGATGCCGATGATCACGACCTTCAGCACTGTTACGATATTGCCAACCGCGCCAGTCTCCGATGTGCCCTTATAATTGATATAAAGAAATAGCAAGATAATCAGCACCGCGAATATCTTCTGCACCAGATCGGCTTCGGTCAGATGGATGCCAAAGGGCAATTGCAGCGGTCCCGTCAGAAAGACGCCAATATGTTCATCATGATGCGCCGCCGGATCAAGAAACAATATTCGCAGCAGCTCATAGATGAAGCCGCCAAAACCAACGCCGTATAAGCTGCCCGCCACCGCATGCGCGAACCAACTCATCCAGCCGGCCAAGAAGCCGTTCGGTCCCGGCAAGCCCTCTTTCACCCACAGATAACCCCCGCCCGCTTCCGGGATCGCCGAGCCAAGCTCAGCATAGACCATCGCCGTCAATACGGTGATGACCCCGTTCATGGCGAAAGCCAATATCAGCGCCGGACCAGCCTTGCCCGCGGCGATGCCCGTCAAGACGAAGATGCCGGCGCCGATCATCGCGCCGACGCCGATCATTGTGATATCAAACAAACCAAGATTGCGGACTAACCCGACGTGATGCGAGGTCTCAGTCGACGATGCCATGGTCAGTTTTCCTCATCTAGCCAACAACATGAAATCCATAGAGCCGCCTACTCTGACGGCAACATACAAGTAACACTGTATCCCAGATTTGTCTCGTTTGACAAGTACCCGCTCCACAGGCAGGCCCATTCCACTTGAAACGGTAGACGCACGCGCGCCAATGCCGCCGCCCACGCAAAATGCCTTGTGTCCCGCTGGGTTTAGCACCCCCTTCCTCTTTATGGGGGAGGGGGCCGGGGGG
>WTGC01000054.1 GCA_011523705.1 Chloroflexota bacterium | reverse complement strand
GCTGGAATACATGGATGCCAGCGCCGATCTCTTTGAAGCCCATCCCACCCTGGAGAATAATCAGGACAAGGTCGATGAACTGATGACGGGCGCCGGCTTCAGCATGAACGCCGATGGCTTGTGGGTCGACGGCGATGGCAACACGGTGCAAATGGATCTGGCCATCCGCCAGGGCGAGACCTTCCAGGTCAAGATGGCGCCGGTCATCGCGGAATTGCTGCAGCGCGCTGGCTTTGACGCCACCTTCAAGCTGCAGGACAACGCCGCCTTCAACGAGACGGCGCGCACCGGCGGCGCCAACGCCTGGATTGATGTGGCTTGCGGCGCCGTGCGCGATCCCTATGGCACGCTTGACAACTTCCACAGCCGCCATTCGGCGCCCTTGGGCGAAGATGTCACCGGTTCGCGTACGCGTTTCGAGAACATGGAGTACGACGCTATCGTCGATGAGATGAAGCTGACCGCCAGCGAAGATCCGGCGATGCAAGATCTCTTCCGCTCGGCGATCGAGATTTGGCTGACCGAGCTGCCGGCGATGCCGCTGACCGAAGCCTCGCTGCTGACTCCGTTCAACAATCACTATTGGACGAATTGGCCGACGGCGGACAACAATTACGTCCACCCCGGCTTCTGGTGGCAGACGGCGCTGCTGATGATCACGGAGATCGAACCGGCGGGGATGTAAGGAAAGCAAGTTTATGTGCCCGGGGAATCCGCTCCGGGCATGAGCTATTGCAATGTGTTGTAGGGGCGAGCCGACGGCTCGCCCGTACGCAAAATGGGAATTGGGCCTGTGCGCGTGTACGAATAATAGCATTTGCACTGCACACAGATCGAATTTGCCTGAAGGATATTGGAATTGAAACATTCTTATTTCATCCGCCGGCTCGTCATGTTTTTCGTCGTCGTGGTTTTGGCCGCGACTTTGAACTTCATCATCCCGCGGCTGGCGCCGGGCGATCCGATAGGCGCCGTCCTGGAAGAGCTGCGCGCCCGGGGAGCCTCCACCGGGGGTGATGCCGAAGACGAAATCGTAGCGGCATATCGCGCGCGTTTCGGCCTCGACCAGCCGGTCCACATTCAATACTTCCGTTTTCTCTTTAATACCTTGCGCTTCGATCTGGGCTATTCGATTTCTTATTACCCGCAGAAGGTCGAGGCGGCGCTGCTGCGCTCATTGCCCTGGACGGTCGGTCTGTTGGCCATCTCCACCGTGATGTCTTTCGCGGCCGGTTCGTTTTTCGGCGCGATGATGGCTTGGCCGCGCGCCCCTGGTTTCATGCAGCGGTTCGTGCCCATGTTCATGGTGCTCTCGGCCGTGCCCTATTATTTGCTGGGTTTGATCCTCGTCTACATCTTTGCCTTCGTCATGCGCATATTGCCGCTGGGCGGCGCCTACTCCTCCGGCACGATCCCGCAGTTGAATCTGGATTTTCTGCTGGATGTGATCCGCCACGGTACGCTGCCGGCGCTTTCGATCGTGTTGACGAGCGTCGGCTTCTGGGCTTTGGGCATGCGCGGCGTGATGGTGACGGTGCTGGGCGAAGATTATCTGACACTGGCCGAGGCGAAGGGGCTGCGGGATCGGCGGATCTTTTTCGCCTATGCGATGCGCAATGCGCTGCTGCCGCAGGTCACCTCGCTGGCAATCGCGCTTGGCACGGTCGCCTCTGGGTCAGTGTTGGTCGAGGTGGTGTTCAATTATCCCGGCATCGGCTGGCTGCTATACAACGCGCTGCGCAGTTCGGATTATTACATGGTACAGGGCGTCACCTTTTTTCTGATATTGACGGTGGCGGTATCAGTTCTGATTGTGGATATGATTTATCCACTGCTGGACCCGCGCATTGAGCGCTAAGGCGATAGCGAATTGAGCCGACGATGACCGAAACGTTCATACGCCGCGGTAAAGCGGCCATCAGCTACATCTTGCGGACGCCGAAGCTGCTCTTGGGGCTGGTCATGCTCAGTTCGCTGCTTTTGCTGGGGCTGGTCGGTCCGCTCTTTGTCGATGTAGAAAAGGCGCGCCCGATCTCGGTGCCGACCCGGAAACCGCCATCGGCCGAATACCCCTTGGGAACGGACGGCGGCGGGCGCGATGTCCTGGCGGTACTGGTGGTCGGGACGCCACAGACTTTGAGGATGGGTTTGCTGGCGGGCATCGTTGGCGTTGTGCTTGGCACGAGTCTGGGCTTGACCGCCGGTTACTTCGGCGGACGGATCGATATGGCGATCAGCGCCGCCACCGATACGATGCTGACGATCCCGCCTTTGGCGATATTGCTGGTGGTAGCGGCGGCTGTTCGTTCCATGAGCGTCGAGAATATGGCGCTCATCATCGCTTTGCTCTCGTGGATGTTTCCAGCGCGCACCATCCGCGCCCAAGTGCTGTCCTTGCGCGAGCAGCCCTACGTGCACATGGCGCGTCTGGCCGGGCTGGGCGACATTCGCATCATCTTTGAAGAAATTATGCCCAATATTTTGCCGCTGGCGGCCGCCAGTTTCGTCGGCGCGACCTCGGGCGCGATCCTCGCTGGCATTGGCCTTGAGGTTTTGGGCATGGGACCGCAGCGAACGCCGACGCTGGGCATGACGATTTATTGGGCGCAGCTCTATTCAGCCTTGATTAACGGATTGTGGTGGTGGTGGCTGCCGCCGATTCTCGTTCTCATTGTACTTTTTGTTGGGCTTTTCCTGGTCAGCGCGGCGATGGATGAATTTGTCAATCCGCGCTTGAGGAGAACGGGATGAGCCAAGTCATCGCCTTGCAGGTCAACAATCTGCGCGTCTCCTACATGACTGGCGACCAAGAGGTCAAAGCGGTCGACGATGTCTCCTTTTCGCTCTACCCGGGCGAGCGCCTGGGCATCGTCGGCGAATCCGGCTCCGGCAAGACGACGCTGGCGCTGGCGCTGATGAAGCTGCACAAACCGCCGGCTTTCATCATGGGCGGAGAGGCGATACTGGACGGCGGCGATATCCTGGCGCTCGACCGGGAAGCGATGCGGCAGACGCGCTGGAGCAAACTGTCGCTGATCCCACAGGGGTCGATGAACTCGCTCAATCCCGTGGTCAAGATCAAGCATCAGATGGCGGACGCGATTGAGGCGCACGAACGCGGTTGGACACGCGCGCGGATCGCCAAGCATATCGGCGAGCTATTGGGTCGCGTTGGTTTGCCCGATAGCGTGGCCGAGATGTATCCGCACGAATTGAGCGGCGGCATGAAGCAGCGCGTTTGCATCGCCTTGGCGATCATCCTGGAGCCGAGCGTCATCATCGCCGATGAGCCGACCAGCGCGCTGGATGTGGTCGTGCAGCGGGTGGTGATGCAGACGCTGAATGATGTGCAGGAACAATTGAACGCCGCGATGATCATCATCGGGCACGATATGGGGCTGATGGCGCAATCGGCTGATCGCCTGGCGGTGATGTACGCTGGCAAAATGGTGGAGGTCTCGCCGATCGGATCATTCTTCAGCGACCCGCAGCATCCCTACAGCCAATTGCTCATCAGCTCGCTGCCGTCGCCGGAAGAAAAGCGCGAGCTGACGGCGATACCGGGCAGCCAACCGTCGCTGCTTGAGTTGCCGCCCGGCTGCGCCTTTCACCCACGCTGCCCGCTGGCGGTGGAGCGCTGCCGGCAGGAAATTCCACTGCTTCGGGACGTCGGCGGGGAGCGGCGCGCCGCTTGCCATTTGGTGGAAGAGCAAGCCTCATGAATTCGAAGCCTGAGAATTTGCTTGAATTTGAAAACGTCACCATGGCATTTGGCGGCAACAGACGCAATCCGAATGGCGTGGTCGCTTTGGAAGATTTCAATTTGACGATCCGCGGAGACGAGCCCAGAATCATCGCTATCGCGGGCGAGAGCGGCAGCGGCAAGACAACCCTGGCGCGGCTGGGGCTTGCCATGATCAAGCCGACCGGCGGGCGCGTCATCTACAAGGGGCAGGATCTGTGGTCGATGACGAATCAGCAGCGGCGGGATTATCGACGCGAAGTGCAGGCGATATTCCAGGATCCCTTTGCCGTCTATAACCCCTTCTACACCATTGATCGCCTGCTGATGACGCCGATGCGCAGCTTCAAATTGGCGAAGGATCGGGCGCACGCTCGGCAATTGATGGAAGAAGCGCTGGACAAGGTGGGCTTGCGCGCGGGGGAAGTGCTGGGGCGCTATCCGCACCAACTCAGTGGTGGCCAGCGTCAGCGCATCGTGGTCGCGCGCAGTCTGCTGCTGCAGCCCAACATCATCGTTGCCGATGAGCCGGTGTCGATGATCGACGCCTCGCTGCGCGCCAATATCTTGACCAAATTGAAAGAATTGCGCGATGAATTCGGCATCTCGCTGCTCTACATCACGCACGATCTGGCGACGGCGCATCAGATCAGCGACCGAATCTTCATCCTCTATCGCGGGCGAGTGGTCGAAGTGGGCGATGCTTCGACAGTGATCCAGAATCCGCAGCATCCTTATACTCAACTTCTGGTGAGTTCCATTCCGCGGCCCGACCCGGAGCGGCGTTGGGAAGGCACGGTGGAGATTCCGCTTGAGGAATTGTCGCCGGGCGGCGACCGCGCCGGCTGCCTGTTCCGTCATCGCTGCCCTCATAGAATGGTCGAATGCGAAACGTCGCCGGGCAATTACGCTGGCGGCTACGGGCAGACGGTCGCCTGTTACCTGTACAAGGAAAATGGCGCGCCGGCGCCTCTTATATGATCTCCCTCACGAAACATTATTTGTGGGGGCGATTTATCAAGTCGCCCGCTATCAACAGTTGATTATATTTGACGGGCGAGCCACCGGCTCGCCCCTACAACGTTTCGCTTGCTATCGTGATTCCATACACTCGGTAGTCATTTTCATTGCTCGCTTGGGATCAATTGATTGACTGTGGCGGACTGGCGGCGACGCGGTAGAATCGTCAGCGTTTAGTCACCGGCTGGCAAGAGAATCACCTATGCGAAACCGTTATTTCTCATCCGACCCGGCGCAGAACAGCGCCGCCGTCGCGCTCTACGATTCGGTGGCGAATCTGCCGCTGATCTGCCCGCACGGTCATGTCGATCCGCGTCTTTTTGCCGATTCGAATTATCAATACGGCAGCCCGGTCGACTTGCTAATCATCCCCGATCATTACATCTTTCGTATGCTCTATTCGCATGGTATATCGTTGGATGAGCTCGGCATACCGCCGCGTTCGGGCGCCGCGGCGCCACGCGATCATCGAGAGATCTGGCGGAGGGTCTGCGCCAACTGGCAGCTATTCCGGGCGACCCCGACGGGCATCTGGCTGCGCGATGAATTGGCGGATGTCTTCGGCATCCATCTCAAGCTAAACAGCTGCAATGCCGACGCCATCTATGACGCCCTTGAAGAGCGCTTGGCACGGGCGGAATTTCGTCCGCGCGCTTTGTTCGAGCGTTTCAATATCGAGGCGCTGGCGACCACCGACGCCGCCACCGACACCTTGGAGCATCATCAGGCGATTCGCGATTCGGGCTGGTGCGGGCGCGTCATCCCAACCTTCCGCCCCGACGCCGTCGTGAATATCGCGGGCGCTGGCTGGCGCGCGGATATCGATCGGCTGAGCGATGTATCCGGCGTGCATATTCGCGATTTCGCCACTTACATTCAAGCGCTGGAAGACAGACGAGCCTTCTTCAAATCGATGGGCGCCACCGCCACCGACCAAGCCGCGCTGACCGCATATACCGAATCACTGACCGCTTCCGAGGCCGAAGCGATATTCGGTCGAGCGCTTAGGGGCGAATCGAGTGCAAAGGACGCCGCCCGTTTCACCGGGCACATGCTGATCGAGATGGCGCGGATGAGCAGCGACGACGGCTTGGTCATGCAGATGCACGTCGGCTCATTTCGCAATCATAATCCGGCAGTCTTCGCCCGCTACGGTCCCGATATGGGCGCTGATATCCCAATACGAAGCGAGTTCACCAAGAATCTCAAGGCCATGCTCGATCGCTTCGGGGTTCATCCCAATCTGACGCTGGTGCTGTTCAACTTGGACGAGACGACCTACAGCCGCGAATTGGCGCCGCTGGCCGGGCATTATCCGATTCTGCGTCTGGGACCACCTTGGTGGTTTTTCGACAGCTGGCTGGGCATGACCCGCTTCCTGGACGCTGTGGTAGAGACCGCCGGCATCTATAATCTGGCCGGCTTCAACGATGATACGCGCGCTTACCCGTCGATACCGACGCGGCATGATGTCTGGCGGCGCGTCTGCGCGGACTGGCTGGCGGGGCAGCTTGTGCGCGGCTTCATTGACGAAGAAGATGCCTTCGAAATGATACGCGCCCTCGCTTACGACTTGGCCAAGCAGACCTACCGATTGGAAGATTGACCATGCCTGCGCCTCTATCCATCTGTTTCTGCCCGCAGCGAGAGCGTCATCCGGAGCGCATCGTACAATTTGGCGGTGGCAATTTCTTGCGGGGCTTCGTCGATTGGGTGGTGGATGTGCTCAATGACGAAACAGACTTCGGGGGCGGGGTCGTGATCGTGAAGGCCACTCCCGGAACTTATGACGCGCTTGACGAACAAGATTGCCTGTTCACGACTCATTTGAATGGGATTCGCGAGGGCGAGTTCGTCGAAGAGACGCGGCTGATCAGCGCGGTCAATCGCACTGTGTATCCTTATCAAGACTTTGCCGCCTATCTGGCGCTCGCTCGTCAGCCGGAAATCCGTTTCATCTTCTCCAACACGACCGAATCCGGCATTGTTTATTCCAGTGCCGATCGCTTTTCGGATGAGCCGCCGGCGAGTTTTCCGGCCAAGCTGACGCGCTTTCTCTACGAACGCTATGAGCATTTTGCTGGCGCGCCGGCGCGGGCTTGCATCATCATCCCGACTGAACTGATCGTCGACAATGCGACGCGCCTGCGCGAGATCATTTTGCAGTATGCCGCGCTTTGGCGGCTCGAATCCGGTTTCAGCGACTGGATTACCGCCCGTAACATCTTTTGCAACACCCTTGTTGACCGCATTGTATCGGGCTTCCCGCAGGCGGACGCGGCGCGCATCTTCGAGCAACTGGGATATGAAGATCGACTGCTGGCCGCCGGCGAAATCTACCATAGCTGGATCATTGAAGCAGAGCGCAGTCTGCTGGACGAGTTTCCCGTCGACAGAACGGAGACCGCGCTAAATGTCAAAGTGGTGCACGATGCCGCGCCCTACCGAACGATCAAGGTGCGGCTGCTGAACGGGGCGCATACGTCGATGGCGCCGATCGGCATTTTGCTGGGCATCGAATCCGTGCGCGAGGCGATGGAGCACGAGGCGCTGGCGACCTTCATCACCGAACTGATCTTCCAGGAGGTCATCCCTTCGGTGAGTGAAATCCCGCGCGGCGAACTGGAAGCCTTCGCGCGCGATGTCTTCGATCGCTTCCGCAATCCCCATATCCACCATCGTCTGCTGACGATTGCGCTGAATAGCGCTTCCAAGGTGAAAGAACGCATCCTGCCGTCGTTGCATGGTTATCTCGATGAGACGAGCGAGCTGCCCGAGCGCTTGGTCATCGCCTTCGCCGCCTTCATTCGTCTCTATCGCGGCGAGTGGCAAGGCGCGCCAATCGCCCTTAATGACGACCCTGATGTCCTAACCTGGTTCAAAACGCATTGGGCAGAAGCCGATTCGCTTGACGTGCTCGTCCAAGGCGTTCTGGGCAATGAGGCGCTATGGGAGGCCGATTTGACGGCGCTGCCCGGCTTGGCGCCCATGCTCACTGAAACCCTGCGGGCAATCGAAGCGGGAGAGCTGCTCGCGTTGCTGCGGCGGACCGCCTCATGACGGTCGACCTGATCACAGTCGGGCGGGTCTCGCTGGATCTCTTCTCCCGCGATATCGGCGCGGAATTCCACGATATCACCGCCTTCGAGACGGGCGTCGGCGGCAGCCCGGTCAATATCGCGATCGGGGCGAGCCGGCTGGGCTTGAAGGCCATCGCTTTCACCGCCGTCGGCGATGACGAGGTCGGCCGATTCGTGCGGCGCTTCTTGCAGAATGAAAACGTGGTTACGCAGTTCATCCCGGTCAAAGCGGGCAGGCGGACTGGCATGGCGGTGGTCGGCGTGCAGCCGCCCGACCGTTTTCCTTTGCTCTTCTACCGCGAGAACGCGGCCGACATCCATCTGTCGATTGATGAGGCCAAGAAACTGCCGCTGGACGAGGCGCGCGCGCTGTCTTTATCGGGGACGGCGCTGAGCCAGGGAGGAGCCCACGATGTCACTCTCTACTTGGCGGAGGCCGCTTCGTCGCTGGGCATCATGACATTCATCGATCTCGATCTGCGTAGCGATCAGTGGTCGCATCCATTGACATTTGGTTTGCGCGCGCGGCGCATCATGCCGCTGTGCGACATCGTCATCGGCACGGAGGAGGAATTCTACGCGGCGCTGTCGCCCGCGCCTGAAGCAGTCATGGCGGGCGAAAAGGTGATGGATACGAGGGACCTGCATAAGCGCATGCAGGACAGGTCTGGGGAGTTTGATGGCGTGCTGGTCTTGAAGCGCGGCGACCGCGGAGTGCGCCTTTATCTGACCGGCAGTCACCTGGACGTGCCCGGCTATCCGGTCGAGATTGTCAACACGGTTGGCGCCGGCGATGGTTTCGCCAGCGGCTTCATCTATGGCTGGTCGCAGGGCTGGGGTTGGGAAGAGGCGGCGCGTTTCGCCAATGCTTGTGGCGCGCTGGTGGTGTCGCGGCATGGCTGTGCGCGGGCGCTTCCCTATCGGCTCGAGGTAGAAGCATTCATCAATGAGCAGGGAGGAGCGAAACATGAGTAATCATCTCAAGTCGAATCGCAATCAGATGATCGTACTCGATGTCAGTCCTGAATCGGCGAATTGGCTCTACCTCTCATTTCGCATAGTCATAGTCGCAGCTCAGCAGGTTTACCTGCACCGGACCGAAGGGACCGAACTCGCTCTCGTACCACTCGAAGGGGCGGGAACGGTCCAGACCAGCGCGGGCGATTATGCCCTGAGCCGCGCGGGAGTCTTCCAGGAGAAGCCCTCCGTGCTGTATATCCCGCCGGGGGAGGAATTCGGCGTCGTCAGCGAAAGCCGCTTCGAGTTTGCGCTTGGCGCGGCGCCGGCTGGGGGCAAATATCCAATGCGCCTGTTTAAGCCTGATGAGATTAAGGCAGAGATACGCGGCGGCGGGGCGGCGCGGCGGCAGGTGCATCACACGCTCGCCCATCCGATGCCGGCCGAGCGCCTGATATTGTATGAAGTTTACGTGCCGGGCGGCGCCTGGTCGGGTTATCCGCCGCATTGCCACGATGGCTATGGCGGCTCGGCGCATCTCGACGAGACCTATTACTTCCGCACTGACCCGGCGAATGGCGTGGCGCTGCACCGAAATTATCGGCGTGACAATGACTTTGAAGAGATCTTCGCCATTCGTGACCGCGACCTGGTCCTGGTCACGCAAGGTTTCCATTCGACATCGGCGGCGCCGGGCAGTAATCTCTATTTTCTGAATTATCTCGCCGGCGAGCTGCTTGATGACGATCGCAAGACGCCACCCTATGACGATCCGGATTACGCCTGGCTGAAAGAGGATCACAGCGCCAATCTGATGAGGCTGCCGCTGATGGGTTGAAAGCGGCTTTGGCGCCACGAGTGCCGCTGGCGACATTATCGATTACCTCTGACCAAATCTCGAAATATTACAGCAAAATTGTTAATTTGTGGTACAATTAAGCACAAGTGGCGGCGGGTTCGGGCTAGACGCAATGCCATTCCGAACACTCGTGTTCCTTTTCTTGTTCGCATTGATCGGTTTCGCTGGTCAGGCGCAAGTTGAGGTGTGGACAGCCACCGTAGCCGAGGGCCTTTATTATCCCGCGGGCATGGCGCTGCTGCCGGATGGCTCGGTCTTGATTGCGGAGGCGGGCGGGCATGGCGAGCGCAGCGCGGGCATCAGCCAGCTGAAGCCGGACGGGCGATTGGGGCGCTTGGTCTCCGGCATCCTCAGCACTTTTTCCAAGGACAATCTAGTAAGCGCGCCGGCACTGGCTCTTTCGCCGGATGATGAGACGCTGATCGTCGCCTTGGCTGGCTCACAGTTCTATAGCTTGCCCAGCGCGCGCGCCGGGGAGTTGGGCGCCTCGGCTTTGAGTCCCGCTGATCTCACGAGACGACAGGTTGATCATGGGGGCGTCTTCTTGCTGCATCCATTCGACGTCGCCTTTGACGAAAATGGCGCGCCCATGGCAACGGACGCGGCCGGCAATGGGCTGGTCGCGGAAGGCGCGGATGGCGCGATTCATTATCGGCATCGTTTTGCGGCGTTGGATAACCCCGATCATGCCGGGGGCCGGCTGGAAGCGCTGCCGACTGGGCTGGCGCAAGTTGGCGACTCCGCTTACGTGACGCTTTTCGGCGGCTGCCCGCACGTCCCCAACAGTGGAAAACTGGTAAAGATTACAAGCGATGGGCGGCAGCGCACGGTCGTTGATGGTTTGAATATGCCAATTGATGTCGCCTTGGATCGGGCTGGGGACTTATGGCTGCTGGAGTTTGCCGCGATGGCGCCGCGGGACAGTTGCTTCAGCGGGTTGACCACGGGGGAAGCGAGCGGTCGGCTGAGCCGCATCAATGAGCGGGGCGCCCTTGAGACAGTTTTGAAAGACCTGCATTTTCCGGTTGGGCTGTTGCCGCTGCCGGATGGCGGGCTTTTCATCACCGAGACCTACGCCGGGCGCGTCTTGCACGTAGGCTTCGAGCCAAAGTCGCTTATGCCGCAACGATACCCGCCACGAGCGAAACCGGAGGCGCCCGCAGTCGAGATTCGCGACCTGGATCAAGCTTTGCGCCGCGTGATCGACGCGCATGACTTGCGACCTTATCCGGGGCGGGAAATCATTGAGCCGGACAGTGAATTGACGCGATTGGGACGGGACCTGTTTTTCGATCCCATCCTCTCGGGCGATCAGAACATTGCCTGCGCCACCTGTCATCATCCGGAATTCGCCATGACAGACGGGCGCGTCTTGCCGATCGGCGCGGGCGGGCATGGGCTGGGCGAAGAACGATCGTTCAGGAAATTGATTCAAACGAACGTGTCTTCAGGCGCCGCTAACGGCGACTCTATCGTCAATCCCTTCATTGATGTCTTCATCCCGCGAAACAGCCCAACGGTAATTAACAGCGCCTTGCTGCGCAGCCAATTCTGGGATGGGCGGGTCGAACAGAAGCCCGCGGAAGACAACGTCCGGACGCTGGAAGACGCCATCAATGACTTGGACCTGGCGGATCCGCTGCTGGCGCAGGCGCTGTTCCCGATCACGTCTCAACATGAGATGGCTGGCGTGGCTTTTGGCGACTTTCCGCCAATGGTCATCCGTCTGCTGCTGCTGGAGCGTCTGCGCGGCAACGAAGAATACGCCGCTCGCTTCGCCAGCGTCTTTGACACGCCGCATATCACCCTTCGGCACTTGGGCGAAGCCATCGCCGCCTTTGAAAGTCAGTTGATTTTCACAGCATCATCATGGGATGACTATGTGGCTGGTGATTCGCAGGCGCTGACTACGCCGCAGAAACGGGGCGCTCTGCTCTTTTACGGCGCCCTCAAAAGAGAAGTCAATTGCGCGGCTTGCCACAGCGGCGATCTGTTCACCGATATGGAATTTCATAACTTGCTGGCGCCACAGTTGGGACCGGGCAAAGACAACGGCGCCGATGGCAATGACGATTTCGGGCGCGCCAATGTCAGCTTTGATTATCGCGACCAATACCGATTCCGTACGCCGAGCCTGCGCAACGTGGATCTGACGGCGCCGTATTTTCATAGCGGCGCTTACGGAAACCTGGCTGATGTCATCTGGCATCACGCTGATCCCTGGCGCGCTAATATTGTTTATGATCCTTCCCGGCAGTTGCCGCGCGATTTTCAGGACCAAGTGCTTCCCTATGATTTTCAGCGCCAGGCGCACTCGGTTGCCTTGCCAATGCAAGCGGGACTGCCGCTGAACGAAGATGACGTCGCCGATCTGGTGGCTTTTCTGCAGTCGCTCACCGACCCGGCGGCGCGCGATCTAAGTCATATTACGCCAAGCGCGGTGCCCAGCGGGCTGCCGCTCGATCCCCTTCCGCGTTAGGTTCTCTCTACTGCGCGGGCAAGGCGCGCGGAATTTGCTACACTAGAGCGAGTTTATTCGGCATCTAAGGAGTACTTATGAGCGCCTCCGCCTATGGGAGATTGCCGGTTCCGTGTTTGACGCCCGAGCTCTTGCGCCTGGTGAAAACCGGCCAGGTATTCAGTTTGGGCATCGACTTTCAGGAAGGCATGTTAACGCCGGGAGCGGCGATGAAATCGTATTCCATCGCGCCTCATCTGCGCCACGGCGATGAATCGACGATTGATCCGGGCACGGCAGCGGCCGAGACGATTCGCATGTCGATTCATGTCGGCACCCATATCGACGCGCTCTGTCATATTGGGGAGAAACAAGATGCGGACGGCAATCCCGCCAGCGACGGAGAGCCGCGCCTGTACGATGGCGAAGGTAAGACAGTCGCCGCCAGCGATTGCGTCTCCTCAGCCGGGCAAGCTCACTTGAGCATTGAGCAGATGCCGCCCATTGTCACGCGCGCTATGCTGGTTGACGTGGCGGGATATAAAGGCGTTGAGATGCTGCCGCCGGCTTATAATATTGGCGCGGACGATATTCGTGGCGCGCTGGCGGCGCAGGGCAGCGAAATCGGCGCGAACACGGCGGTGTTGATCCGCACGGGCACGTATGCGCTGCTGCGTGATGGCGATCCGGTATACCGAGATGCGCAGACGGGCTTGAACCTGGAAGCGGCGCAATTTCTGGTGGAGCAGGGCATGACCTTGGTGGGCGCCGACAATATGGCGGTGGAAGCGATGCCGCCGATGGATCATTCGGTACACCGATTCTTGCTGGTGCATAATGGCATCACGCACGTGGAGAATCTCAACCTTGATGAATTGGCGGCCGCCCGCTGTTATGAATTCCTGCTGATCATCGCGCCCTTGAAACTGACCGGCGCCACCGGCTCATGGGTGAATCCCATCGCCATTGCCTGATTGCGATTCCGCGAACAGTGGCTCGATCGCGCGCGCCCAAGCGAGCAGTTGTTCATCGCCGCCGAAGCGCCCGACCAGTTGCAGACCAAGCGGCAGGCGCAGCGTCCCGCGCCCGGCCGGCAGGGAAAGGGCAGGTGTGCCCGCGTGCGTCCAGGGCAAATTCATCAGCGGGCTGCCCGTCGCTTCAATGCCGCGCGGCGCGACATCAGGCGCTGACGGACAGATCCAAAAGTCGATTCCCTCTTGGTCCATAAGCTGATGCAAACGCTGGCGAAGTTCTCGTCCGCCTTCGCGCCCAGCTTGCAAACTTTGAGCGGAGACGGCCTGACCCTGGCGAATCAGCGCGGCCGTGCGCGGGCGATAGAGTGGCTCGTAGCGCTCGAATAAGCGTCGGTGTTGATGTGCCAGATCGGCGGCGATCAAATCTTGATGGCGTTTGTTTATCTCTTCGATATCGTCGAACATGGGGATGCGCTGCACTGAGTAGCCCGCCTGCCTCAACTTGTTGACCTGCGCGTCAAAGGCGGCCAGCGCCGACGATTGCTCAAGATAGGGCCCGAGGGGCAGCGCCAGCTCTGGTCGCGCCGGCCGGTCAAGGGTGGGCTGCCAGTCGTCAATAACAGCCGATGCGACCCTCTGCATGCTGGCGACATCGGCGGTGAAGAAGCCGACATGATCGGCCGAGGGCGAGAAGTCGACCAGGCCGGAAGTGGCCACGCGTCCAAAAGAGGGCTTGTAGCCGACAACGCCGCAGTAGGCGGCTGGTCGGATGACTGAACCGATGGTCTGGGTGCCGATGGTGATATGAGCGAGCCCGCTGGCGATGGCCGCGGCTGAACCGCTGCTGCTTCCGCCGGGCGTATGCGCGGGATTGTGCGGGTTGCGCGTGGGACCGGGTTCAAAGTAAGCGAATTCCGTTGTGACTGTTTTCCCCACGATTAGCGCGCCAGCCTGTTTCAATCGCGCTACGATGTCCGCTTCGCCGCCGGCGAACGCTTCTGGCGGAACCTGTGTTCCGGCGCGTGTCGCGAAGCCGTCAATGTGAAAGATGTCCTTCACGCCCAGCAATGCGCCAAAGAGCGGCGGGCGCGCGTCGACGTCCGGATAGCGCTGTTCCAGCAATCTGGCGTCGCGGCGCAGTCGTTTGAAGCGAGAGGCCTCAGGCAAGTAGGCGTAGATGACCGGCTCTATCTTCTCGAAGCGCGCTTCCAGATCGTCAACCAGCGCGATGGGAGAGAGAGCAGCCGTCCGCAGCGCGTAGACATCGGATTCCAGCGAGAGACTGCTGAAGTATTCGCTTTTCGCCATTGATTCCGCCCTCGTCATCCTCGCCCTCAATGCGCTGCCGTAGTCATTGATTGTACGCTGGAGCGAGTATTCTGGCTTACAGTTGGGCTTAGAGCCTTGCCCCGTGCATTTGGCAATCATCCCTGTAATTCGGTTTCCAGACATCGTCGCGCCGGCAGATTGCCAATGTGAGGATGCGGGGCTACAATTCGTCAAGCAACCGAGATTGATTATGACTGCCGGCGCTATGCTGACCTTTCTCCACATCAGCGATACGCATATCAGTGGCGATCCCGACTATCACCCGCCTTGGATACCGGAGTCGGTGGCGCATCCCTATCGCGGGACCGAGTCGCTATTGCAGGCGATTCAGCAGTTGCCTTTCGCCTTCGACTTCATCCTCCACACGGGCGATGTCTGCGCCGATCCTCATGAGGCCGATTATCTGCGCGCGCGCGAGCTGCTGCTTGAGTTCCCCGGTCCGCTGTATCTCTTGCCCGGCAATCATGATTCTGTCGAGCTTATGGATGCCACGCTTCACGATGGCCACAAGCTGCATGTTTTGCGTGACGACCATGTGGAATTGAGCGGCTATCATTTGATCACCTTGGACAGTGGTGGACCGGGTGATGTCCACGCGCCCCATTTGCGCGACGAACAGATCGCCTATTTTGCCGAGATGCTGGATGCGGCTGGCGACGCGCCGATCATCGCCGCCATGCATCATTTGCCAGTTGAGACCGGCGTCCCCTGGCTGGACGAGGAAATGCGCATCCAAAATGGCGACCAAATTCAGCGTATTCTGCGGGAGCACCGCGACCAGCTTGCAGGCGTCTTTCACGGACATATTCATCAGCAGACGGATACGTACCAAGACGGCGTGCTCTACGTCTGCTGCCCATCGACCTGGTCCAACCTGGCCGGTCACCCGGGCCTGCGCGAGGGCATCGCCGATCCGCTGACGCCGGGCGGCTTCAATCTGGTGATGCTTCGTGACGGGCGTACCTTTGTCAGACGCTACAATTTGCCACGCTTGACGCGATCAAGCTGAGGTCAGAAGCGCGTGGACCTGCGAGCGGGCGACTTCACCATTCGCGATTTCGTCTTCAACAGCGGCGATGTGCTGCCCGAGCTGCGGCTCCATTACCGAACGATGGGCGAGCCGGCCCGCGGCGCATCGGGCGCGGCAGGCAAGGCCGTACTGATTCTGCACGGCACCACTGGCAGCGGCGCGCAGTTTCTGCGGTCCAGCTTTGCCGGCGAGCTGTTTCAACGCGGGCAGCTCCTGGACGCCGAAAAGCACTTCATCATATTGCCCGATGGTATCGGGCATGGTGGATCCAGCAAGCCGAGCGACGGGATGCGGATCAACTTTCCGCGTTACGGTTACCTGGATATGATTCGCGCGCAGCGCCGGCTGGTCTCCGAGGGCTTGGGCGTCGATCATCTCAAGCTGGTGCTGGGCACATCCATGGGCGGCATGCAGACTTGGCTGTGGGGCATCCACTATCCCGGCTTCATGGATTATCTGCTCCCGCTCGCTTCGCTGCCGGCCGAGATCGCCGGGCGCAACCGCATGATCCGCAAAATGATAATGGACTCGATCCGGATGGATCCCGCCTGGCACGATGGAAATTACGTCGAGCAGCCGCCGGGCTTGATCAACGCGATTCATCTATTGATCATGATGACGAGCTGTCCACTGGAGTGGCAAAAGGAGGCGCCGACGCGTGAGGCGGCTGATGCCTTTGTCGAGGAGCGCATCGGCAGCTATGCCAGCACGCTGGACGCCAATGACGTGCTCTATGCCTTCGCCGCTTCGGAAGACTATGATCCGGCGCCGCATCTTTCGCGGATCCAGGCGCCGCTGCTGGCGATCAATTCGGCGGATGATCAAGTGAATCCGCCCGAGTTGGGAATATTGGAAGCGGCGATACGGCGGGTGAGGCGCGGGCGTTTTGTGCTGCTGCCGATTGATGAGCATACGCGCGGGCATGGCACGCACACTTTGGCGGCGGTCTGGAAATACCATTTGGCTGCCTTCCTGTCGAGGAACGATGTCTGAGGCAAGCAACTTCCTGAAATTCTGAAGCAAAGGCTATCGCAACCGTTGCGCAATTGGGCGCCAGGTGATACGCGCGCGACTTTTGCTGCGAGTAATTTGCAACTTGTAGCCAAATTGACAAAAGCAAGATACAATTTTGCCAAGCTCAAGTTGTCGTTTTGCTCCAGGCAAATTCGAAATTGCCGGGGGCAGGTTACAAATTCGCGCAAGGAAAATCGGAATGGCGCGAATCTTATTGACGCAGCGAAAGATACTGGAAACGAAATGGAGGGATTTATGCAAGTCGCAATCACTGTAAACGGGGTCGTACATGAACGAGATGTCGACCCCCGCACGCTGTTGGTCCATTTCTTGCGTGAGGAGCTGGATCTGACGGGCACCAAGATCGGCTGTGATACCAGCCAGTGCGGCGCCTGCACAGTCCACCTCGACGGCAAGGTGCTGAAATCTTGCACATTGCTTGCCGTGCAAGCCGATGGCGCGGACGTGACCACCATTGAAGGCTTGGCGGAAAACGGCGAGCATCACCCGATGCAAACTGCTTTCTGGGAGAATCACGGCCTGCAATGTGGTTATTGCACCCCGGGCATGATTATGGCGAGCGCCGCCTTCGTGCGCGACAACCCCGGCGCCTCCGAAGGGGAGATCCGCCACTACCTCGAAGGAAACATCTGCCGCTGCACCGGCTATCACAACATTGTCAAGGCGGTAAAACAGGTGGCGGACGCCGCCGCCGGAAGCTAGGAGGCGGATAATGAGCACTCGCATATTTGGGAGTGGCATAAAACGCCGGGAAGACCCGCGCTTGATCACTGGCGAAGCGCGCTACACCGATGACATCAAGTTGCCAGGCGTACTGCACATGGCGGTCGTTCGCAGTCCCTACGCCCATGCCAATATCGTCAGCATCGACAGCTCGGCAGCTGAAGCGATGGATGGCGTGGTCGCGGTATATACCAGCGAGGACATCAGCGACGGCTTGGCTGGCTTGCCAACCGCCTGGCTGATCCCCGACAGCGACTTGAAAACGCCGGAGCATCCCGCTTTGGCGAAGGGCAAGGCGCGATATGTCGGTGACGGCGTCGCGATCGTGTTGGCAGATGACCGCTACCGGGCGCAAGACGCGGCCGACGCGGTGGTCGTCGACTACGAAGAGTTGCCCGCGGTGATCGATCCGGAAGAAGCGGCTCAAGAGGGCGCGCCCTTGATTCATGACGATGTCGACGGCAATATCGCCTTCCGCTGGGTGATGGGCGATCGCGAAGCGAGCGATGCCGTCTTTGACGCGGCCGATGTGGTCGTCTCGGAGCGGATATTGCAGCAGCGCCTGCTGCCGACGGCGATGGAACCGCGCTCGGCGATGGCGCAGTACAACCCGGCGACGCAAGAGTTGACGCTCTGGTGTACATCGCAGAATCCGCATATTCACCGTTTCATCATCAGCGCCGTCACTGGCTTGAACGAGAACAAGGTACGGGTGATCGCGCCCGAAGTCGGTGGCGGCTTCGGCAGCAAGATCCCCTGCTACCCGGATGAGGCGCTGGTCAGTTGGGCTTCGATCAAGCTCGGCGTGCCGGTCAAGTGGACGGAGACTCGCTCCGAGAATTATCTGATCACCATTCATGGGCGCGATCACGTGCAGCATGTGGAAATGGCGGCAAGCAACGATGGTACGCTGCTGGGCGTGCGCGCGACGGTCTACGCCGGTATGGGTGGCTATCTGTCGACGGCGGCGCCGGGCATCCCCACGATTTTGCACGGGCTGCTCTACGTCGGTCCTTACACGATGGGCAGCGTCTTCTGCGAATCCATCGGCGTAATGACCAATGGCACGCCGACCGATGCCTATCGTGGCGCGGGGCGCCCGGAAGCGACATTCTTGCTTGAGCGGATGGTCGATAATGTGGCGCGCGAAATCGGCATGGACCCGGTTGAAGTGCGGCGCAAGAATCTGATCCCTGCTTTTGAAGATGGCTACGAAGTGGCGACCACACTGATCTACGACAGCGGCGATTATCCGGCTGCCTTTGAGAAAGCGCTCGATATGGCAGGCTACGGCGACTTCCGCGCGCAGCAAGAGTCAGCAGCGGCGCAAGGGCGCTACCTCGGCATTGGCGTGACTGCTTACACCGAGATGTGTGGCTTGGGTCCGAGCCAGGTCGCGGGCGCGGTCGGCTTCCAGGGCGGCTTGTGGGAGAGTGCCACCGTGCGCGTCACACCGACGGGCAAGGTGCAAGCGCTTATTGGCGCTTCACCGCATGGTCAAGGCTCGGAGACGACTTTGGCGCAGATAATTTCCGAGGAACTCGGCTTCCCCGTCGATGACATTGAAGTCCTCCATGGCGATACGACTGAGACGCCGATGGGCTGGGGCACCTATGGCAGCCGCACCACGCCGGTGACCGGCGCCGCCCTGGCGCAAGCCTCGCGCAAGCTCAAGGAAAAGGCGCGCGTCTTGGCGGCTCATCTTATGGAAGCGAATGTCGATGACATCGAATACGCCGATGGCAGCTTCTCGGTCAAAGGCTCGCCCGATCAGGCGCAGAGCATCCAGGATGTGGCGCTGATGGCGCATCTGGCCTGGAATATGCCCGAGGGCATGGATCCTGGTTTCGAGGAATCGCAATTCTATGATCCGCCGAATTTCGTCTATCCCTTCGGCACGCATATCGCCATCGTCGAAGTTGACGCCGAGACCGGCGAGATTGAGTTGCAGCGCTATATCGCGGTTGATGACTGCGGACCGCAGATCAACCCGGAGATTGTCGCCGGGCAGATACACGGCGGTGTGGTGCAGGGGGTAGCGCAGGCGCTTTGCGAAGGCGTGGTCTATGACGAAAACGGCCAGTTGCTGACCGGCACCATGATGGATTACTGCATGCCGAAAGCGGATATGTTCCCGAACTTTGAGCTGGGCGAGACGGTGACGCCGTCACCGCATCATCCAGTCGGCGTCAAGGGCGTCGGCGAGACCGGCACGATCGCAAGTACGCCGACGGTATACAACGCGGTGCTGGATGCCTTGGCGCCGCTTGGCGTTACGCAAATTGACATGCCGCTGACATCGGCGAAGGTGTGGAGCGCGATACAAGACGCAAACGGAGGAGGAAGCTAGACTATGTGGCCCAACAAATTTGATTACGTGCGGGCGGGATCGGTGGACGAAGCGCTGTCTTCGATCACCGATGACGGCAAGTTTCTCGCGGGCGGGCACAGTCTGCTGCCGGTGATGAAGCTGCGGCTGGACGCGCCCGAGCAATTGGTGGATATCGGCCGGATTTCGGAATTGCAGGGCATTTCCGCGAACGGTGGCTTGACGATTGGCGCTGGGGCAACCCACGACGCCATCGCGACTTCAGCCGATGTTCAAGCGATGTGTGGCGCCTTGGCCAGCGCATGCGGCCAGGTTGGCGACCAGGGCGTCCGCAATTTCGGTACGCTTGGCGGCAATATCGCCCATGCCGATCCGGCATCCGATCCGCCGACGGTGCTGGTGGCGGTGGGCGCGAGCGTCAACATTCAAGGCGCGGGGGGCAGCCGCTCCGTCGGCGCCCAAGACTTCTTCGTCGACCTCTTCGAAACGGCGCTGGACGACGGAGAGTTGATCACAAGTGTTAGCGTGCCGGACCTCAGCGACCATCAGTCGGCTTACGTCAAGTTCCCGCACCCGGCATCGCGCTACGCGATCGTCGGCGTTTGCGTCGCCTTGAAGATGAATGATGACGGCAGCTGCGACCATGCTCACGTCGCCGTTGGTGGCGCGACCGTGAAAGCCGTTCGCTGCAGCAGCGCCGAAGCGGCGCTTGCCGGAACGACGGTTGATGACGCGGCGGTGAACGCGGCGGCTGAGGCGGTCAAATCCGATATCGCCGATTGGCTGGCGGGCGACATCGCGTATCCGGAGAGCTACCGGCAGCAAATGGCCGGCGTCTTCCTGAAACGCGCGGTCGCCGCAGCGCAGGGCTAGCTCGCACAGCCATTTCGAAATTGTAGGGGCGGCCCGTGGGTCGCCCGCATGTGGAGGCGGCCTATGAGTCGCCTCTTTTCTTTTAGCGAGGGCTTCTCCTATAATTCTCTGTTCGACAGACGAACCGGGGAGGGCAGCATGAACGTGGAAATCAAGCGATTCTGGGATTTGAACCGCATGTATACGCAGCTGCGCGACGAGTTGATGGCGAGCTTGAGCGACGCCGATCTCGCTTTCAGTCCCGGCGGCGAGAATCTCAGCTTGGGCGCGCTCTGCCGCGAACTCGGCGAAACGCAACATGCATACGTGCAGTCCTTCAAAAACTTCAAAGCCGATTTCAGCTATCGCGTGAACGATGACGCCTACTTGACGAGTGTCGCCAAGCTCCAGTCGTGGTATGCCGAGCTCGACCAGCAGCTTGAAGCTGTGCTATCGACGGTCACCGATGAGGACGTCGCCAACAAGAAGATGGACCGCGACGGCTATGAGGTGCCGCTTCATATCAGCCTCGATATCCTGCGCGAAGCCATGCTGATCTTTTACGGCAAGGTCAGCGTCTACCTCAAGGCGATGGGGAAAGAACGGACGCAGATGTGGCAGGATTGGATCGCGTAGACTCTCCCACGCGGCCAAGATGTGAGTGCGGGCGAGCGACGGTCAGTGTCTACGCGACCCGGCGGCTCGCCCCTACAAGGCTTCTGTATATGGCAATACGCCCTGCGAATCCTCGGTCGACTGAGCTAGAATACAGGCTCATTTGCCATTGAGATTCCCGCCCAAACGAAAACGAGAAGGATTGAATGTACAATTCAGTTGACGAATTACAGGCTGCGCTGAACGAGCAGGATTATATCGCCGAGCGCGGGCTGTCTGTGACGATTTATCTGGCGCTGAAGACGGGCAAGCCGCTTTTCCTCGAGGGCGATGCCGGCGTCGGCAAGACGGAAATCGCCAAAGTGCTATCGACGGCGCTCTCGACCGATTTGATACGCATGCAGTGCTATGAAGGCCTGGATGTGAACACGGCCGTCTACGAGTGGAATTACGCCGGGCAGATTTTGCACATGCGCTTGATGGAAGCGGCGCGTGGACACAGCCGCGACAACGAAGGCTTGGCGCGCGAGGCGATGGAGAGCGAGCTGTTTTCCGAGCGCTTCCTGCTCAAACGGCCCTTGCTGCAGGCGATCGAACAGAGCCGCGACGGGAAGGCGCCCGTCTTGCTGATTGACGAGCTGGACCGCTCCGATGAGGAATTCGAAGCCTTCTTGTTGGAGCTGCTCTCCGATTTTCAGATTTCAATTCCGGAGTTGGGCACAATCTCGGCCACTGTACCGCCCGTTGTGGTCGTGACATCGAATCGTACGCGCGAGATTCACGACGCGCTCAAGCGGCGCTGCCTTTACTATTGGATCGATTATCCGCACTTCCACAAGGAACTGCAGATCGTGGAGCGCAAGGCGCCCGATGTGCCGGCGATGCTGGCGCGGCAGATCACGGCATTCATTCAGGATATGCGCTCAATGGAGCTATTCAAGCGACCAGGCATCGCTGAAACGCTGGACTGGACCGCCGCCCTGATCGCGCTCGATCAGAACGAACTTTCGCTGGAGACAGTGCAAGATACGCTGGGCGTGATCCTCAAATATCAGGATGATGTCGAAATGCTCGACCCGACAACGATTCAGAATATGATCGACCGCGCCAAAGTAGAGGCGCAGCGAGCCTGAGCATGTCGGAGAATGGTCCGATCAAGGGTGTCTTTCTCGGTCCCGCCGATGCGCCCTACGACTATGACGGCGGCAAGCTGACGCATAATCTCATTCTCTTCGGGCGCGTTTGCCGGGCGCTGGGCATGAATGTGACACCCAACCGCATGATGGAGGTGGGGCGGGCGCTAGCGCATATTCAACTGGGCCGCAAGCAGGATTTCTACTACACCCTGCGCAGTCATTTGGTCAACCATCCCAAGGAATTCGACTATTTTGACGAAGCCTTCGACATCTTTTGGCGGCGACCATCTGATGGCTTTACCACGCTGAATCTGCAATCGCTGGGTGAGGAGCGGCGCAAGAAGAAGACGCAGTTTCTGCCGCCGCTGGAATCGAGCCCGAGCGAGAATGGCGCCAAAGCCGACGAGTTGGATTCGAGCATGATCGCGCTGGTGCCGACCTATAGCCGGAAGGAGCGCCTGCGGCATAAAGATTTCGCCGAGATGACGGCTGCTGAGTTGGAGATGGCGAAGCGCGTCATCGCCAAGATGCCGGAATCGCTGGGCATGCGCCGGACGCGCCGCTTCGAAAGCGGCAAAGGGCGCGTGATCAATATGCGCCGCTTGATGAAAGACATGATCCGCAAGAACGGCGATGTGACACGGCTGCCGACCCATCGGCGCAAAGAAAAGCCGCGTCCCGTCGTGCTGCTTTGCGATATCAGCGGCAGCATGGAGCGCTATACCCGGGTGCTGCTTCACTTTATGCATACGCTTGCCGGCTCGCTGTATCAAGTCGAGTCCTTCGTCTACAGCACCGATATCACGCGCATCACGCGGCAGATCCGGCAGAAGAATGTGGATGACGCGCTGGAGGATATCGGTGGGACCGTGCTGCAATGGGGTGGCGGCACGATGACGGGCGAATGCCTGCACCGCTTCAATTGGACCTGGTCACGGCGCGTGCTGGGAAGGGGCGCCGTGGTGATGTTGATCACCGATGGCTGGGATCGCGGCGATATCCCGCTGCTGCACCGGGAGATGGCGCGCTTGCAGCTCTCTTGCCGGCGCTTAATCTGGCTGAATCCGCTGCTGGATGTGCCCGAATACGAGCCCTTGACGCGTGGCGCGCAGGCGCTGCTGCCCTATGTGCATGACTTTCTGCCGATCACCAATTTGGCGAATCTGGAGGCGATTGTGAAGGCGCTGCAAAACCTGGCGAGCCGACCGAGCGCGGAGGTCTATCGCCGGCGTTATCTGGCCTAACGGGAGGGATAATGCTTGACATCCTGGAGACGATGAATCGCTGGCTGGCGGAAGAGCGGGATGTGGCGCTGGCGACCGTCGCGAACACCTGGGGCTCGGCGCCGCGCCGTGAAGGCTCGAAGATGGGCGTGAGCGGCGACATGGGGCGAGTCGACGCCGCCCCGCCGTCGATGATCGGCTCGGTCAGTGGCGGCTGCGTCGAAGGCGCGGTCGTCGAAGAAGCGATCGCCGGCTTGCGCGATGGAAAGCCGCGCCTGCTGAAGTTCGGCGTTGCGGACGACCTGGCTTGGGAGGTCGGCTTGACCTGCGGCGGCAGCATCGAGGTTTTTGTTGAGCCACTCGATGCGATGTGGTGGGACGCGCTGGCAGAACTGGCGCGGAAAGACCGCTTCGGCGTGACGGTTGCGATTATGGAGGGCGAGCATATCGGCGAGAAAGTCTTGCTCGATAGGGACGACGCTGTCTTGTATCGCAGTCCGAAGCTGGATGATGATCTTCTCTCTGAGATGCAAACGGTCGCGGCGGGCTGCAATAGGAGTGGCATCATCGCTATGGGCGAGACGCGCGTCATGGTCGACTTGCAGGTCGAGCGGCCTCATCTGATTCTGGTCGGCGGTGTGCATGTGGCGATTCCCCTTCAGGCGATGGCGACAGAAGTCGGCTTCCGCGTGTCAATCATTGATCCGCGCGCGGCTTTCGCTTCTGATGAGCGCTTCCCTGATGTGGCGAACATCCTGCATAGCTATCCCGACAAAGCCCTGCCGCAGCTCGGTCTGGACCGCAGCACCTATCTTGCCGTCTTGACGCATGACCCAAAGATCGATGACAAGGCGCTGATTACGGCGCTGCCGGCCGGCATTCCCTATGTTGGCGTCTTGAGCAGCGGGCGCACCCATCGACAGCGCGTGGCTCGCTTGAAGGAGGCGGGCTTGAGCGACGATCTCATCGCGCAAATTCGCACGCCGATCGGCATTGACATCGGCGCGGGGACACCGGAAGAGATCGCCGTCTGCATTCTGGCGGAGATCATTGCGGTGCGCAACGGGATGTGAGCGATGAAATTCGGTGAGGCGCCGATCGACGACGCTGTTGGCGCGATCCTGGCGCACAAACTCTACGACAAAGCCGGCAAGCTGATCCTCAATAAAGGGCGCCGGCTAAGCGAATCGGACGTGGGCGCGCTGCGTCAGCTTGGGCTGGAGCGCGTCACGGTGACCCAACTAAGCGCGGCTGACCTGCATGAAGATGCCGCCGCCGAGCGGATCGGCGCCGCCCTCTCTGGCGCTCACGTTCGGTTGCGCGCGCCCGGCGTCGGCAGAGCCAATCTTAACGCTGCCGAGCGCGGCGTCTTGCACGTCGATGTGCCGCGACTGGAATTGATCAACAATATCTATGATGGCATCACCGTCGCGACCTTGCGCGCATTCACTCTCGTTGATGCTGGCGAGATGCTGGCGCTGGTCAAGGTCGTGCCGTTTGGCGTGCCAGCGGCGCGCGTGGTCGATGTGGAGCGCATCGCCGAAGCGGGTGGACCCGTGTTGCAGGTGCGGCCGCTGCTGCGAAAGCGCGTGGCGCTGATCGTCTCCGGCACGGAGTCGACGCGGGCGCGCCTGCTGAAGAGCTTTCATCAACCGGTGCGCCGGCGGATCGAAGGCTGGGGCAGCGAGTTGTTGAGGCCGACATTTGCCTTACACGATGCTACATCAATCGCGGAGGCGATTCGCGCGCAGGCGGCGGCAGACATGATTCTGATTGCGGGCATCTCCGCGATTATCGACCGGGAAGACGTGGTGCCATCCGCGCTGGCGCTGGCGGGCGGGAGCATCACCCTGCACGGCGTGCCGGTCGATCCGGGCACGCTGCTGATGATGGGCTATCTGGGCGAGGCGCCGGTGGTCGGCGCGCCGGGCTGCATCAAATCGCCGAAGACCAATGTCATCGACTGGATTCTACCGCGCTTGCTCAGCGGCGAACGCTTGACCCGCGCCAATCTCGTGTCAATGGGACATGGCGGCTTGCTGAAAGACATCGCCGAGCGCCCGATGCCGCGCAGCAAGACAAACCAACCCCCACCCCCCGGCCCCCTCCCCCATAAAGAGGGAGGGGGAGCGTCGTGAGACCCGAGCACGCGCAGGCGGATGAGCTTCCCCCTGTTGCTACGGGGGGATTGAGGGGGGTAAGCTTTGGAGCGATCATTTTGGCGGCGGGCTTGTCGTCCCGCATGGTTGAGAACAAAGTGCTGCTGCCCTGGCGCGATGGCGAGCCAATCGTGCGGCATGTCGCGTACCAATTCCTGTGGGCTTCAATTGGAAACGTAATCGTCGTCACCGGGCGCGACGCCGCTTTGGTCCGCGCCGCTGTGGACGGCCTGAACGTGACCTGCGTGCACAATAGCGATTTTGCAACGGGTGAGATGCTGTCGTCTGTGAAGGTGGGACTGCGCGCGCTGCCGGCGGAACTTGCTGGATGTTTCATTCAGCCAGCCGATATGCCCTGTGTGCCAGTCGAAGTGATTGCGCAATTGGCGTCGGCGCACGAGGCGGGCTGGAATCTGGCGCCGCGCTACGATGGCCGGCGCGGTCATCCGGTGCTGCTGGATCGTGCTTATTGGGGCGCGATGCTGGCGCTGCCGGCCGAAGCCAAGCCGCGGGCGGTGATAGAGGGCGCGCGAGAGCGGCTGCGGCTGGTGGATGTGGCTGATGAGGGCGTGCTGCTGGATATCGATACGCGCGCGGCTTATGAGCGGGCGCTGCAATTCGATACATAAATTGTTTGTCACTCTCAGAATCTCCAATTTGTTGGAAATGGCGGCCCACTTTTGCGAAAATGGATTCAAGTTCAGTCGACTGCAATAGGGAATAGTGACGTGATCAAATTGGAAGATTTGAAGCAGGGAATGCGGGTTTGTGGTTTGGTTGAGGATCAAATAGTGGAATTGATCCGTGTCTTGCCCGGTTCAACGATAAGAGGGTTTGACAATGCAAGCAACGTGAATCTATCAGTAAAAGTGGATTACATATTCGGAAACAACAACTATGGTAATCGAACTGTTTTTCGACGCGATGAAGATAGACTCTTTGAAGCTCAAGATTCATTAGTCCATAGCGAACATGCCGATTTAGCCTGCTTGGCTTGGGAAGCATGGCGCATTCGAAATTCGCATCTATTCGATCCATATCAGGCAGCTTTTGCGTCGAACATTGAGCTTTTGCCGCATCAGATTGAAGCCGTCTATGACAAGATGCTAGGACAGCATCCTTTGCGATTTCTGCTTGCAGACGACCCGGGTGCCGGGAAGACAATTATGGCGGGTCTATTTGTTCGTGAGATGATGGCGCGCGATGTCGTTGGCAGATGCTTAATTGTTGTGCCAGGCAATCTGAGTGAGCAATGGCGGATAGAACTTCGGGACAAGTTTAACATCGACTTCGAAATCGTATCCCGCGAAATGATCTTGCGCGGAAACCCGTTTGCCGAGCGTCCTCGTCTGATTGCTCGAATGGATCAGTTGAAACGAATTGAATACCGTGAATTGGTGGAGGAGTCTCGTTGGGACCTCATTATCTGTGATGAGGCACACAAAATGTCAGCCACTTACTCCGGCGGCGAGATAAGTCGTACACAACGCTATATGCTTGGTGAAAAACTCAGTGGTATCACTCGCCACTTCCTCCTGATGACGGCCACTCCCCACAACGGAAATGAGCCGGACTACCAATTGTTCTTGCGGCTGTTGGACGACGACCGATTTGAAGGACGTTTTCGTGCTGGAGTTCGGCGATTCGATACTTCAGATGTAGTTCTGCGTCGGATGAAAGAGCAGCTCGTAACTTTTGATGGCCGACCGCTGTTTCCGGAGCGCAAATCATATACCGCAAATTACGGTCTGTCTGACCAAGAAAGATTGCTGTACAAGGCGGTAACTGACTACTGTCGCAACGAGTTCAATCGTGCCCAGCACTTAGAAGGCGGGCGTCGAAATACAGTTGGTTTCGCATTAATCGTCCTGCAACGTCGTTTGGCTTCCTCGCCGGAAGCGATCTATCAATCCTTGAGATCTCGCAGACAACGCTTGGAAGAGTTGCTTGAAGATTGGTACAACCGGGAGCCTGTTGTTTATGCAGACTTTGATGAAGAAGACGTCGAGGAACTGACAGCAGAGGAACGCGAAAAGAAGGAAGATGAAGCCAACGATCTGGCGACTGCAGCACTTGACCCATTTGAACTTGAAAGGGAAATTGGTACTTTGCAATACCTTGAATCGCAGGCCGATGAACTCCGTAGCAGCGACAGGGATAGCAAATGGGAGAAACTGCGTGAGATTTGGGAAAGGCGATTGCCAGAAATGGAGCAGGATGGCCAGCCGCGGAAGTTAATCATTTTCACTGAACATCGGGCTACACTCCGCTATCTTGTCGACAAGCTTGGCAACTTGCTCGGTGATTCAAATGCAATTGTCACAATCCATGGCGGTATTCGACAGGAAGAGCGGCGCATTATTCAAGATCGCTTCCGCGACAATTCTAGAATTCAAATTCTAGTTGCCACCGACGCCGCCGGTGAAGGTATCAATCTGCAATTCGCACATCTGATGGTAAATTACGATTTGCCTTGGAATCCAAATCGACTTGAGC
Organism: Chloroflexota bacterium; assembly: GCA_011523705.1. Taxonomy (GTDB): domain Bacteria; phylum Chloroflexota; class Anaerolineae; order Aggregatilineales; family Phototrophicaceae; genus UBA6055. The sequence continues at coordinate 4,782 of WTGC01000054.1, read as the reverse complement.
AGCGCTTTGGCCGCATTCATCGTATCGGGCAGACAGAGGTTTGCCATCTGTGGAATATTGTTACGAGAGAGACGCGCGAAGGCTCAGTGTACGAACGTCTCCTGCAAAAGCTAGAAACTATCGGAAACGCGCTAAATGGCAAGGTCTTTGACATACTTGGCGAACTGTTTGTAGGTGAACCTTTGCCAAATCTATTGAGAGAAGCACTTCGGTACGGCGACAATCCTCAAGTACGGGATAGACTAAATCAAGTGATTGACAACGCAGTTAATCCTGAGCGCATCCATGAATTGGCGCAAGGTCGTGTACTGGCCTCTGATGTAATTGATGTAAGCTTACTTCGCGCAAGTATCGAGGACGCCGATGTAAGACGCTTATCAACCCGCAACATACGAGACTTTCTGCTACGGGTGTTCGATCATCTTTCGATAGATTATTCCTCCAGAGTCGGAGGCGAAATCCTAGAATTGGAAAATGGTTTCTACAGATTCTCTAGGGTTCCTGGTGTAATTGTCGAGCACGCTAGACGCCTAGGTATGCGTGATATCCGAGCCGAATATGAACGGGTTAGCTTTGATCCAGTTCCTGTTCGGATAGCGACTAGATTTGATGCGCCGGAACATGTTGGCCCGGGGCATTCTTTGCTTGAGGCAACCATTAGGTGGGTAAGCTCCCATTGGGAAAAAAGCAACCCAGAATGTGGTGAGGCACTACCTGTGCTTGTAGACGAAAATGAGAAAGCCTCAAACCTGCGTGTACTATTTCATTTGCAATGGTCGATACACAACGCATTGCTAATGAACAATCTTATCGAGCAGCGGGCACTGCTTGTTCAAGTCGACGACGGCCATGCTGTAAGCCAAATCGATTCTGGCAGATATCTCACGTTTCGAGCAGCAACTGCCGAAGAAACGGCACATATTGTAAATCTGCTTGGTCAAGATTGGCATAAGGATCAGACATTCGCAGACCTCGCCACAGCCTTCACCACCGCTCAACTGGTACAACTGCACCGGGACGAGGTAGAGAGGCGAGAAATCAGACGGCGTGAAACAGAACAGCAGCAAGTACAAGCGAGCCTAGAAGCGGAAATTACCTATGAGCAATCGCTAGTCAATCGGTATCGCCTCCAAGACAATCCGGGTCTGCGAGTTCAGGCCGAACGGAGGCAACAGGACCTTGAAGAACGGCTGGATCGGAGATTGAGGCAAATTGCACTACAGTCACAGATTAGCCCTTCCAGCATCACTGTCCGCCGCGTCGCAGTGGTTGTGCCAGTAAGACTACTGTGCCAGTAAAACTTGCCGTGTGAGCAAAGGAATGTGGCCCAACCGCGAATTCATCCGCTGCTTCAGCGCCGACCACAGCGCCATGATCGTCAGCTCGCGCCCGGCGATGATTAGCAGCAGCGCAAATGCCTCGACCGCCAAGACCGCCAGCAGCGGCGGCTCGAAGACGAAAAAGCGGAAAGGCAAGTAGATCAGTCCGGCAACTGCCAGCGGCAGCGTGTGGAGCAGGGCGTAGGCGAGCAAACCGACCAGCATCGCATCGCGCTGCGCCCAATCGAAGCTGCTGGCGAGCAGACCGATGATGTGGCTGAGAACGAAAGTCTGCGTCAAATTGCTGAAGGTGAGCGCCGCCAGCAAGAGCGGCAGCAGCAGCAGGCGAAACTGCGCGATTCCGAAGCCGGCTGGGTCAGAGAGGGCGAAGAGCAGCACAAACAGGCTTAATCCGCCGAGCGCCGCCAATCCGAAACGCAACGAGACGCGAGTCCCCCAACGCAGCGGGAGGAAATAGCCGCCGCGATGCAGCATGCCGGTGGCGAAAGACCAACTGGCATTGAGTTTGCCCTGGGTCGAGGCGCAGATGAGATCGTAGGTGTTTTGCTGTTTCTCGCGCTGGATGCCGCTGATGATTTCGCCAGTGTAAAACGCGCCGGCAAGCCAGATGAGGACGGGCAAGAGCAGGGGCGCCGCCACAACCAGCGTGATCAACATGAAGGGCACGATCAAGACAGCCACTAGCAACTGCGGCGCGACGATGAAGAGGCAGGTTGAAGCCAATGCGAAAAGCGGCACGAGCAGCCTCGGCCTGCTTGGGCGCGCTGGAGTCTGGCGGGGCGGCTTGTGAATCTGGCTGACGCGCCTGAAGATGGGATCGTGGATATCGGCTTCGGCGATTGTGCGCCATAACTGCAAAGACAGCACGCTGCTGCTACTCTCGGTTAGCAATGCCACTATGCATATCTTAGCGGATGTTGGCTTTGTGTCCAACGGCGGGCAGTAGCGTCGCGCTGGGCGGTCTTAAGGCGTATAGGTTTCTTCGGGCTGCGCATGATGCAGCAGCACATCGATCGTCAGCGCCAGCGCCGCGCTCGTCACCGCGCTGCGAAGAGCGGCTTCGGTGACGGACGCGACATCAATAATACCGGCTTCCAGCATATCGACGATAGCGCCGCTGCGGACATCGATGCCGTATCCGCAGGGCTGACCCTCCAACTCGGCGAGTTTGGCGCCATCGTAGCCGGCATTTCGGCAGATGGCGCGGATCGGCGCCTCCAATGCTTTCAGCAGAATCCGCTGGGCGGCGCGCGCTTCGCTGTCGCCGGTGGGGAATGGCGCCGAATTCAGCGCATCGCGGCAAGCGAGCAGGGCGATTCCTCCACCCGGCAAGATGCCGTCGCGAATGGCGCGGCGCAGCGATTTTGCCGTCTCTTTTGCGATGGCGATGCGGCTGTCCATCCGCGTCGGCACGGCATCGCCAATGCGCAATATGGCGACGCCGCCCAGGATCTTGCCGATGCGCTCGCGCAGGAAGGTCTCCCCGTCCTTATCCTCCGCGTATTCGAGTAGCTCAAGCAAATCAGCCAAGTGCTCGGTGAGCTCGCCTTGATCTTCGCGGTCGGATACCAGGCCAAACATGGTGCGCTCGACCCAGACTTGTTTCGCTTGACCGAAAAAGCTTGGGCGTGCATGTCTCGTCGGGTCGTTGCCTGGTGAATCTTTCGGGCGTCCGGCCGCGGACGCCAGCGTATCGCCGGCCGCTTTGAATAGCGGAATGGCGCCAGTGATGACCGCCATGTCGCTCAAGTGGGCGCGGCGCTCGTCATCGGTGCTTCCCGGCGTCTTGACCGCCACGAGGCGGAACTTATCCGGCTCCTTGTTATTCAAGATGAAGTTGATGACCGTCTCAGAAAATTTGTCACCAACCAGCAGCAGCGCTTTCGCCCCAGCCCGCATTAAGGTCGTGATGACCGGCAACAGCGCTTCCGGATCGTCGGCATCGAGGTCGCTGAGCAGGATGGCGCAGTCGTTCATGACGATGCGATCGCTTTCCTTACCGCCGCGCAACATCGCCCGCGAGACCGCGCCCCGCCGCCAATACATGCCCTTCATGTAATCGTGCGCCATGGCGCGCGTGTGCCCGCGCCGCACATCGAGTTGGCCGTGCTCGCCGATGAAGTCGAAAATCTCGCCCAAATGCTCCGCCAGTTCGCGGTCGCCGCAGACGCATTCGGCGAGTTGTGCCAGTTGCTGTTGTCCGCAGATCGGGCTCGTCATCTCGGCGAGCGAAGCCAGCGCGATATCCAGGAACTCGCCTAGATACTGCCGTAAGCGCATGGCGTTGCCGCCGGCGGCAATCACTTTCAGCCCGTCGTTATAGATTGATTGGAAGATGACCGCGGCCGTCGCCGTGCCATCGCCGCAGTCTTCGTAGAGCTGCCAAAGCATCTGCCGCAGCAGCATGGCGCCCATATCGGCGTCGCGATCGGGCAGGTCGCTGATGCGCCGGGCGATGAGACCGCCTTTGTCGAGTAGGTCCGGCGGCTTGTCCTCCAGCGCTTGACTGACGGCGACTGTGCGCGGAATGGGACCGAGCGTCGGGCGTACCGCGTCAACGATCAGATTGATGCCGCGCTGCAGGCTAAGTGAGGCATCTGGCTGAAAGACCAGGCGCGGGGCCAAGTCTCCCTCCAATGCTTTGGGCGGAGATTTAGAGGGGGGTTGCTTTTTCAACCGCGGATTGCCCCTTGCGTGAGGCCGGCGATGATCTGCCTTTGCATCAAGAGGAAGACGATGATGATGGGCAAGGTGGCCAGGAAGGAGCCGGCCATGATCGCGCCCGTCTCGACCTCGTAGGGACCGTCCATTGTGGCGATGCCGTTGGAAAGCAGGTATTTCGCGTCATCGTGCAGGACGACCAGGGGCCAGAGAAAATCGTTCCAGGTCCAGACGAAGGTGAGAATGCCGACCACGCCCAGGGCCGGGCGCACCAGCGGCAGGATGATGCGGTGGAACATGCCGATCTCGGAAGCGCCGTCTATGCGAGCCGCGTCCATCAATTCATCGGGCACAGACTCAATGTATTGGCGCATGAGGAAGATGTTGAAGACATTCACCATCCCGGGCACGATGATGGCGAGATAATTGTCCACCCAGCCGAAATCGCGCATCAATAAAAATAGCGGTATCAGCAGCATATGGAAGGGCAGCGTCAGGGTTGCCAGGACCAAAAAGAAAAAGAAGCGCTTGAAGCGGAAATCGTATTTGGCGAAGGCGGCGCCCGCCAGCGCAGCCAAGTAGACGCCGAGAACGGTGCGGATGCTGGCGGTGAAGATGGTATTGCCGTACCAGCGCACATATTCCGTTTTTTCGAAGAGCGTGTGGAAATTATGCATCGTCCATTCGCGCGGATAGACCGTCACCGGCAGCTTGTAGAGATCGCCTTCGCGGCGGAAGCTGGCGGAAATCATGTAGACGAAGGGAATCGCGCAGAGCAAGA